>NZ_JBIWOW010000004.1:0-394663 GCF_044767945.1 Kitasatospora sp. NPDC101183 | reverse complement strand
GGTTACATTCCGAACCCGGAAGCTAAGCCTCATAGCGCCGATGGTACTGCAGGGGGGACCCTGTGGGAGAGTAGGACGCCGCCGAACAATTATTCCAAAAAGACCCCCTCCCATTCGGGAGGGGGTCTTTTTGCGTTACCCTCTGCGAATGCAGAACCTGACCCTGACCTGGCAGTCCGCCGGGGGCACCGCAGTCGTGCTCTACGGCGGTGCGTACGCGGCGGCGAAGGCCCGGAGGGCCGGCCTGTCGGCGCTGCTGCGCGAGGCCGGCACGCTGTTGGCGCTGTTCGCGCTCTGGCAGCTGGTGGGCCGGCTGTCCGTGATGGGGACGGAGCACGCGCTGGACCGGGCCCGCTGGATCCACCGCACGGAGTTGGCGGTCGGGCTGCCGGACGAGGCCTCGCTGCAGGACGCGGTGACGCCGTACCCGGTGCTGGTGAGGTTCGCCAACTACTACTACGCGTCGATGCACTTCGCCGTGATGCTGGGCGTGCTCGCCTGGGTGTTCTTCCGGCACCGCGAGCGGTACGCGTGGGTGCGGAACACGGTGGTGATCACCACGGCGGTCTGTCTGCTGGTGCAGTTCATCCCGGTGGCACCGCCCCGGATGCTGCCGCAGAACGGCTTCGTGGACGTGGCCGCGCAGTACGGGCAGTCGGTGTACGGCGGCGCGGTCGGCGGGATGGTGGTGGCCGACCAGCTCTCGGCGATGCCCTCGGTGCACGTGGCCTGGTGCGTGCTGGCGGCGGTCGCGGTGGTGCGGGTGTCGCCGAGCCCGTTCCGGTGGGTGATGGTGCTGCACCCGGTGCTGACGGTGGCCGTGGTCGTCGTGACGGCGAACCACTTCTGGGCGGACGGCATCGTCGCCGTCGTGATCCTGCTCCTCGCGTACGCGGCGCAGGCGTTCGCGGCACGGCTGGGGGGCAGGACCCCCGCGGTGGCGGAGGCCCTGCCCCGATCAGGTGCCGAGCGCGTCGAGCCCGTCGGGTCCGTCGAACCCGCCGAGGGGCCCGGGAACGAGCCCGAGAGGGTGAAGGACGGCTCCCGGCAGGTCACTTGACCGGCAGGGAGACCTTCCCCCAGGAGCCGTTGCTCAGTGCGGAGGTCGCCCAGTACCAGGCGGCCAGGCCGGAGAGGGCCGCGACCCAGCCGGCGACCTTCGCGAGCCCGCCGTAGCCGCCGAAGGTGGCGATGGCGGAGAGCACGAGGGAGAGCGTCAGCAGCCCGTAGACGGCCCGGCTGAGCAGACCCGCGCCCCAGCTCGCCGCGGTGAGGGTGAGGGCCAGCAGGGCCCACAGCAGCAGGAAGAGACCGGCGGCGTTCTTGCTCGCCCCGCCGGCCGCCGACCAGGTCGCCCAGAAGGCGCCGAGGCTGGTGAAGGCGGTTCCGGTGAAGCCCTCGCCGCCGCGGAGCTGCCAGAGGCCCGCGAGGAAGAGGGTGACGCCGCCGAGCAGGTGGGCGAGGTGGGCCGCGTCTCCGACGCCGGTGCCCTTGAGGACACCTGTGGAGAGGAGGCCGTAGGCGAGCAGTGTCAGGCCGAGTGCGAGGTAGCCGAGGTTACCCGCGTCGGCTCCGGTGGAGCGGGCGTTCGATGCCCCGGTTGCGTCGTTGCTCACCGGAGGCTCCTTTCACTCTGGGCGCGCGCAGGGCGCAGTGAACCCTTTGACGGTTTGTCGACGAGTGGATGCGCGCGACCGCGCCGAGGGCGCACGACGGAGAGCGTGCGGGGGCTGCGGTCAGAAGTGAGGTCAGAAGTGATGGGCCGGCGGAGAGCCGCCGGTCACGTCCTCTTCCGGGGGAATCCCCGGCGAGATCGGTTTACCCGGCCCAACCCGCTTGTACCCTTGTGAAGATAACAATTCGTGACGGCGTGAGCTGTGGAACGTTCACGATTGGCGCTGGGTCGGAACCCGCAGGGTCAGGATCGCCATGTCGTCGGACGGCGGCTCGGGGGCGAAGCGTTCGACGGCGCGCTGGACGCGGGTGGCGACGGCTCCGGCGGTGAGGCCGGTGCAGCCGGTGAGGACCTCGGCGAGACCGTCGTCGCCCAGCATGCGCAGGCCCTCGCGGCGTTCGGTGACGCCGTCGGTGACGCAGAGCAGGACCTCGCCGGGGGAGAGCACCAGGCGCTCGGCGGTGAGGTCGAGGTCCTCCAGGACGCCGAGGAGGGGCTGCGGGGTGGCGGCGCGGTCGACGCGGCCGTCGGTGCGCAGGCGCAGTGGGAGGGGGTGGCCGGCGCAGACGAGGGAGAGCTCGGTGCTGCCGTCGGGCATCGGCGTCAGCTCGCCGTAGAGCAGGGTGAGGAAGCGGCTGCGCGAACCCTCGTCCAGGATGGCCGCGTTGAGGCGGCTGAGCACCTGAGGGGCGTCCAGGCCCTCGCGGGCGAGCAGGCGCAGCGAGTGGCGGGCCAGGCCGGTGACGGAGGCGGCCTCGGGGCCGGTGCCGCAGACGTCGCCGATGGCGAAGCCGTAGGTGCCCTCGCGGATGGTGAACAGGTCGTAGAAGTCGCCGCCGACCTCGTTGCCCTCGCCCGCGGCCTGGTAGAAGACGTCCACCTCGACGCCCGGGATCTCGGGCAACTCCGGTGGCAGCAGGCTGCGTTGGAGGGCCTGGCTGGTGGCCGTGCGCTCCGAGTAGAGGCGGGAGTTGTCGAGGGCGAGGGCGGCCCGGCGGGAGAGGTCCTCGGCGAGTTCGAGGATCTCCTGGCGGAACCGGATGCCGGTGGGGACGCCGAGGGCGAGCAGGCCGATGACGCGGTTGCGGGCGGTCAGCGGCAGGACGACGGTCTCGCCGAGCACGCCGGAGAGCCCGGGGCCGTCGGTGAGTCCGTGGGCGGCGGCGGTGTCGGCCGGGGCCGTCCAGAAGTCGACGCCGTGGGTGGGGCCGGCCTCCGGGGCGGGGGTCTTGTCGAGGAGGTCGCGCAGCGGGTCGATCCGGTCCTCGTCCTCGTGCAGGACGAAGGCGAGGTCGGCGGGGGAGCCGTGGTCGGCGTTGGTGTAGACGGCGCACCAGGAGGCGAGGGTGGGGACGGCCATCTGCGCCATCAGGGCGAGGGTCTGCTCGTGTTCGAGGGTGCCGGCGAGCAGGTCGGAGGCCTCGACGAGGAAGGAGAGCGAGCCCCGGCGCAGCCGCTCCAGCTCGGAGAGCCGGGTGCTCTCGATGGCGAGGGCGACGCGGTCGGCGGCGAACTGCAGGCGCAGCGCGTCCTCGTTGTCGTAGCAGCCGGGGACGGCGGTGGCGATGCCGAGGGAGCCGATGAGGCGGCCCTCGACCTTGAGCGGGACGGTGACCAGCGAGCGCATGCCGCTGCCGGTCAGGAGCGGCATGCCGGTGGGCCGGCTGTCGAGGTCCTCGTGGACGGAGGGCAGGCGCGCGGAGTCGTAGCGGTTGCCGGTCTCGACGGGGAAGCGGGCGTGGCGGCGGTGCCCGGAGGTGAGGCCGGTGGCGGCGCGGACCTCGAACTCGGTCTCGTCCTCGGTGGTGAGCAGCAGGTAGGCGGCGTCGGCGTCGAGGAGGTCGCGGGCGCGTTCGACGGTGCGCTGGAGCAGGCTGTCGAGGTCGTCGGTGGCGACGGGACCGGCCAGCAGGTCGAGCCGGGGGCCGGCGCCCTCGCCGCGGTCGCCGGGCAGGGCGCGGGCGGGGGAGCGCAGGACGGCGCGCTCGGGTTCGAGGACGAGCAGGCAGAGGGTGGAGGGGACGCCCTCGGTGTCGCGCACGCGCACCTGGAGGCCGTACACCTCGACCTCGGCGCCGTCGGGCAGCCGCAGGCCGTAGCCGCCCTCCCAGCGGGCCAGGCGCAGGGTGTCGGTGAGGCCGAGGCCGTGCCCGCCGGTCTGGGGCCAGACGGCGAGGTCGGCCCAGGGTCGGCCGAGGACGGCGGAGGCGGGGTACTGGAAGAGCGCCTCGGCGTCGGGGTTCCAGGCGAGGACGCGGCCGTCCTCGTCGAGCTGGACGACGGCGACGTGGACGGGACCGGGGCCGCTGGGCAGGTCGCTGCCGGGGGTGGCGGGAACGGCGTAGCGGGTGCCGGTCACGTGTTCGGGCAGGGCGAGGCGGAACCAGACGGTCTTCTGCCCGGCCGCGTACTCGACGCCCCAGCGTTCGGCGAGGGCGGAGCACATCAGCAGGCCCCGGCCGCCCTCGCCGTCGGGGTCGGCGTAGCGGTCGGAGGAGGGGCCGTCGCCGAGGGTGGGCAGTCCGCGCTCCGGGTGGTGGTCGGTGACCTCGATCCGGACGGACTCCTCCTCGCGCAGGCAGCAGACCTCGGCGGCCGTTCCGGCGTGCACGACGGCGTTGGTGACGAGCTCGCTGACCAGGACGACGGCGTCGTCGACGACCTCCGGCAGGCCCCAGCCGAACAGTGCGTCCCGGACGAATCCGCGGGCGGCGGCGGCGGACCGGCCGTCCGGGTCGAAGGTGGCGGCTGCGCGCGCGGTGACCACGTTGCCACTTCTCCTCTGCTGCTCTGGCCTGGCTGTCCGGGGTGCGGCGCCGACTCCCCGTGTGCGCCGGACCGGGTGAGCGGCGGCGCTGGGGTCGGGTCGTGGCCCGGTGCAGCGCTCCACCCTACTTTCCGCTTGGTTCCCCGTGGGGGCGGGGCGGTGAAACAGGCTCCTGAGGGTGATTCTGCCCACCTGTTCCGGACGGTGTGGTACCAACCGTGCGCAACCGGCCGTGCACGCGGCGCCGGTGCTGCCAGACTGGGGGGTCCGCGACGGCCGGCGGGAGCAGTACGGTCGGTCGTGGGCGCCGGCGTCCCGTGAGGGCCCGCCGGCGCGCTGCCCGGCCGGACCGGTGACCGGGCGCGTGCCGTACGGGCACGGGCGGTCACCGGATGGTTCACGACGTGGGAGGGGCCCCTTTTGAGCACGGCCACCAAGGACGCAACCGGTACGACGCCGCCCGCAGCGCGCGGCGGACGCTCCGGCGCCGCGCCGCGGAACGCGGCCGGTCGCCAGAGGAGCCACAACCGCGGCGCGGAGCCGGCGGAGCTGCGCAAGCTGCTGTCCGCGCTGACGGCGATGCGCGACGGCAACTTCCGCCGCCGGCTGACCGTCCCGGGCGACGGCCCGCTGGCGGAGATCGCGGCGGTTTTCAACGAGGTCGCCGAGCGCAACCAGCACCTGACCGGCGAGCTGGCCCGGGTGCGGCGGGCGGTGGGCCGCGAGGGCCGGCTGAACGAGCGGCTGGAGACGGGCGCGGGCGAGGGCGCCTGGATGGCGGCCGTCGACAACTGCAACGCGCTGATCGACGACCTGGCGCGGCCGATGGCCGAGGTGGGCCGGGTGCTCACCTCGATCGCCGAGGGCGACCTGGAACAGAAGATGGAGCTGCGCTCGCTGCACAGCAACGGGGTCAGCCACCCGCTGCGCGGCGAGTACCTGAAGATCGGCCGCACCGTCAACGGACTGGTGGACCAGCTCTCCGAGTTCACCGACGAGGTGACCCGGGTCGCCCGCGAGGTCGGCACCGAGGGCAAGCTCGGCGGCCAGGCCAAGGTCCGCAGCGTGTCGGGCAGTTGGAAGGACCTGGCGGACTCCGTCAACACCATGGCCGGGCGGCTCACCGCCCAGGTGCGCAACATCGCCCAGGTGACGACGGCGGTGGCCAAGGGCGACCTGTCCCGCAAGGTCACCGTGGACGTGGCCGGCGAGATGCTGGAGCTGAAGAACACCGTCAACACGATGGTGGACCAGCTGAACGGGTTCGCCGCCCAGGTCACCACGGTGGCCCGGGACGTCGGCACCGAGGGCCGACTCGGCGGGCAGGCCCAGGTGCCGAGCGTGGCCGGGGTCTGGCGCGAACTGACCGACTCCGTCAACTTCATGGCCGACAACCTGACCGGCCAGGTCCGCAACATCGCCCAGGTGACCACGGCGGTGGCGCGCGGGGACCTCTCGCAGAAGATCGAGGTGGACGCCCGCGGCGAGATGCTGGAGCTGAAGAACACCATCAACACGATGGTGGACCAGCTCTCCGGCTTCGCCGAGCAGGTGACGCGGGTCGCCCGCCAGGTGGGCACCGAGGGGCGCCTCGGGGGCCAGGCGCAGGTGCCCTGGGCGGCCGGGGTGTGGCGGGACCTGACCGACAACGTCAACTTCATGGCGAACAACCTCACCGATCAGGTGCGCAACATCGCCCAGGTGACGACCGCCGTCGCCAAGGGCGACCTCTCGCAGAAGATCCAGGTGGACGCCCGCGGGGAGATCCTGGAGCTGAAGAACACCATCAACACCATGGTGGACCAGCTCTCCTCCTTCGCGGACGAGGTCACCAGGGTCGCCAGGGACGTCGGTACGGAGGGCATCCTCGGCGGGCAGGCGAGCGTGCCCGGGGTGTCGGGGACGTGGAAGGACCTGACCAACTCCGTCAACCTGATGGCGAACAACCTGACCAGCCAGGTCCGCAGCATCGCCGAGGTCACCACGGCCGTGGCGCGCGGAGACGTGTCGAAGAAGATCACCGTCGACGCCCGGGGGGAGATCCTGGAGCTGGTCACCACCGTCAACACGATGGTCGACCAGCTGTCGGCCTTCGCCGACGAGGTGACCCGCGTCGCCCGCGAGGTGGGCACCGAGGGCATCCTGGGCGGCCAGGCCCGGGTGCGCGGGGTGTCGGGCATCTGGAAGGACCTGACCGACAACGTCAACTTCATGGCGTCCAACCTGACCGGACAGGTGCGCAACATCGCCGAGGTCGCCTCCGCGGTGGCCCGCGGTGACCTGTCCAAGAAGATCACCATCGACGCCCAGGGCGAGATCGCGACCCTCGCCGGGACGCTCAACACGATGGTCGACCAGCTGTCCGCGTTCGCGGTCGAGGTGACCAGGGTGGCCCGCGAGGTCGGCACCGACGGGACGCTGGGCGGCCAGGCCGGCGTGCCGGGCGTGGCCGGCATCTGGAAGGACCTGACCGACAACGTCAACCAGATGGCCAACAACCTCACCGGCCAGGTCCGCAACATCGCGCTGGTGATCACGGCCGTCGCCCGGGGCGACCTCTCGCAGAAGATCGACGTCGACGCGCGCGGCGAGTTCCTCCAGCTCAAGACCAACATCAACACGATGGTCGACCAGCTCTCCGCCTTCGCCGACGAGGTCACCCGCGTCGCCCGCGAGGTGGGCACCGACGGCCGCCTGGGCGGCCAGGCCCGGGTGCCCGGGGTGGACGGCACCTGGCAGGACCTCACCGAGTCGGTGAACGAGCTGGCCAACAACCTGACCCGGCAGGTGCGCGCGATCGCGCAGGTCGCCACCGCCGTGACCAGGGGCGACCTGAGCCTGCGGATCGACGTGGACGCCGCGGGCGAGCTCGACGAGCTCAAGGACAACATCAACCAGATGATCGCCAACCTGCGCGAGACCACCCGCACCAACCAGGAGCAGGACTGGCTCAAGACCAACCTGGCCCGGATCTCCGGCCTGCTCCAGGGCCGCCGGGACCTGGAGGCCGTCGCCTCGCTGATCATGACCGAGCTGACCCCGGTGGTCTCCGCCCAGCACGGCGCCTTCTTCCTCGCCCAGCCGGCCGGCCGCACCGCCGAGCTGATCACCGAGGACGACGACGAGAACGACACCGTGCTGCGGCTGATCGGCAGTTACGGCTACCAGCGCCGGGCGATGCCGACCACCTTCCGGCCCGGGGAGTCGCTGATCGGCCAGGCCGCGGTGGAGAAGCGGGCGATCATCGTCAAGGAGGCGCCGCCCGGCTACCTCAAGGTCGCCTCCGGCCTCGGCGAGGCCTCCCCGGCCCACATCGTGGTGCTGCCGGTGCAGTTCGAGGGCCGGCTGCTCGGGGTGATCGAGCTGGCCACGTTCAGCTCCTTCACCACCGTCGCCCTGGACTTCCTCAACCAGATCGCCGACCTGATCGGCGTCACGGTCAACACCATCAGCGTCAACACCAAGACCGAGGGCCTGCTGCTCGAATCCCAGCGGCTCACCGCGGAACTCTCCATGCGATCCGCCGAGTTGGAGGCGCGCCAGGAGGAACTGGAGCGCACCAACGAGGAGTTGCAGGAGAAGGCCGAGCAACTCGCCCAGCAGAACCGCGACATCGAGATCAAGAACAGCGAGATCGAGGAGGCCCGGCAGGTCCTGGAGGAGCGCGCCGAGCAGCTCGCCCTGGCCTCCCGGTACAAGAGCGAGTTCCTGGCCAACATGTCGCACGAGCTGCGCACCCCGCTCAACTCGCTGCTGATCCTGGCCAAGCTGCTCTCCGACAACAACGAGGGCAACCTCTCGCCCAAGCAGGTCGAGTTCGCCGACACGATCCACGGCGCCGGCTCCGACCTGCTCCAGCTGATCAACGACATCCTCGACCTGTCCAAGGTCGAGGCCGGGAAGATGGACGTGCGCCCCTCCCGGATCGCGCTCGTCCAGCTCGTCGACTACGTCGAGGCCACCTTCCAGCCCGTCGCCCTGGACAAGAACCTGGACTTCGCCGTCCGGGTCTCGCCCGCCCTGCCCGTCACCCTGCACACCGACGAGCAGCGGCTCCAGCAGGTGCTGCGCAACCTGATCTCCAACGCGGTGAAGTTCACCGACGCGGGCGCCGTGGACTTCTCCATCGCCTCCGCCGGGCGGGACGTCCCCCAGCACGTGCGCGAGCGGCTGCTGGAGTCCGGTTCGATCCAGGGCCCCGACGACGAGCTGATCGCCTTCGCCGTCTCGGACACCGGCATCGGCATCCCCGGCAACAAGCTGCGGGAGATCTTCGAGGCGTTCAAGCAGGCGGACGGCACCACCAGCCGCAAGTACGGCGGCACGGGCCTCGGCCTGTCGATCAGCCGCGAGATCGCCCGGCTGCTGGGCGGCGAGATCCACGCCGAGAGCGAGCTGGGCAAGGGCTCCACCTTCACGCTGTACCTGCCGCTGCGCGGCGGGTCCCAGGACGGCGCCCCCGGCGGCCCGGTCGCGGCGGGGGCCGGCCTGCCGCGCGCCTCGGTCGGGGTGACGCCGGTGGGCCTGCCCGTGCCGGTCGGGGAGAACCCGGCCGACCACTGGGCCCAGGAGGTCCGGGAACTGGCCGAGGAACGCCGCAGGGGCGCCCTGGAGCGCCGCCGCAGCGCCGCCCTGGAGCCGGGCCCGGCCGGGCCCCGTACGGTGGAGCCCGTCGCCCCGCCGCGGCCCGGGCGCGCGGACACCCGCTTCGACGGCCAGCAGGTGCTGATCGTGGACGACGACGTGCGCAACGTGTTCGCCCTCACCAGCGTCCTGGAGCAGCACGGCCTGACCGTCCTGTACGCGGAGAACGGCCGTGAGGGCATCGAGATGCTCGAGCAGCACGAGGGCGTGGCGCTGGTGCTGATGGACATCATGATGCCGGAGATGGACGGCTACGCGACCACGGAGGCGATCCGCCGGATGCCCCAGTACGCGGGCCTGCCGATCATCGCGCTGACCGCCAAGGCGATGAAGGGCGACCGCGAGAAGTCGCTGGAGGCGGGAGCCACCGACCACATCACCAAGCCGGTGGAGACCGACCACCTGCTGTCGGTGATGTCCGAGTGGCTGCGTACGGACCGTTCGTGAGGGGACGGGGGCGTGAACTCCCGGTGGTGCACCGGGGTTCGCGCCCTCGGCTCGACCGGTTTGCTGGCGGCCGGGCCCGGGAACCGGGTAGGGTCACCGATCGTTGCGAACAGTGACCGGACGGCGACGCGCTGCTGAGCGTGCGCCGGAGCGCGCGCCGTGCGCCGCTCCGGATCAGGTCCTGACGGAGCGATGTGCCGGGTGAGGGGGTGCGGCTAGCATGACCGGGGTAGCGGTGGGCGGGGCGCGAGTGCCCGCACCGGTGGGCAGGCAGGCGACAGGAGGGCGAGCCCCGATGCAGAAGGCGAAGATCCTCCTGGTCGACGACCGGCCGGAGAACCTGCTGGCGCTGGAGGCGATCCTCTCGGCCCTGGACCAGACGCTGGTCCGCGCGGCCTCCGGGGAGGAGGCGCTCAAGGCGCTGCTGACGGACGACTTCGCGGTGATCCTGCTGGACGTCCAGATGCCCGGCATGGACGGCTTCGAGACCGCCGCCCACATCAAGCGCCGCGAGCGCACCCGGGACATCCCGATCATCTTCCTCACCGCGATCAACCACGGCCCGCACCACACCTTCCGGGGTTACGCGGCCGGCGCGGTGGACTACATCTCCAAGCCCTTCGACCCGTGGGTGCTGCGGGCCAAGGTCTCGGTGTTCGTCGACCTGTACGCCAAGAACTGTCAGCTGAGGGAGCAGGCCGCGCTGCTGCGGCTGCAACTGGAGACGGGTGGCGGCGAGGCGGCCGCCCACGGCGCGCTGCTGGGCGAGCTGTCCGCGCGGCTGGCGGCGGTGGAGGAGCAGGCCGAGGCGCTCGGCAAGCAGCTGGACGGGGTGGAGGACGCCGCGGTGTCCGCCACGGCGGGGCACCTGGAGCGCAAGCTCGTGGCCCTGCGCCAGGCCCTGGACGCGATGCGTCCGGGTGCCTCCTGAGGCACGTTCGAGGCGGTCCCGGGGCAGTCCCGAGGGCCCCACAGGGCACTTCGGCCTCGTCCGTTCGGGTGATTTCCTGAGGCGGCCGGGTGAATCCGGGTCAGCATGACGGTGTGTCTGCGACACGTCCGGGCCCCGGGCTCGGGCACATGTGCACCGCCGACGCGCCCCGGTAGGCTGCTGACCCATGGCCACTCGTACGCCCGGAAGCGCGGCACGCAAGCAGGGTCCGGGACCGTCCAAGAAGGCCGCGGCGAAGGCCCCCGGCAAGCCGCCCGCCAAGAAGGCGGCCGCCCGCAGGGCCCCCGCGAAGCAGGCCGCACCCCCGCCGCCCCCGCCCCGCCGGGGTCTGGTCATGGGCGCCCTCAACGCCGTCGCCAGCCCCGTCGCCGCGATCTTCCGGGGCTTCAACGACGGCGCCAAGAACCTCCACCCCGCCCACCGCAAGGACGGGATCGGGCTGCTGCTGTTCGCGCTGGCCCTGGTCGTCGCCGCCGGCACCTGGTTCAGCTCCGAGGGCTGGCTCAACCAGTCCGCCACCGCCGTGGTGTCCGGCCTGTTCGGGCGGCTCGACGTGCTGGTGCCCTTCCTGCTGGCCGGGATCGCCATCCGGCTCTGGCGCCACCCGGAGCTGCCCGAGGCCAACGGCCGGATCGTGATCGGGCTGAGCGCCCTGCTGGTCGGCGTCCTCGGGCTGGTGCACATCGGCTGCGGGGCGCCCACCATGGGCAGCGGCGCCTCCCGGATAAGGACGGCCGGCGGCATCATCGGCTGGGCCGTCTCCACCCCGGTGATGGCCGCCGCCGGGCCCGCCGTCGCCGTCCCGCTGCTCCTGCTGCTCTCCTTCTTCGGCCTGCTGGTCGTCACCGCCACCCCGGTCAACCGCATCCCCGAGCGCCTGCGGGCGGGCGGGATACGGCTCGGCGTGATCGAGCCCGGCCCCGAGGACGAGTACGGGCGGGGGCGCACGCCGGAGCGCGAGCTGTCCACCGACCCCCCGGAGGACGCCGACCCGGACGCCCTGCCGTACTCCGTGGACTCCGACGGCGAGGACCCGCGCGACGAGGTCGGCGCCCGCCGCCGCCGGCGCCGCCGCAAGCCCGCCGAGGACGAGGAGCAGGCCGAGGACGGCCGGATCTCCCTCGACAAGGAGCCGCTGGACCCGTACGCCACCCGCGACCTCGCCGCCGGCGCGGCCGCCGACCTGGACGGCGCGCTGGTCTACGGCGTGCCGGCCTCCTCCGCGGTGGCGGACATGATGCACCAGGTGCAGGACCGCACCGCCCCGCCCGAGGAGCCCGCCCTCCCCGCCGCCCGCAGCGGCGGCCCGGGAGCGCCCGAGGAGCACGGCCCGGCGCCCGTGCGCATGGAGCAGCTCCAGCTCTCCGAGGGCATCACCTACGCCCTGCCCTCCCTCGACCTGCTGGAGCGCGGGGGCCCGGCCAAGGCCCGCAGCGCCCTCAACGACGAGGTGGTGGCCCAGCTCACCAGCACCTTCGCCGAGTTCAAGGTGGACGCCAAGGTCACCGGCTTCACCCGGGGCCCGACGGTCACCCGCTACGAGGTCGAACTCGGCCCGGCCGTCAAGGTCGAGCGGATCACCGCGCTCGCCAAGAACATCGCGTACGCGGTGGCCAGCCCGGACGTGCGGATCATCAGCCCGATCCCGGGCAAGTCCGCCGTCGGCATCGAGATCCCCAACCGGGACCGCGAGATGGTCAACCTCGGCGACATCCTGCGCTCGCGCACGGCCGCCGAGGACACCCACCCGATGAACGTCGGCATGGGCAAGGACGTCGAGGGCCACACCGTGATGGCCAACCTCGCCAAGATGCCGCACATCCTCGTCGCGGGCGCGACCGGCGCGGGCAAGTCCTCCTGCATCAACTGCCTGATCACCTCGATCCTCGCCCGGGCCACCCCCGACGAGGTGCGGATGGTGCTCGTCGACCCCAAGCGCGTCGAGCTCACCGCGTACGAGGGCATCCCGCACCTGATCACGCCGATCATCACCAACCCCAAGAAGGCCGCCGAGGCCCTCCAGTGGGTGGTGCGCGAGATGGACCTGCGCTACGACGACCTCGCGGCGTTCGGCTTCCGGCACGTGGACGACTTCAACGCCGCCGTGAAGGCCGGGACCGTCACCCCGCCGCTGGGCAGCGAGCGGGAGCTGCGCCCGTACCCGTACCTGCTGGTGATCGTCGACGAGCTGGCCGACCTGATGATGGTCGCCCCGCGCGACGTCGAGGACTCGGTGGTGCGCATCACCCAGCTGGCGCGCGCCGCCGGCATCCACCTGGTGCTCGCCACCCAGCGGCCCTCGGTGGACGTCGTCACCGGCCTGATCAAGGCCAACGTGCCCTCCCGGCTGGCCTTCGCGACCTCCGCGATGGCCGACTCCCGGGTCATCCTCGACCAGCCCGGCGCGGAGAAGCTGATCGGCAAGGGCGACGCGCTCTTCCTGCCGATGGGCGCGAGCAAGCCGATCCGCATGCAGGGCGCGTTCGTCACCGAGGCGGAGATCGCCAGGGTGGTCCAGCACTGCAAGGACCAGCTGAGCGCCGTCTACCGGGACGACGTGACGGTGGGCGGCGGGCCCAAGAAGGAGATCGACGAGGAGATCGGCGACGACCTCGACCTGCTGGTCCAGGCGGTCGAGCTGGTGGTCTCCACGCAGTTCGGCTCCACCTCGATGCTCCAGCGCAAGCTGCGCGTCGGCTTCGCCAAGGCGGGCCGGCTGATGGACCTCATGGAGTCGCGCGGGATCGTCGGCCCGAGCGAGGGCTCCAAGGCCCGCGACGTGCTGGTGAAGCCGGACGAACTGGACGGTGTGCTGCTGACCCTTCGCGGCTGAGGGGCGCTCAGGGGCTGATCGGCCGTGTCCGAGGGGGGTGTTCACTCGTTCGGAGGAGGGCGGGCGAACCCCGGGGAACCGAACGTCCGTGCACCGCGTCACACGGCGAAAAAGCGCACCCCGGATTCCCGCGCGCTCCTCCGCCGACGACCCGTCGGCGGAGCCGGCCCCCCGGCCGGAGCGGCCGCGCGCATTCGGGCCTGTTCCGCTTGAGAAACGATCCGCCTCCGCCCCTAGACTGTTCTCCAGCAGGTGGCCATCCGCTCGAAAGGCGTGCCCCGTGACCATCGGCAAGTCCCCCGACCGCGAGAACGCCCCGTCGTCCGTCGCGCCGACCGACGACGCGGTGCAGGCGGCCGATGCCCCGAGCATCGGCCGGGTGCTGTCCACCGCCCGGCTCGAGGCCGGGCTGACGGTGGACCAGGTGAGTACGGCGACCCGCGTGCGGGTGCCGATCGTCCACGCCATCGAGGAGGACGACTTCGGCCGGTGCGGCGGGGACTTCTACGCCCGCGGCCACATCCGCGCGATCGCCGCGGCCGTGGGAGCGGACGGCGAGGAGCTCGTCGCCCGGTACGACGCGGCCCACGGCGGCTCACCGGCCTCCAAGCGGCCCACCCAGCTCATCGACAGCGGCCCGATCAAGGTGCCCGGGCGCGGACGGCCGAACTGGGCCGCCGCCATGGTCGCCGCGATCGTTGCGGTCGTCGCCCTCATCGGCTTCAACCTCGTCAGCGGCAAGGGCGCCCACACCGGGACGGGCACGGCCAGCGCGCCGCTGCCCAGCGGCTCCGGCACCGGCTCCGTCGCCCCGGCCGCCCCCTCCGTGCAGCCGCCGGCGCCCGCGCCGACCGCCGCCGCCATCGCCGCCGTCCCGGCCGACAAGGTCACCGTGAAGCTGGTCGCCGAGGGCACCAGCTGGATCTCGGCCACCGACGGCAACGGCAAGTCGCTGTTCCAGAACAACATCAGCGAGGGCCAGGACCAGACCTTCACCGCCGACAAGCTGATCAAGCTCGTCCTGGGCAACGGCGGGGCCGTGCACGCGTACGTCAACGGCAAGGACCTGGGACTCCTCGGCAAGGACGGCCAGGTGGTGCACGTCACCTACACCCCCGGGGACCCCCAGGCGGGCTGACCGGACGGGCCCGTACGGCCCGGAGATGATCAGGTGATCCGAGGCGCGCGGCCTCCGGGGCGAACGGCACCGGAAGCCGCGCGTTAATCTTGGGCCTATGCCTGAACGCCGTACTGTCGCCCTTGTCACGCTCGGATGCGCCCGCAACGAGGTGGACTCCGAGGAACTCGCCGGGCGACTGGAAGCCGACGGCTGGTTGCTCGTGGACGACGCCGCCGACGCGGACGTCGCCGTCGTCAACACCTGCGGCTTCGTCGAGGCCGCCAAGAAGGACTCCGTGGACGCCCTCCTGGAGGCCAACGACCTCAAGGGTCACGGCCGCACCCAGGCCGTCGTCGCCGTCGGCTGCATGGCCGAGCGGTACGGCAAGGAGCTCGCCGACGCCCTGCCCGAGGCGGACGGGGTCCTCGGCTTCGACGACTACACGAACATCTCCGACCGCCTCCAGACGATCCTCTCCGGCGGCCACCACGCCGCGCACCTGCCGCGCGACCGCCGCAAGCTCCTGCCGATCAGCCCCGCCGAGCGCCAGTCCGCCGCCGAGACCGTCGCCCTGCCCGGCCACGGCGCCGAGGCCCCCGCCGAGCCGATCGCCGACCTGCCCGACGGCCTCGCCCCGGCCTCCGGCCCGCGCACCCTGCGCAAGCGGCTGGACGACAACCCGGTGGCCTCCGTCAAGCTCGCCTCCGGCTGCGACCGGCGGTGCTCCTTCTGCGCCATCCCCGCCTTCCGCGGCTCCTTCATCTCCCGCCGCCCCTCCGACGTCCTGGGCGAGTCCACGTGGCTGGCCGAGCAGGGCGTGCGCGAGGTCGTCCTGGTCAGCGAGAACAACACCTCGTACGGCAAGGACCTCGGCGACATCCGGCTGCTGGAGACGCTGCTCGGCGAGATCGCCGCGCTGGACGGCGTCGAGCGGGTGCGGGTCTCCTACCTCCAGCCCGCCGAGATGCGCCCCGGCCTGATCGACGCGATGACCGGCACCGCCGACGTGGTGCCCTACTTCGACCTGTCCTTCCAGCACTCGGCGCCCGCCGTGCTGCGCCGGATGCGGCGCTTCGGCTCCACCGACCAGTTCCTGGACCTGCTGAAGACGATCCGCGACAAGGCCCCGCAGGCCGGCGCCCGCTCCAACTTCATCGTCGGCTTCCCCGGCGAGACCGAGGAGGACTTCGCCGAGCTGGAACGCTTCGTCACCCACGCCGGGCTGGACGCGATCGGCGTCTTCGGCTACTCCGACGAGGACGGCACCGAGGCCGCGACCTACGACGGCAAGCTGCCCGAGGACGTCGTCGCCGAGCGCCTGGACAAGCTCAGCCGCCTCGCCGAGGAGATGACCGCCCAGCGGGCCGAGGCCCGGATCGGCAGCGAGGTCGAGGTGCTGATCGAGTCGATCGAGGACGGCGTGGTCGAGGGCCGCGCCGCCCACCAGGCCCCGGAGACGGACGGGCTGACCACCCTCACGGGCGTCGAGGCGCCCGAGGCCGGCCAGTTCTGGCGGGCGAAGGTCGTCGCCAGCGAGGGCGTGGACCTGATCGCCGAGGCGCTGGAGCAGGTGCGCGTGCGCCGGGCCCCGGGAGCCGGGGAATGACCAAGGGGCCCGGCGCCACGGCCGCGGCCCACCCGGGCAGACCGGCGGCCGCGATGCCGGCGACCCCGGGGATCTGGAACATCGCCAACGTGCTCACGATGATCCGGGTGCTGCTCGTCCCGGTCTTCGTGGCGCTGCTGTTCGCCGGCGGCGGGCACGACCCCAGGTGGCGCTCCGTCGCCTGGGCCGCGTTCGCGGTCGCGATGATCACCGACCTGTTCGACGGTGAGATCGCCCGGCGCAAGGGCCTGGTGACGGACTTCGGGAAGATCGCTGACCCGATCGCCGACAAGGCGATCATGGGCTCGGCGCTGATCGGCCTGTCCGTCCTCGGCGATCTCGCCTGGTGGGTCACCGTGGTGATCCTCGCCCGCGAGCTGGGCATCACGCTGATGCGCTTCTGGGTGATCCGCTACGGCGTCATCCCGGCCAGCCGCGGCGGCAAGCTCAAGACGCTCACCCAGGGCACCGCCGTCGGCATGTACGTGCTGGCGCTGACCGGCTGGCTGGCCACCGGACGGGCCGTGCTGATGGGGCTGGCGGTGCTGCTGACCGTCGGCACCGCGCTGGACTACATCGGGCAGGCGCTGCGCCTGCGCCGCGAGGGACTGGCCGCGGAGCGCGCGGACCGGTGAACGGGGGGCACGGGGTGGACTTCCAGCTGGCGGAGAAGGCGCACGCGCAACTGCGGGCCCGGGGGGCCACGGTGGCCGTCGCCGAGTCGCTGACCGGCGGGCTGCTGGCCGCCGCCCTGGTGGACGTTCCCGGGGCCTCCGCGACCTTCCGGGGCTCGGTGACCGCGTACGCGACGGAGCTCAAGGCCTCGGTGCTCGGCGTGGACGAGGGACTGCTCGACGTCCACGGGCCGGTGCACCCGGTGGTGGCCGCCCAGATGGCCGAGGGCGTGCGCCGGCTGCTGGGGGCCGACTACGGGCTCGCGACGACCGGCGTGGCCGGGCCGGAGCCGCAGGGCGGGCAGCCGGTGGGCACCGTACACCTGGCCGTCGCCGGTCCGGGGGGAACTCTGGTCACTTCGCCCCGGCTGTCGGGCGGTCGTGCCACAATCCGTCACGGGGCGGTGACAGCCGCGCTGGAGCTGCTCGTCGCCGGGACGGCCCGCTGAGGGCCCCGGTCGAGGGCGTCTCCACCGAACCTGGACCTGCCGACTGGCGCACCGGGATGGACGGGCCGGAGGATCGTGTTACATCCGAAGGCCTGGTTGGGCAGAAACCAGGTGGCGAACGGATTGCGTGACGGTGGCCGGGTGGCCCGCGTCGGGTACCACGAGGGGCCCGCAAACCCGGGTGCGACACCGGAACAAGGAGGGGGACGGCCTTGCAGCCCAGAGTGAACACGGACAGGGTCCCCGCACGCGAAGCGGCCAAGGCGGTACGGTGGGGGCGTGACATCTCGATCCGCAGTCCGAGGAGGGAGGCACCGATGATCCTGCTCCGTCGCCTACTGGGCGATGTACTGCGTCGGCAGCGCCAGCGCCAGGGCCGCACACTCCGCGAGGTGTCGGCGGCCGCCAGGGTTTCGCTCGGATACCTCTCCGAGGTCGAGCGGGGACAGAAGGAGGCCTCCTCGGAGCTGCTCTCCGCCATCTGCGACGCACTCGACGTCCGGATGTCCGAGGTCATGCGCGAGGTCAGCGACGAACTGTCGCTCGCCGAACTTGCGGCGATGGCCACCCTCTCGGAAGGTGATCTGCTGAGGCCGGTACTCGAACCGGTTCCGCTGCCCGCCCCCGGCTCCGACCGGGCGACCATGTCGCCCAAGGCCGCCGCCATGGACGTGGTCGCCGCCTGACTCCGGCCTCGCACTCCCGGCCGTGAGAGGTCGGGGACGAGCGGAGGAGGCGGTCGTGCGGAGATCCGCGACGGTGCGCACGGTGGCCCGAATACGGCTGCGGGCGCGGCGGTTGGTGCCGTGGCGGGCGCGCTGGGTCCTGGTGGCCCTGGGCGCGGGGCTCGCCTGGTGGCTGGTGGCCGTCCGGGGACAACTCGTGGACGGTGCGGCGCTGGGGCTGCTCGCGGCCGGCGGCTGGGGGCTCGGTCTCATCCCGGTCCACGCCGACCGGAGCGCGACCGGACCGGTGCGCCGCCGCCGAGGGGAGCCGGTGCCCGTACCGGCGGAACCGCCGACGACCGGCTGAAGTGAACGTGGCGAGGGCCGCGGAGGTGAACTCCGCGGCCCTCGTGCTGTGTTCAGGGGCGTACCGGCTCTACGGGCGCAGGCGCAGGCCGCGCGGGGTGGCGTGGAAGCCGGCCTCCTCCAGGGCGCGGCCGAGGTCCGAGCCGAGGGCGGGCTCGCCGTTGGCCCGTTCGACCGTGACGCTGCCGAGGGCCCCTTCGCGGGCGGCGGCGGCCAGGGCGGAGGCGGCCACCGCGAGGGTGGCGCCGTCCTGGGGCCAGGCCAGCAGGGACTTGCCGCCCCGCTCGACGTACAGCGCCAACTCGCCGTCCACCAGGACGACCAGGGCGCCGGCCTTGCGGCCCGGGCGGTGGGCCTTCGTCTCTCCGGTGCCGGGGGCCGTGGGCGGCTCGGGCCAGGGCAGGGCCGCCCCGTAGGCGTTCGCCGGATCGGCGGCGGCCAGCACCAGGGGCTGCGGGGGATCGGCGGCGGGGGCGGCCGGCCACTCGGCGGCGCGGGTGCGCTCCAGGCGGCCGTTGACCGAGCGCAGGCGGTCGGCGGCGCCCTCCATCGCGAACTGGGCGCCGCCCAGACCCTCGACGAAGTACCCCCGGCGGGCCCGGCCGCGCTCCTCCATGGCGGCCAGGACCCGGTAGACCCCGGCGAAGCCGCCGGGCACCCGTTCGGCGGCCACCGTGCCCCGGGTGAGCAGGCCGTGCCGGTCCAGCAGGCTCTGCGCCTGGGCGGTGGCCCGGACGGTCGGGTCGGTGTCGGGGGAGGGCAGCAGTGACCAGCGGCCGGCCACCGTGGGCGGGCCGGTGCGGCCTGCGGAGGCCCCCGGACGACCGGAGGGGCGGCCGAAGGGGCGGCCGGCGCCGCCGTAGCGGCCGCGCGGGGTGGACCGGGGCGCGCGGTGGGCGGTGGCGCCCGCCGTACGGCCGGAGCCGAGCAGGGCGCGCAGCGGGGCGAGGGTGTCGTTGGTGACGTACCCGGCCCAGACGAGGTCCCAGAGGGCCTCGACGGCCTCCGGCTCGGGGGTGTCCTCGGGCAGCTGCTGGACGAGCTGGCGGAAGAAGAGGCCGTAGCCGCCCTCCAGGGCCCGCAGCAGGGCGCTGTGCAGCGGGGTGAGGGCGGGCGGGACGGGCTCGGGGCGCAGCAGGTGGGCGTTCTCGGCGAGGTGGAGGCTGAGCCAGCCGTCCTTGCCCGGCAGGGCGCCGGCGCCGCACCAGCCGATCTCGCCGGCGGCCGTCAACTCGTCGAGCAGGCCGGGGGAGTAGTCGGCGAGGCGGGCCGGGAGGATCAGCTTCTCCAGGGCGGAGGCGGGCAGGGCGGTGCCCTGGAGCTGCTCGACCACACGGAGCAGGCCGTCCGGGCCGCGCAGGCGGTGGCCCGAGAGGTGCTGCCACTGGGGGAGGAAGGCGGCCAGGGCGCGCGGGGGGACGGGCTCGACCTCCTGGCGCAGGGCGGCCAGGGAGCGGCGGCGCAGGCGGCGCAGGACCTCGGCGTCGCACCACTCGGCGGCGGCGGTATGGCTCTCGGCGGGTCGGAACTGCCCTTGGACGAGGCGGCCGGAGGCGGTGAGGCGCTGCAGGGTGCCGGTGACCACGGCGGTGCCCAGGCCGTAGCGGGCGGCGGCCTCGGCGGCGGTGAAGGGGCCGTGGGTGCGGGCGTGGCGGGCGAGGAGGTCGCCCAGGGGGTCCTTGACCGGTTCGGTGAAGGCCTCGGGGACGCCGACCGGCAGCGGGGTGCCGAGGGCGTCGCGGAGCCGTCCGGCGTCCTCGATCGCGGCCCAGCGCTGCTCGCCGCCGATCCGCACGGCGATGACCCGGCGCGCGGCCTCCAGTTCCAGGGCCCAGAGCGGCTCGGCGCCCCGGGTCGTCAACTCGGCCTCGGTGAGCGGGCCGAGGAGGCGCAGGGCGTCGGCGACGCCCTCGGCGTCCTTGACGCGGCGCTCGGGGGTGAGGCGCTGGAGCTCGGCCTCCAGATCGGCGAGGACCTGGGGGTCGAGGAGCTCGGACAGCTCGGCCTGGCCGAGGAGTTCGGACAGCAGCCGGGAGTCCAGGGAGAGGGCGGCGGCGCGGCGCTCGGCGAGGGGGGAGTCGCCCTCGTAGAGGAACTGGGCGACGTAGCCGAAGAGGAGGGAGCGGGCGAAGGGGGAGGGCTCGGGGGTGGTGACCTCGACCAGGCGGACGGCGCGGGACTCCAGGTCCCCCATCAGCTCGACCAGGCCGGGGACGTCGAAGACGTCCTGGAGGCACTCGCGGACGGCCTCCAGGACGATCGGGAAGGAGCCGTACTCGGAGGCCACTTCGAGGAGTTGGGCGGCGCGCTGGCGCTGCTGCCACAGCGGGGTGCGGCGGCCCGGGCTGCGGCGGGGGAGCAGCAGGGCGCGGCCGGCGCACTCGCGGAAGCGGGAGGCGAAGAGGGCGGAGCCGCCGACCTGGTCGGTGACGAGCTGCTCGATCTCCTGGGGGTCGAAGAGGGCGGCGTCGGCGCCGACGGGGGCCTCGTCGCCGGAAGCGGGCTGTTCGGAGGGGAAGTCGAGGAGGTCGGCGTCGGGGAGGCGCAGGACGATGCCGTCGTCGGCGTGCATGACCTGGGGGTCCAGTCCGTGCTTCTCGCGCAGGCGGGCCGCCAGGGCGAGGGCCCAGGGGGCGTGGACCTGGGCGCCGAAGGGGGAGTGGATGACGATGCGCCAGTCGCCGAGTTCGTCGCGGAAGCGCTCGACCACGATGGTGCGGTCGTCGGGGAGGTGGCCGCAGGCCGTGCGCTGTTCGGCCAGGTAGTCGAGGAGGTTGGCGGCGGCCCAGTCGTCCAGGCCGGCCCGCTTGAGGCGGTCGGTGGCCTCCTCGGGGGCGAGGGCGCCGAGTTCGCGGGTGAACGCGCCCAGGGCGCGGCCGAGTTCGAGGGGGCGGCCGAGGGTGTCGCCCTTCCAGAAGGGGAGGCGGCCGGGGATGCCGGGGGCGGGGGTGACGAGGACCTTGTCGTGGGTGATCTCCTCGATGCGCCAGGAGGTGGTGCCGAGGGTGAACACGTCGCCGACGCGGGACTCGTAGACCATCTCCTCGTCGAGTTCGCCGACGCGGCCGCCGCCCTTCTTTCCGGTTTTCGAATCGGACGCAGTGGTGCCGGCGATGAAGACACCGAAGAGGCCGCGGTCGGGGATGGTGCCGCCGGAGGTGACGGCCAGGCGCTGGGCGCCGGGGCGGCCGGTGACCGTCCCCGCGACGCGGTCCCAGACGAGGCGGGGGCGCAACTCGGCGAAGGCGTCCGAGGGGTAGCGGCCGGCGAGCATGTCGAGGACGGCGTCGAAGGCGGACTGGGGGAGGGTGGCGAAGGGCGCGGCGCGGCGGACCACCGCGAGCAGGTCGTCCACCGGCCAGGCGTCCAGGGCCGTCATCGCGACGAGTTGCTGGGCGAGGACGTCCAGCGGGTTGCGGGGGATGCGCAGCGCCTCGATCCGGCCGGAGCGCATCCGCTCGGTGACCACGGCGGACTGCACGAGGTCGCCGCGGTACTTGGGGAAGAAGACGCCGGTGGAGACGGCGCCGACCTGGTGGCCGGCCCGGCCCACGCGCTGGAGGCCGGAGGCGACCGAGGGCGGGGACTCGACCTGGACGACCAGTTCGACGGCGCCCATGTCGATGCCCAGCTCCAGGCTGGAGGTGGCGACCACGGCGGGCAGCCGGCCGGCCTTCAACTCCTCCTCGACGAGGGAGCGCTGCTCCTTGGAGACGGAGCCGTGGTGCGCCCGGGCGATCACCGCGGGGGCGCCCTTGGCGGCGCCCGAGCCGCCCATCAGCTGGGCGGGGGCGTGGGCCTCGGGGGCGGCGGTGCCCGTGGCCCGCTCGTGGGCGATCTCGTTGAGCCGGTTGCACAGGCGCTCGGCCAGGCGGCGGGAGTTGGCGAAGACGATGGTCGAGCGGTGGGCCTCGACGAGGTCGACGATGCGCTCCTCGACGTGCGGCCAGATGGATGTCTGCCGCTGCGGGTCGCTGTCGGAGGCTCCGCCGGTGGCGGGGGCGGCGGGGAGGTCGTCCAGGTCGGGGACGGGGACGACGACGGAGAGGTCGAACTCCTTGGCGGAGGGCGGCTGGACGACCGCGGCCCCGCGCCGGGGGCTCAGGAAGCGGGCGACCTCCTCGACGGGGCGGACCGTCGCGGAGAGGCCGATGCGGCGGGCGGGGCGGTCGAGGAGCTCGTCGAGGCGCTCCAGGGTGAGGGCGAGGTGGGCACCGCGTTTGGTTCCGGCGACGGCGTGGACCTCGTCCAGGATCACGGTGTCGATGCCGCGCAGGGCCTCGCGCGAGGCGGAGGTGAGGAGGAGGAAGAGGGACTCGGGGGTGGTGATCAGGATGTCCGGCGGGTGGGTGGCGAAGCGGCGGCGGTCGGCCGCGGGGGTGTCGCCGGAGCGGATGGCGACCTGGACCTCGGGCTCGGGCAGGCCCAGGCGGACGGCGGCCTGGCGCAGGCCGGTCAGCGGGGCGCGGAGGTTGCGCTCGACGTCCACCGCGAGGGCCTTCAGCGGGGAGACGTAGAGGACCCGGCAGCGGCGCTTGGGGTCGGCGGGGGGCGGGGTGTTGCTGAGGCGGTCGAGGGCGGAGAGGAAGGCGGCGAGGGTCTTGCCGGAGCCGGTGGGGGCGACGACGAGGACGTCGGTGTCGCGCTGGATCGCCCGCCAGGCCTCGGACTGGGCGGTGGTGGGGGCGGAGAAGGCGCCGGTGAACCAGGCCCGGGTGGCGGGGGCGAAGCCCGCCAGGGGGTCGGCGGGTGACGGGGGTGGGGTGTGGGGCGCCATGCCCCCATGGTGCCGGGTGGGGGTGACAGGCGGGGGGACGGCTGGGGGCTGGGGGACGGTTGGGGGTGGCCGGGCGCGGCTGGGGTGGAGGGCTGGGGTGGAGGGTGTAGCTGGGGGAGCGGGAATGATGGTCGGCTCATATGGTGAGGATTCGGGCACGTGGACAATCCGTGACCGCGAACTCACCGGACCGACGAGTGGAGATCGCGCGATGCCGCAGGCGCACCTGATCGGCGGGGCTGCTCGCCGCTGTTCGCGGCGGTGGGTGCGGGGGCCGGTGCGGGCGCTGCTGGCGATGGTGCTCACGGCGCTGGTGCTCGGGGGCGCGGTGCCGTACGTGTCCGGGCGGGCGTACCTGAGCTACCTGGTGCTGGGGGAGCGGGTGGACGCCTCGGGAGCGGCGGTGGCCTCCTCCGAGAGCCGGGGGGCGGGTGGGCAGGTCGTGCAGGAGTATCCGCAGATCGGGGCGGTGCTGGTGTACGCGACCGGGGGGTTCGCGGAGAAGCTGCGGGGGCGGCCGGGGATCGCGGCGGTGGGGGCGACGCGGACGGCTCCGGTGGTGTCGCCTCCGCGGGGTGTGGTGGGGGCGGGGGACTTCGCGGCCGGGCGGGGGAGCGGGGACGCCGTGGACGGGGTGGAGCGGGCGGACGAGGCGCCGGTGGTGCCCGATCCGGGGCAGGGGGACGGGTGGAACCTGGCGATGGTGGGGGCGGTGAGCGCCTGGGGGGACGGCGCGCCCGTGGCGCGGGTGGGGGCGGACGCCCTGCGCAAGGTGCTGGTGGCGGTGCTGGACTCCGGGGTGGACGACACGCATCCGGACCTGCGGGCGGCGGTCGACCCGAAGGCCTCCGCGTCCTGTGCCGACGGCAGGCCGGACGCCCGGTTCGGGTCCTGGCGGCCCGACCCGGGGGTGGGGGAGAGCGGGCACGGGACGCACGTCGCGGGGATCGTCGGGGCGGCGGGGGAACGGCAGGGTGCCGGGCAGGGTGCTGGTGGGCAGGGTGGTGGGCAGGGTGTCAGGGGGGTGGCGCCGGGGGTGCGGATCGGGGCCGTACGGCTGCTGGGGCCGCTCGGGCAGTACTACGCCGAGAACATCGTCTGCGGGATGCTCTGGGCCGCCGACCACGGGGCGAAGGCCGTCAACAACAGCTACTTCGCGGACCCGTGGAAGTACAACTGCCCGGAGGAACCCGACCAGGCGGCGATCACCGCGGCCGTGGGGCGGGCCGTGGACTACGCGCGGGCCAAGGGGGCGGTGGTCGTCGCCTCCGCGGGCAACGACGGGCAGGACCTGGGGGCGGGGCGGACCGACGAGCGCAGCCCCAACGACCGGGTGACGGGCGCGGCGCGGACGCGGTACCTGGGGACGGAGTGCATCCGGCTGCCGGGGGAGCTGCCGGGGGTCGTCACGGTGACGGCCGTGAACCGGGACGGGAGGCCGTCGGGGTACTCCAACTTCGGGCGCGGGCACGTGTCGCTGGCGGCGCCCGGGGGCGATCCGGACGGGGGGCCGCGCGGGGCGATCGTGTCGGACTGGCCGGGCGGGCAGTACGCGGCGCTGGCGGGGACGTCGATGGCGGCCGCGCATGTGACGGGGGCGGTGGCGGTGGTGGCGGCGGGGCATCCGGAGTACGGGGCGGAGCGGTTGGAGGGGGTGTTGGCGGAGGCGGCTTCGGGGGGGTGTTCGGGGGGGCCTTACGGGTGTGGGGATCGGCGGTACTTCGGGGCGGGGCTGGTGGTGTTGCCTCGTTGAGGTGGGGGCTTTCGGGAGGGTGGGGGCCGGGGGCGGCTCCGGGGGGGGCCGCTCCGTGGGGCTGGATGATTTTCAGACTGCCGCCCTGTGGGTCCGGGGTTGGGCGCCGTTGGCAGTCTGAAAATCACCCGCAACGCCCCACTCCGGGCCACCCCCTGCGCCGCCCCCTCCCGCAGCGCGTCCCTCTCGCTGGGGTTGGGTCGTCGTGGGGGTAGGTGGGGTGGTTGCTGTGGGTGGGTTTCTGTTGCGGCCGCGCGGGCTTCGCTCCGCGCGGCCGCTGGGGGTTCTGGGCTTGCCACCGTTCCGCCCGGTGCGGCTTGTTGAGGGGAACGGCGAAGCCGCCGTCATCCCTGGGGGGATGACGGCGGCTTCGGGGTGGCGGTCAGGCCTTGCGGAGTTGGAAGGCGAGGCCGAGGGATTCGTCGGTGAAGGTTTCGGAGGTCCAGTCGGCTGCGCCGGCGGCGAAGTCGGTGGCGAGGACCTCGTCGGCGACGAGGGGGCCGTGTTCGGCGATGGCTTCGGCGGTTTCCTCGGTGGTGGCGCGCCAGCGGAGGGTGATGCGGTCGGCGACGTCGAGGCCGGAGTTCTTGCGGGCCTCCTGGATCTGGCGGATGGCGTCGCGGGCGATGCCGAGGCGCTTGAGTTCCGGGGTGATGGCCAGGTCGAGGGCGACGGTGGCGCCGGACTCGTTGGCGACGGCCCAGCCCTCGCGGGGGGTTTCGGTGATGATCACTTCTTCGGGGGAGAGGGTGATCGTCTCGCCGTTGAGGTCGACGCCGGTTTCGCCGGTGGCGCGGAGTTCGGCGGCGAGGCGGGCGGCGTCGGTGGCGGCGACCGCCTTGGCGACGTCCTGGACGCCCTTGCCGAAACGCTTGCCCAGGGCGCGGAAGTTGGCCTTGGCGCTGGTGTCGACCAGGGAGCCGCCGACCTCGGCGAGGGACTCCAGGGTGGAGACGTTGAGCTCCTCGGCGATCTGGGCGCGCAGGTCGGCGGGGAGGTCCTCCCAGCCCTGGGCGGCGACGAGGGCGCGGGAGAGGGGCTGGCGGGTCTTGACGCCGGACTCGGCGCGGGTGGCGCGGCCGAGTTCGACCAGGCGGCGGACCAGGGCCATGTGGCGGGAGAGTTCGGGGTTGATGAGGGCTTCGTCGGCGACGGGCCAGGAGGAGAGGTGAACCGAGGCCGGGGCGTCGGCCGAGGTCGGGACCACGAGGTCCTGCCAGACGCGCTCGGTGATGAACGGGGTGAGCGGGGCCATCAGGCGGGTGACGGTCTCCAGCGCCTCGTGGAGGGTGGCGAGTGCGGCGGCGTCGCCCTGCCAGAAGCGGCGGCGGCCGCGGCGGACGTACCAGTTGGAGAGGTCGTCGACGAAGGCGGAGAGCAGCTTGCCGGCGCGCTGGGTGTCGTAGGCCTCGTAGGCGGCGTCGACCTCGCGGACCAGGGTGTTGAGCTCGGAGAGCACCCAGCGGTCCAGCTGCGGGCGGTCGGCCGGGGCCGGGTCGCTCGCGGAGGGGGCCCAGTTGGAGGTGCGGGCGTACAGGGCCTGGAAGGCGACGGTGTTCCAGTAGGTGAGGAGGGTCTTGCGGACCACCTCCTGGATGGTGCCGTGGCCGACGCGACGGGCGGACCAGGGGGAGCCGCCGGCCGCCATGAACCAGCGGACGGCGTCGGCGCCGTGCTGGTCCATCAGCGGGATGGGCTGCAGGATGTTGCCCAGGTGCTTGGACATCTTGCGGCCGTCCTCGGCCAGGATGTGGCCCAGGCAGACGACGTTCTCGTAGCTGTTCCTGTCGAACACCAGGGTGCCGACGGCCATCAGCGTGTAGAACCAGCCGCGGGTCTGGTCGATCGCCTCGGAGATGAACTGCGCCGGGTAGCGCTTCTCGAACAGCTCCTTGTTCTGGTACGGGTAGCCGTACTGGGCGAAGGGCATCGAGCCCGAGTCGTACCAGGCGTCGATGACCTCGGGCACGCGCGTGGCGGTGCCGCCGCACTCGCGGCAGGCGAAGGTCACCTCGTCGATGTACGGGCGGTGCGGGTCGAGGGCGCTCTGGTCGGTGCCGGTGAGCTCGGACAGCTCGGCGAGCGAGCCGACGCAGGTGAGGTGCTTCTCCTCGCAGCGCCAGATCGGCAGCGGGGTGCCCCAGTAGCGGTTGCGGCTGAGGGCCCAGTCGACGTTGTTGTTCAGCCAGTCGCCGAAGCGGCCGTGCTTGACCGTCTCGGGGAACCAGTTGGTGGCCTCGTTCTCGCGGACCAGCGCGTCCTTGACGGCGGTGGTCCGGATGTACCAGGACGGCTGCGCGTAGTAGAGCAGCGCGGTGTGGCAGCGCCAGCAGTGCGGGTAGCTGTGCTCGTACGGGACGTGGCGGAAGAGGAGGCCGCGCTCCTTGAGGTCCGCGACGAGGTCCTCGTCGGCCTTCTTGAAGAACTGGCCGCCGACCAGGGGGACCTCGGGGGCGAAGGTGCCGTCCGGGAGGACCGGGTTGACCACCGGCAGGCCGTAGCGGCGGCAGACCGCGAGGTCGTCGGCGCCGAAGGCCGGGGACTGGTGGACGATGCCGGTGCCGTCCTCGGTGGTGACGTAGTCGGCGTTGAGGACGAAGTGCGCGTTCTCGATGGCGACCAGCTCGAAGGGGCGCTGGTAGTTCCAGTGCTCCATCTCGGCGCCGGTGAAGGACTCGCCGGTGGGCTCCCAGCCCTCGCCGAGGGCCTTGGCGAGCAGCGGTTCGGCGACGACCAGGTTCTCCGTGCCGTCGGTGGCCACCACGTAGGTGACCTCGGGGTGCACGGCGAGGGCGGTGTTGGAGACCAGGGTCCAGGGGGTGGTGGTCCAGGCGAGCAGAGAGGCTCGGTCGGCGAGGGGGCCGCCGGTGAGGGGGAAGCGGACGTAGACGGAGGGGTCGACGACGGTCTCGTAGCCCTGGGCCAGCTCGTGGTCGGACAGGCCGGTGCCGCAGCGGGGGCACCAGGGGGCGACGCGGTGGTCCTGGACGAGGAGGCCCTTGTCGAAGATCTGCTTGAGCGACCACCAGACGGACTGGACGTAGGACGGGTCCATCGTCCGGTAGGCCTCGTCGAGGTCGACCCAGTAGCCCATGCGGGTGGTGAGCTCGGTGAAGGCGTCGGTGTGGCGGGTCACGGACTCGCGGCACTTGGCGTTGAACTCGGCGATGCCGAACGCCTCGATGTCCTGCTTGCCGGAGAAGCCCAGCTCCTTCTCGACGGCCAGCTCGACGGGGAGGCCGTGGCAGTCCCAGCCGGCCTTGCGGGCGACGTGGTAGCCCTTCATCGTCCGGTAGCGGGGGAAGACGTCCTTGAAGACGCGGGCCTCGATGTGGTGCGCGCCGGGCATGCCGTTGGCGGTCGGCGGGCCCTCGTAGAACACCCACTCGGGGCGGCCCTCGGACTGCTCCAGGCTGCGCTGGAAGATCTTGTTGTCCTGCCAGAAGGCGAGGATCTGGTGTTCGAGGGTGGGGAGGTCCACCTGGGCGGGGACGGGGTTATAGGTGCTCATCGCGGGCGTCTACCTCCGGCGGATGCTGGGACTGGATCCTCCGGAGGGACGAGACGGCCTTCGCCGACCCGCGGTACCACCCTCCTTGGCCGCGGTGGTGCGTTGCGGCCCTCTTGTTTGGGGTTGCTGCCGGGTCTAGTGGGCCGCCTCGCGGCGGCTGTTCTTCCGGCGGCTCCGGGGTGATCTTCCCGCCGTGCACACCCCCGGGCTCACACCGTCCCCGGGTCGCTAATGGCTGCGTACGTCGGTACTCGTCCCGTCTGCGCCTTGCAGGCCCAGTGTATCGACCTCCGCAAATCGGTTTGTCCGGGCCGGGGAGGGGAGGCGGTTAGGTGGGGGTGATCTGGGCAGAAGTCCTTCTGCGCGAGGGGCGTGGCGATTGGGGCGGCTGCCTGGGTGGGATCACTGTGAGGTGCCGGTATGTCATGTTGTGACCGGTTTTGATCAGGATTATCGTTCCGGCACTGGAAGCCGCCGGGAACCGGCGGCTCGATTCGTTCGTAGATGGGGTCGAAGCCATGGCTGAGAAGGCAACCGGCGCGGGCACCGCCACCAAGCGGGCACGCAAGGCCGTGGCGGTCGATCCAGGGGAGGGGATTGTGACCACAACCGCACCGAAGACCGGAACGGACACCGTCACCGTGGCGCGGGGCGCCGAATCGGTGGACCCGGCCACGCTGCCGGTCCGGTCCGGCGAGGAGCCGTGGACCGCCGAGGAGGTCCACGAGCTGCACGACGAGCTGATCAGCGATCTGGAGCGGCTGCGCGGCGAGATCGAGGCCGCCGAGGCCGCCATCTCCGGCCTGATGCGTGACTCCAACGACGGGGCCGGCGACGACCAGGTGGACGCCGGTACGAAGAACATCTCGCGCGAGAGCGAGCTGGCGCTCGCCAACAACGCCCGGGACAGCCTCGCCCAGACCGAGCGGGCCCTGGGGCGGCTGGAGGGTGCCGGGTTCGGGATCTGCGAGTCCTGCGGCCAGGCCATCGGGAAGGCCCGGGTGCAGGCGTTCCCGCGGGCGACGCTCTGTGTGCAGTGCAAGGCCAAGCAGGAACGCCGCTGAACCCGGCCACCGGGGCGACGTGGGGGGTCGGGCTTGCCGTACGCTCGACCCCGTAACGTCGGTCGGCGCGTTCGCGGACGCGCTCCGGTCCCCACCGGACCACTTTCATCGGCAGCGGAGCGGATCATCACTACGCAAGGTTCCCCCCAGACGCGGGACGACGCCGTCCCGAACCCGGCCGATGACGTGGAGGCGGCTGTGGCCGAATCCGTCGAGTCCGCCGAGCCCGCCGAGCCCGCCGAATCCGGTTCGACGGAGGAGACGGGCGGGGCCACGGCTGCGGGCAAGGGGCGCCGGCGGATCGGCGTGCTGCTCGTCGTCGCGGTGCTCGCGTTCCTGATCGACCTGGGCAGCAAGCTGCTGGTCGTCGCCAGGCTGGAGAACCACGCGGCGATCAAGGTGATCGGCGACGTCGTGACCTTCCAGGTGATCCGCAACTCCGGCGCCGCGTTCGGGATCGGCCAGGCGCTGACCGTCGTCTTCACGATGATCGCCTCGGCCGTCATCGTGGTGATCTGGCGGATCGCCCGCCGGCTGTACAGCCTGCCCTGGGCGATCGCGCTCGGGCTGCTGCTCGGCGGGGCGCTGGGCAACCTCACCGACCGGCTCTTCCGGGCGCCCGGGGTCTTCCGGGGGCACGTGGTGGACTTCATCTCCGTCCAGCACTTCGCGGTGTTCAACCTCGCGGACTCGGCGATCGTGTGCGGCGGGATCCTCGTCGTGCTGCTGTCCTTCCGGGGCAGCAACCCGGACGGCACCGTGCACCAGCCGGTGGAGAAGAAGGAGAAGTAGGGCCGCTCGGACGGCCTTCGGGGGAGGGGCGGGCTGCGGCTTCCGGCATACTCGTACGGGTGAGTACCGCAGCGCAGATCCGCAGCCTCCCCGTTCCCGACGGCCTGGAGGGCGAGCGCCTCGACGCCGCCCTGGCCCGGATGTTCGGGTTCTCCCGCACCAAGGCCGCCGAACTGGCCGCCGAGGGCAAGGTGACGCTCGACGGCGCGGTGGCCGGCAAGTCGGACCGGGTGACCGCCGGCTCCTGGCTGGAGGTCGAGATCCCCGCCCCCGCCGCCCCCGTGCAGATCGTCGCCGAGCCGGTCGAGGGCATGCGGATCGTCCACGACGACGAGGACATCGTGCTCGTCGACAAGCCGGTCGGCGTCGCCGCGCACCCCAGCCCCGGCTGGACCGGGCCGACGGTGATCGGCGGGCTCGCCGCCGCGGGCTACCGGATCTCCACCTCGGGCGCGGCCGAGCGGCAGGGCGTCGTGCACCGCCTGGACGTCGGCACCTCCGGGCTGATGGTCGTCGCCAAGTCCGAGCGGGCGTACACCGACCTCAAGCGGCAGTTCCACGACCGGATCACCGACAAGCGCTACCACACGCTCGTCCAGGGCCACCCGGACCCGCTGAGCGGGACGGTGGACGCGCCGATCGGGCGGCACCCCAGCTCGGACTGGAAGTGGGCCGTCACCAAGGACGGCAAGCCGTCCGTCACCCACTACGACCTCATCGAGGCGTACCGGGCCGCCTCGCTGCTCGCCGTCAAGCTGGAGACCGGGCGCACCCACCAGATCCGCGTCCACATGTCCGCGCTGCGCCACCCCTGCGTCGGCGACCTCACGTACGGGGCCGACCCGACGCTGGCCAAGCGGCTCGGGCTGACCCGGCAGTGGCTGCACGCCGTCTCGCTCGGCTTCGAGCACCCGGCGGACGGGCAGTGGGTCGAGTTCTCCAGCGAGTACCCGGCGGACCTGCAGAAGGCGCTGGACGTCATCGCGGCGGAGAGCTGAGATGACCGCCTCCATCCGGACGGCCGCGGGGGAGGCCGACCTCGCGCTGGTGTGGGAGGTCCGGCGGGCGGTGTTCGTCGTCGAGCAGCACGTGCCGGAAGAGCTGGAGTGGGACGAGTACGACGCCACCTCGGTGCACCTGCTGGCCCTCGCCGAGGACGGAGCCGCGCTGGGGACCGCGCGGCTGATCTTCGGGGAGCAGGCGTGGAAGGAGACCGGGGGCGTCGCCGGGCGGGTGCTGCTCGGGCGGCTCGCGGTCGTCGAGGCGGCCCGGGGGACGGGGCTCGGGGCCCGGTTGGTGCGGGCGATCGAGGCCGAGGCGCGTGAGCGCGGTGCCGTCGAGGTCGAGCTGCACGCGCAGGTGCGGGCGCTCGGGTTCTACGAGCGGCTCGGGTACGTGGCCGAGGGGCCGGTGTACGACTCGGTGGGGATCGCGCACCGGATGATGACGAGGACGTTGTAGCGGGATCGTGCTGTGCCGGGAGGTCCTCGTGCCCCTTCGGGGTGAGGGGGCCTTCTGTGTCAGCTGTCGCCGGTGCGCACGCGCGGGAGCGCGGTGGGGTGGTGGTCGCGCAGGTGGGCGACGAGGTGCTCGCGGACGTCGAAGCGCAGCTGGGCGGCGTCGTCGGGGTTGCGGGCGGTCATGGTGGCGCGGACGACGATGGTGCTCGGCGTGGTGTCGGTGACGTTGAGGGCCCAGTCGGTGCCGTCCCAGAGGGGGTGGCGCTCCAGGTGGGCGTGCAGCTCCGTGCGCAGCTCGTCGACCGGGGTGGTGTGGTCGAGGTGGAGCAGGACGGCGGCGAGCAGGCCCGGGTCGCGGCGGGTCCAGTTCTCGAAGGGCCGGTTGACGAAGTAGGAGACCGGGACGACCAGGCGGCGGGAGTCCCAGAGGCGGATCACCAGGTAGGAGAGGGTGATCTCCTCGACGGTGCCCTGCTGGCCCTCCACCACCACCGTGTCGTCGATGCGGACGGTGTCCCCGAAGGCGATCTGCAGGCCGGCGAAGAAGTTGCCCAGGGTGCTCTGGGCGGCGATGCCCGCGACGATGCCGATGATGCCCGCCGAGGCGAGCAGGCTGGCGCCGATGGTGCGCATCGCGGAGAAGGTCAGCAGCATCACGGCGACGGTGACCACGGCGATCACCGCGCTGACCACCCGGCGCAGCATGCCGATCTGCGTCCGGACCCGCTGGATGCGGGCCGGGTCCTCGGAGACCGTCTCGTAGCGGCCGAGCAGGCCCTCCAGGACGGCGGCGACCACGCGGACGGTGAGCCAGCCGAGGGAGGCGAGCAGGAGCAGCAGGACGAGGTGGTGGGCGCCCTCGTCGTCCGTCAGGTGGAAGATCCTCGTGAGCGGGTGGGTGGCGAGCAGCAGGGCCGCCACGACCGTGAGCTGGAGCGGGACGCGGCAGCGGCGCAGCTGTGCCCAGACGGGGGCGTCGGGGTGGCGGGCGGCGACGCGCTGGAGGGCCTGGTCGACCGTCCAGCCGATCGCCAGGGTGGCGGCGACGGTGGCGAGCAGGGTGATCAGCGACCAGAGCACGGGGGACCTTCTCGGCGTGGGGGGTGAGCCGTACGATACCCGGGCGTTACGGGGTGAAGCGGACACCTGCCGGTGGCTTTATCGGACGCCTACCGTTGCGGCGGATACGATCAACGGCCATGGAGTTCGGTGGGGCGTGGCGTCGCTTGCGCGGCCGGGGTACGTCCGTCAGACGCAAGGTGCTGGCCGGGGTCGTGGCCCTGGTGGCGGTGGTCGGGGTCGGCACGGCGGCGGTCGCCTCGGGCGGGCAGCAGTCCGTCCGGGAGGAGGACCGTTTCCTCAGCATGCCGGAGACGCCCGGAAGCGCCCAGCAGGTCCAGCTGGACACCTCGTTCTTCACCACGGGTTCCGAACCGAGGCCGGCCGTCCTGCTGGCGCACGGCTTCGGCGGGTCCAAGGAGGGCGAGCGCGACCGCGCCGAGCAGCTGGCCCGGCAGGGGTACGCGGTGCTGACCTGGTCGGCGCGGGGCTTCGGGCGCTCGGGCGGCAAGATCGGGCTGAACGCGCCGGACCGCGAGGTCGAGGACGTCAAGCACCTGGTCGACTGGCTGGCGCAGCGCCCCGAGGTGCAGCTGGACGGGCCGGGCGACCCCCGGGTGGGGATCACCGGAGCCTCGTACGGCGGGGCGATCTCGCTGCTGGCCGCCGCGTACGACCACCGGATCGACGCCGTGTCGACGCAGATCACCTGGTGGAACCTTGCGGACGCGCTGTTCCCGCAGGGCGTGCAGGGCTCGGGCGCGGCGGACGGCGTGTTCAAGAAGCTGTGGGCCGGGATCTTCTTCACCACCGGCTCGGCAGGGGACCTGGGGCCCTCGGGTGGGGCGCCTCGGGCCGGCGGGGCCAAGCCGGCGGCGGCCGGGGCGGCCGGGGAGGTCGGCTGCGGGCGGTTCCTGGAGTCGCTGTGCGCGATGTACGACCGGGTCGCCACCGCCGGGCACGCCGACCCGGAGGCCGTCGCGCTGCTGGAGCGCTCCAGCCCGTCCTCGGTGGCCGACCGGATCAAGGTGCCGACGCTGGTGGTGCAGGGGCAGCAGGACTCGCTGTTCCCGCTCGACCAGGGGGACCGGATCGCCAAGGCCGTCGCGGCCAACGGCGCGCCCGTCGCGGTGGACTGGTTCGCGGGCGGGCACGACGGCGGGACGGACACCAGCGCGCGGGTGGACGACCGGGTGACGGCCTGGTTCGACAAGTACCTGAAGGGCGCCGCGGGGACCGACACCGGGCCGGCGTTCCGGGTGACCCGGACGGGCGGGGTGGACTCGACGGGCTTCCAGGCCGTGCTGCGCGGCGCCTCCACCGACCGCTACCCGGGCCTCGGCGGGACGGGCAGCCGCACGGTGGAGCTGACCGGCGGCGAGCAGACCGTCGCCAACCCGCCCGGCGGGGCGCCGCCCGGGATCTCGACGCTGCCCGGGATCGGCGCGCTGAGCCAGGCCGCCTCGCTGGGCGCCGGGCTCTCCCTCGACTTCCCCGGACAGAACGCCGCCTTCGACTCCGCGCCGCTGGAGAAGGCGCTGCACCTGACCGGGCAGCCGACCGTGCCCGTGCGGGTGTCGGCGGACCGGCCGGACGCGGTGCTGTTCGCGAAGCTGTACGACGTCGGGCCGGACGGGAAGTCGGTGCTGCCGCAGCAGCTGGCCGCCCCGCTGCGGGTGACCGGCGCGGACGCCGGGCGGACGGTGACGGTGGCGCTGCCCGCCGTGGACCACACCTTCCCCGCCGGGCACCGGGTGCGCCTGGTGCTGGCCGCCACCGACCTGGCGTACGCCTCGCCCGCCCAGCCGGCCGTGTACAAGGTCGCGCCGGCCGGGGCGCTGAGCGTGCCGACCGTGGAGGAGCTGGTCACCGAGGCGGCGCCGCTGCCCGCGCGGACCTGGCTGCTGCCCGTCGGCGCCGTGCTGGTGGCGCTCGGGCTGGTGCTGGTGCCCCGGCTGCGGCGCCGGCGGTGGGCCGCCGGCGTGGAGTTCGATCCGGAGCTGGCCGGGGTGCCGCTGCAGATCACCGGGCTGAGCAAGCGCTACAAGGGCTCGCAGGACCGGTACGCCGTACGGGAGTTGGGCTTCCGGGTGGAGCAGGGCCAGGTCCTCGGGCTGCTCGGGCCCAACGGCGCGGGCAAGACCACCACGCTGCGGATGCTGATGGGCCTGATCCGCCCCGACGCCGGGGAGATCCGGATCTTCGGGCACCTGGTGCGGGCCGGGGCGCCGGTGCTGTCGCGCGTCGGCGCGTTCGTCGAGGGTGCGGGCTTCCTGCCGCACCTCAGCGGGCGGGCCAACCTGCGGCTGTACTGGCAGGCCACCGGGCGGCCGGAGGCCGACGCGCGCTTCGAGGAGGCGCTGGCGATCGCCGGGCTCGGCGAGGCGCTGGAGCGCGCCGTGCGGACGTACTCGCAGGGCATGCGGCAGCGGCTCGCCATCGCGCAGGCGATGCTCGGGATGCCGGACCTGCTGATCCTCGACGAGCCGACCAACGGGCTGGACCCGCCGCAGATCCGGGAGATGCGCGAGGTGATGATCAGGTACGCGGCCGCCGGGCGGACCGTCATCGTCTCCAGCCACCTGCTGTCCGAGGTCGAGCAGAGCTGTACGGACCTGGTGGTCATGGACCGCGGGCGGCTGGTGACGGCCGGGCCCGTGAGCGAGATCGTCGGGGCCGGGGAGCTGCTGATGATCGGGGTGGCTTCCTCCGGTGATCCGGAGGCGGCCGCCGAGAAGGTGGGCGCGCTGGCCGGGGTCGGCTCGGCGGAGGCCGTCGAGGGCGGGCTGCTGGTGCGGCTCGACGGGATGGCGGCGAGTGAGCTGCTGGCGGAACTGGTGCGCCTGGGCGTGCCGGTGGAGAGCGCGGGGCCGCAGCGGCGGCTGGAGGACGCGTTCCTGTCGTTGATCGGAGGTGGTGCGGCGTGAGCGCCGTCTCGATGGACCACGCGGAGGGCTACAGGGCGAGCCGGACGCTGCCGCTGCGGGTGGAGGCGATGCGGCAGCTGCGGCGTCGGCGCACGCTGGTGATCGGCGCCGTGCTGGCGGCGATGCCGTTCGTCATCCTGGCCGCCTTCCAGATCGGCGGCACGCCCTCGCGGCCGGACCGGACCACCTTCATCGACCTGGCCACGGCCTCCGGGGCGAACTTCGCCGTCACCATGCTGTTCGTCGGCACCGGGTTCATGCTGGTCATCCCCGTGGCGCTGTTCTGCGGGGACACCGTCGCCTCCGAGGCGAGCTGGTCCTCGCTGCGGTACCTGCTGGCCGCGCCCGTGCCCCGGGCGCGGCTGCTGGCGCGCAAGTTCGCGGTCGGGCTCGCGTTCTCGGCCGTCGCGGTGGTGATGCTGCCGCTGATCGGGCTGGGGGTCGGCACGGCCGCGTACGGGTGGGGGGACCTCAAGCTGCCCGCCGGGGCCAGCCTGCCGGCCGGGCAGGCGCTGCCGCGGATCGCGATCGCGGTGGCGTTCGTGTTCCTGAGCGAGATGGTGATCGCCGCGCTGGCGTTCTGGCTGTCGACGGCGACGGACGCTCCGCTCGGGGCCGTCGGCGGGGCCGTGTTCCTGTCGATCATCACCGGGGTGCTGGACGCCGTCACCGCGCTCGGCGACCTGCGGCAGTGGCTGCCCGCGCACTGGCAGTACGCCTGGGCGGACGCGCTGCAGCCGCAGTTGGAGTGGGGCGGGATGATCCAGGGGGTGTCGGTGTCGCTCTCGTACGCGGTGGTGCTGCTGGCGCTGGCGTTCCGGGGGTTCGCGCGCAAGGACGTGGTGTCGTAGGGGTTGGGGGATCATTGGTTCGTACAGCTGCCCCCGCTTGGTGAAGGACCCGTACCGTGGCCCAGATCGTCCTGTTCCATTCCGCCCACGGGCTGCGCCCCTGCGTGCACGCCGCCGCCGAGCGGCTGCGCGCCGCCGGGCACACCGTGCACACGCCGGACCTGTTCGAGGGGCGGACCTTCGAGGACACGGCGGAGACGACGGCGTACGAGGCGGCGAGCGCGTACCAGGAGGAGATCGGCGGCAGCGACGAGCTGCTGAAGCGGGCCGTGACGGCCGTGGCGCCGCTGTCGGCCGAGGGGCTGGTGTACGCCGGGTTCGCGCTCGGCGGGGCGGTGGCGCAGAACCTGGCGCTGGCCGACGAGAAGGCGCGCGGACTGCTGCTCCTGCACGGCACCTCCGACCTGCGGGAGGACGCGGCGACGGAGATCCCGGTGCAGCTGCACATGGCGGACCCGGACCCGTTCGAGCCGGAGGACTGGCTGAACGCCTGGTACCTGCGGATGGTGCGGGCCGGGGCGGACGTGGAGGTGCACCGGTACCGGGGCGCCGGGCACCTGTTCACGGACGAGGACCTGCCGGACCACGACGCGGAGGCGGCGGGGCGGGCGTGGGCGGCGGCGATCGCGTTCCTGGAGGAATTGGACGGCTGAGTGCGGGGGGAAGGGCCGGGGGCGGGTGCCCTCGGCCCTTCGTGGTGTTCGTGGGTCAGGCGGGGTCGGTGACCTCGCGGCGGGTGGCGCGGACGACCAGGGCGCCGAGGGCGGCGAGGGCGAGCAGGACGGCGCCGAAGACCGTCGCGCCGTTCGTCAGGCCGATCGCGTCGCTGAGGTAGCCGGCCGAGACGGGCAGGGCGCCGGCGAGGAGGTAACCGCCGACGTTGAGCGCGGCGTTGGCCTCGGCGAGGCGCTGGGGCGGGACGGCCGAGTTGAGCAGGGAGAGCCCGCCGAGCTGGCCCATGCCCTGGCCGGCGCCGGCCAGCAGGGCGGCCAGGAGGAGCAGGGCCACGGCCTCGGCGCGGACGGCGGCGACCAGGGTGAGCATGGCGAGCGCGGTGCTCGCTGCGCCCGCGGTCAGGATGGTGCGGCGGCGCAGGCTGCGGACGGCGAACTGGACGCCGGTGGCGGCGAGGAACATCGCGAAGGCCATGGCGCCGGCGAGGATCCGGCTGCTGGTGCCGAGCAGGCCCGAGAGGAGGGACGGGCCGAGCGAGAGCACGAACGAGGTGGCGGTGATGCCCGGGGCGAACACGGCGATGCCGAGGGCGAGTTGGCGGCCGGTGCCGGGCGGGACGCCGGGGATGCGGAGCCAGGGGCCGGCGGCGCGGTTCTCGGCGCGGCGCTCTGAGCGGTTCTCGGCGTAGTTCTGGGGGTGGTTCTCGGGATGGTTCTCGGGGTGGTTCTCGGGGTGGTTCTCGGCGTGGGGCAGCGGCATGCGGAGGACGGTCAGGACGGCGGTGGCCAGCAGGACGGCCTCGACGGCGAAGACGGTGACGGTCGGCGCGGGCGCCAGTTCGGAGAGCACCCCGGCGAGCAGCGGGCCGAGGCCGGCGCCGAAGACCATCGCGCAGGAGGCCAACAGGGCGGCGGTGCGCTTGCGTTGGGGCCCGGCGACGTCGGTGACGGCGGCCATGCCGGCCGAGACGGCGGCGCCGACGGCGATGCCGGTGAAGAGCCGGGCCGTGATGAGGGCGGCGACGCTGGTGGCGGTCGCGAAGATCAGGCAGGCGGCGAGGGCCAGGGCGAGGGCGGGCAGCAGGACGGGCTTGCGTCCGAGGCGGTCGGAGACGACGCCGGAGACGAGCAGGGAGCCGATCAGGCCGACGATGTAGAAGGCGAAGACGACGGTCAGGGTGCCCTTGGAGAAGCCGATGTCGTGCTGCCACAGGACGTAGAGCGGGGTGGCGGCGTTGGAGAGGACGAACACGGCGGTGACCGGCCAGGCGGCGAGCCAGATCCACCGTAAGGGGGCGGTGAGTTGAGGCGTCGGGGCGGGGGACGTGAGGGTCGCGGGCATGACGGTGTCTCCCGTTCGGGTGCGGGCTCCTGTTGTACGAGTTGAGTCGAACTTAGCATGAAGTACGATTGGAGTCGTACTAGGGAGTCGTCGAGTTTCGCGTGAGGAGGCGGGAGTGTCCGTCGTGAAGGTGCTGCCCGAACCGCCAGGCCTGCCGGAGCCGTTGGCCGAGCCGGGCGTGGAGGAGTTGCGGCTGGAGGTGGTGCTCGGCGCGCTGAGCGACCCGCTGCGGCTGACCATCGTGCGCAAGCTGCTGCTGGAGTCCGAGGCGTACGACCACTCCTGCGGGTGGTTCGGCCTCGACCGGCCCAAGTCCTCGCTGACGCACCACTTCAAGGCGCTGCGCGAGGCCGGGATCACCCGGCAGCGGCAGTACGGGCTGGAGCGGCGCAGCCAGGTGCGGGTGGCGGATCTGAACGCGCGCTTCCCGGGGCTGCTGGACCTCGTCGCCGCCTGGACGCCTGCCGGCTGATCCGGTCGTCGTCGGCGCCCGGTGGTTTCGAACTGCCGGGTGCCGGAGGGGGGTTGATGGCTTGTTGGCTCCTATTCCAGCGCTAGGATAACGGCCGTGGATCGCATGGACATGGGGCTGACCGCCGCCGAACTGGCGCTGCTCGGGCTGCTGGTGGAGAAGCCGCGGCACGGGTACGAGCTGGAGAAGGTGATCGCCGAGCGGGGGCTGCGGGAGTGGACGGAGATCGGGTTCAGCTCGATCTACTACCTGATCGGCAAGCTGCGTGAGCGGGGGCTGATCGCCGAGGCGGACACCTCAACTCCCGTACGGGGCAAGGGGCGCAAGGTGTTCGCCGCGACGGCGGAGGGCCGGCGGGCGTGCGCGGCCGGGGCGGTGGCGGCGATCGCCGAGCCGCATCCGCTGTTCCCGCGGGTGCTGGTCGGGCTGGCGAACCAACCGGCCGTCGACGGCGGGGAGTTGCTCGACGCGCTCCGGCGGCGGGCCGAGGCGCTCACCGTACGGGAGGAGGAGGTGCGGCGGGCCTTCGAGGCGGAGGCGGGCGCCCCGGATTTCGTGCGCGCGATCTTCGACTACTCGCTGGGCCAACTGGCGGCCGAGCGGGCGTGGTTGGAGCGGTACCGGGCGTCGATGGGCGGCGCTCGCGGTGGAGGGGAGAGTGCGTCCGTGGCACCGTACGACATCAAGCGGGAGCTGAAGGAGTGCTACGCGCCGAGGAACACCGGATGGGCGCTGGTGGAGGTGCCCGAGCTGCGGTACCTCGCCGTCGACGGGAGCGGGGACCCGAACACGGCGCCCGCGTACGCGGCGGCCGTCGAGGCGCTGTACGCGGTGGCGTACACGGCGAAGTTCGCCGCGAAGGCGGTGGGGGCGGACTTCGTGGTCGGGCCGCTGGAGGGGCTGTGGTGGTCGGACTCGTACGAGGCGTTCACCGCGCGGGAGAAGGGGCTCTGGAGCTGGACGATGCTCATCGGGCTGCCCGAGTGGATCACGGAGGAGGCGGTCGAGGAGGCGAAGCGGGCGGCGCTGGCGAAGAAGGGGAACCCGGTGATCGCGGAGGTGCGGCGGCTGGTGCTGTGCGAGGGGTTGAGCGCGCAGGTGCTGCACGTCGGGCCGTACGACGAGGAGGGGCCGGTGCTGGAGGAACTGCACGAGCGGTACCTGGAGGCGAACGGGTTGCGGCCCTCCGGGCTGCACCACGAGGTGTACCTGGGTGACCCCCGGCGGACGGCTCCGGAGAAGCTGCGGACGGTGCTGCGGCAGCCGGTGGAGCGGGTGGCCTTGACCTGAAGTGGACTTCAGTTCCTACGGTGGGGCCCGTTCCGTGGTTCGAGGGCAAGGGGAAGGGGCACGACGGATGGCGCTCAAGGAGTACTCGCCGGAGCAGATCGCCGGGCAGCCGATCGGGGCGTGGACCGGTGAGGTGCGCCGGCTGGTCGTCGGGGGGCTGCGGGAGCAGCTGGCGGTGGAGGGCCTCACGCAGCCGCACTGGTGGACGCTCAACCACGTGGCCGGCTCGCCGGGGACGTGGACCCGGGAGGCGCTGGTCGAGCGGCTGGCGCGCTGGGACGACCTCGGGCTCGACTTCGGGGCGGTCTTCGACGATCTGGCCGCCCGGGGCTGGCTGGTGGAGGCGGAGGGCGGCGCGATGACGCTGACCGAGGCCGGGGAGGCCGGGCGGCTGCGGGCGGCGGAGCGGAACCTGGAGGTGCACCGGCGGACGCACGAGGGCATCGCGACGGAGGACTTCGTGACGGCGGTCAACGTGCTGCGGCGGATGGTCGACAACCTGGGCGGGGAGGGCAACCTGCCTGACTGATCAGCTCTCGGCGGTCCGGGCGAGGAGGTACGAGGAGGAGGCGGTGACGGCGTACCAGGTGTTGGCGGTGTCGTCGGCCGCGTCCGACCAGGCGACGACGACCGGGAGTTCGCAGTGGTCGCCCGGCCGCAGCGGGGGCAGGCGCCAGGTGATGCCGTGGTACCGGCCGTAGTCGATGCCCCAGGAGGTGTTGGTGCGCTCGTACGCCTCGTCGACCAGGGGCGCCCAGTGGCGGGGCGTGGTGCTGCCGGCCGCCTCGCAGAGCGCCACGTCGTCGTCGCCGCCGATGCTGAGCTTGACGCGCTCGTCCTCGACGGTGACGGCGGCGAGGGACTGGCCGCCGTCGTAGGAGGCGTCCGCGCCCTCCGGGAGGTGGCGCGGCAGGGTGGCGGTGAAGCGGACGTGCGCGAGGGCGGAGCGGGTCTCGACCCGCCAGACGGCGGCGTGGCTCGCGATCAGGGGGCTCCAGACCTCGGGGTCGAGGGCGGCGTCGTACGGGGTGAGCAGCAGCTCGACGGTGGTGGCGTGGGTGGTCCAGCGGGCGAGCGTCCGGCCGTCGCCGGGCAGGGCGAACAGCTCGTCGGGGACGGGCGGGAGGGTGGTGCCGTCCAGGGTGGTGGTGAAGGTCAGCGGGCCGAAGGGGGTGTCGACGGCGGGGCGTCCGGTGGGGTGGGGGAGGACGCGGGTGCGGGGGACGGCGGGGAGCAGCATGGCGGGCCTCGGGTGGTGCGGGAGGGTCACGGGGGATTGTGCCGGTGCGGGTGGTCGTGGGGCGAACCGATAACTCGGCGGCGGGGAGGGGAGGGGCCGGGGCATGATGGCGGGCATGAGTGATGCGACGTCCGAACGTGACGGATGGGTGGCACTGTGGGTGTTTCCGAATCTCCCCGGCCATCCGAACCCGGGGCGGTTGATCACGCTTTGACTGCGTGACCGGGGGATCGACTGGGACCCGTTCGAGGAGCGGGACATCCGGATCGACCTGATGTGCCGGCGGGACGAGGACGGGCACTGGCACGGCACCTTCGCCGTGTGCGTCCGGTTCGAGGCGCTGTGGCGGCTCGGGCTGCACCCGAGCCAGCTGACCTCGGTGGCGGCCGATCCGCTGCCACCCAAGTGGTGGGGGCCGTGGGGGCGTTGACGGCGCTGAGCCGCTCAGGGGTGGGGGCGCCAGGCCTCCTGGTACTCGGGGTGGTGGGAGTGCGACTGGGCGAGCGAGCGCAGGGCGTAGGCGAGGCCGGGGCGGCGGGGGTCGGCCGGGGGCATGGCCGCGTAGTCCGCGGCGAGCATGTCGATCAGGTCGAGCATGGGGAGGTGGCTGTCCAGGAGGGCGCGCCCGCCGAAGAGTTCGGCGACGTCGACGTAGGCGTGGTTGTCGTCGGCGTAGCGGTCGTGGATGAACGCCAGGAGTTCGTCCATGGGTGGTGGTGTGGTCCTAGTCGTGGGTGCGGAAGGTGGCGACGCCGGCGTCGAGGTCGATGCCGGCGCGGGGCGGGGCCCCGTTGTGGTCGTCGTCGCGGAGGGCGAGTTTGGTGCGGCGCTCCTCGATCTGGATGCGCTTGTTGGCGTTGAAGAAGGAGTGGAGCTCCTCGGTCGCGGTGGCGCCGAGACCGAGGCCGGTGCGCGGGGCCCGGGCGGCGAGGCGGCGGGCCAGCCGGGCGGGGCGGCCCGAGCGGACGATCAGGTTGCGGGCGGCGGCGAAGGTGAAAGGCACGATCACCAGTGCCGCCATGAGGAGTACGCAGGTTGCCATCACCATGCCGGTCCAACGCGCGGGTGTGGCGCGGGTGTTCCGGCTGGGGAAATTCATCGAGATCGTGCGGTCGGCGTGGCCTGGGAAGGGGGCGCCACGGGCCTGGGCGGGGGTGTCCAGTGCTTCCGGGGCGGGCGCCGGGGCGGGGCGCCCGGGTGGTCGTGGCGGGGGGGGTCGTGCGGGGCTTCGAGGGATTGGGCATATGGCCTCTGACCTGGTCTTTTATGGGTTCGCTCCCTAGGATCGGGGCTGTCGAAAGGGGGGCCGGATGGGCCGGACCGTACGTACCGTCGAGGACGTTCTCTCGTTGCTGGACGGGTTCTTCACGTCCGAGGATTCAGGGGCGGGCCGCCGCCCGGAGACCGGGGACGGCCGGGAGTTCTGGGACGGCTTCTACGCGGACCGGGAGAAGCCGGTCCCGTTCTTCGTGGCGAAGCCGGACGAGAGTCTGGTCGGTTACGTGGAGCGGGAGTTGGTCGCGCCGGGCCGGGCGCTGGACCTGGGGTGCGGGTCGGGGCGCAACGCCCTGTACCTCGCGGCGCGCGGGTTCGCGGTGGACGCGGTCGACCTGTCGCCCGTCGCCGTCGCCTGGGCGCGGGAGCGGGCGCGGGAGGCCGCCGCCGACGTGCGGCTGCTGTGCGGTGACGCGTTCGCCCTGCCCGAAGGGGAGTTGAGCGGCCCGTACGACCTGGTCGTCGACTCGGGGTGCTTCCACCACCTCGCGCCGCACCGGCGAATCAGCTATCTCGCGCTGCTGGAACGGGTGTTGGCGCCCGGCGGGCACCTGGCGCTGACCTGCTTCGCGGCGGGGGAGCGGGGGATGGGCTCGGAGCGGGCGGACGCGGAGCTGTACCGGACGGGCTCGCTGGAGGGCGGACTCGCCTACACGCCCGAGGAGTTGCGCCGGATCTTCTCCGGGCTGGAGGAGGTCGACCTGCGGCGCATGCGGGAGGAGCCGGCCGACTCGGCGTGCTTCGGCGAGCCGTTCCTGTGGACGGCGCTGTTCCGGCGGGGCCGGTCCATTGATAGGGTGGTACTTCATTATGAAGGATGTACATAATTCTCAGAAGCTGGTGGCAGACCCCGAGGGGTTCCTCTACGACCACGGGGTCCGGGTGAGCATGGAGGCGTTCATGGCGGGGGAAGGCGCGCTCGCGCTGGAGGCGGCTGCGGCGGTGCGGTCGGCGTCGCAGGCGGTGGACCGGCTGCGGTCGCAGGGTGCGGGTGGGAGGGGGCTCAGTGCTGGGGCGCTGGACGTGCTGGCGCGGCTGAGCGCCTCCGACGGCGAACAGGGGCTCAGCATCGGCGAGTTGGCGCGGGCGGGCGGGGTGAGCTCGCGCAACGTCACCGGGCTGGTGGACACGCTGGAGCGCGAGGAGCTGGTGCGCAGGGTTCAGGACCGGGAGGATCGCCGGTCCGTCCGGGTACTGATCACGGGGGCCGGCCGGGAGTGGCTGGAGGCGTTCCGAGAGCCGACGCTGCGGGCGATGTCGGCCGTCTTCCACGGCTTCACCGAGGAGGACCTCGCGCGGTTCCGGCACCTGTGCCTGCGCCTGGTGGAGAACCAGCAGCGGATCGAAGCGAGGGCGTGAGGCACGACCCCTGCGCAGGAAGTCGGACGGGCCGACTTCCTGCGCAGGGGTCGCGCTGCGTGCTCGTCGGCAGCGCCCGCAATCCGGCGATGTACGCGGGGGAGTGGGTGGCGGCCGTCCCGTTCGGCTTCCGGGTGGAGGGCGGGGCGGAGCTGCGGGAGGCCGTCGCCGCGCTGGCCGCCCGGTTCGGCGCGGTGGTGGTTGTGGCTACGCGGCGGCGCGGGTGAGGCGGACGAGGTCGGCGGCGGCCTCGGGCCAGCGGGGGTGGTCGAAGGAGAAGCCGGCCTCCAGGAGGCGGGTGGGGACGACGCGGCGGCTCTTGAGGAGCAGCTCGGTGTCCGAGCGCAGGGCGAAGGCGCCGAGCCCGGCCATCCAGCGGGTGGCCGGGAGGCCCAGCGGCATGCCGCAGGCCGTCCGGATGCCGTGCATGAAGTCGCGGTAGGGGAGCGGCTCGGGGCTGGAGAGGTTGACCGGGCCGTCGATGTCCTCGCGTTCGACGAGGAAGTCGAGGGAGCGGACGAAGTCCCGGCCGTGGATCCAGGACATGTACTGGGCGCCGCCCGCGACCGGGCCGCCGAGGCCCAGGCGGGCCAGGCGCAGCATCATGTCGAAGGCGCCGCCGCGGCCGGGGCTCATCACCATGGCGGTGCGCAGGGCGACCTTGCGGGTGCGGGGGGTGTCGGCCTCCTCCTGGGCGCGCTCCCAGGACTTGGCGATCTCGACGCTGTAGTCCCAGTAGCGGGGGACGTCCGGTTCGGCGCCGCCGATCAGGCCGGTGGGCTCGTCGTTGGGGGCGTCGAAGCGGTGGGCGTAGATGGTGGCGGTGCTCATCTGCAGCCAGAGCCGGGGCGGGCGTTCGGCCGCCGCGATCGCCCGGCCGACGGCGCGGGCGGAGTGCACGCGGGAGTCCATCATCTCGCGCAGGTTGTCGGGCGTGTAGCGGCAGTTGACGCTGCGGCCGGCGAGGTTGACGACGAGGTCGCTGCCGTCGATGGCCTCGGTCCAGGGGCCGGGGGTGCGGCCGTCCCAATGGATGTCGCGGGTGCCGGACCGCCTGGTGAGGACGATCACCTCGTGTCCGGCGGCGGTCCATTCGCGGTGCAGGAGCCTGCCGACGTGGCCGGTGCCCCCGGGCAGCACGATCTTCATGAGAAGCCTCCCCTTGGTGTTGCTTCCGGGGTAAGCCTAGAACAGATATGAACGTGTTCAAAAGTGGGGGTAGTGCTGGATCCGGTTCCGGAAAACGCGGAAGGCCGGGTCGACGCACTGTGTGCGTCGACCCGGCCTTCGTCAGTAGCGGGGACAGGATTTGAACCTGCGACCTCTGGGTTATGAGCCCAGCGAGCTACCGAGCTGCTCCACCCCGCGTCGGTGAACCCGACTCTACGGCATGGGGGTGGCAGAGAGGAAATCGGTTGATCGGGGGTGCCCGATCGAGGCCCGGGAGCTACGAGGGGATGTACGCCTTGCAGTAGTCCTGGTAGTAGTCCCTGGAGGCCCAGTTCAGGAGGACGCCGCCCGTGGCCGGGCCGACCACGCCGTCCACGCTCAGCGGGGTGACACCCGACTGCGAGTTGTAGGAGATCTGGAGCCACTGGACCATGCCGTACGTGGCCGGCCCGAAGGAACTGTCCTGGGCCAGGACGGTCGGAGCGGGCGAGCCCGGGTGGTCGCTCGGGTGCGCGCCGAGGTAGTTGAGCAGTTCCTGGACGCACCAGACCGGGCTGCCGGAGGTGACGTGGTTGTACCCGATGTACGCCGCATTGGGGTTCGCGTTGGCGGTGCCCGCGCCGACGACGAGCGCCATCCCGGCCGCCGCCACCGCCAGAACCGATCTGGTCTTCCTGCCTGGCATTTCGTGCCCCCGTTCATGAGTTCGGACGACTGGCTCGTCCGACGCACACGCTGGCACGGGACGCCGTGGGCGGTGGGGGAAACCGGGAAGATCGCGAATATGAGGTGTGTCACCCGCGGCGCCCGGCGCCGCCGTCACCTGCCGCTGTCCTCGGCGAGGGTGTGGGCGACGAGGGCGTTGGCGTGGCCGTGGCCGAGGGCGTGCTCGGTCTTGAGCCAGGCGACCAGCTCGCCGTGCTTGGTCAGGGGCGAGGTGCGGATGAGGTCCTTCCACTCCGCGATCGGGCGGCCGTACTTCTTCTCGATGGACGGGAAGTAGCTGGCGGGGCCCTTGGTCGGCGTGGTCATGTGCGTGGTCCTGTTCTCTGGGTCTCGGTGGGTCTCGGTAGGTCTCGGTCGCTTCACAGGGGTAGACCGGGGGCGGCGGCGGAACTCATCGGTGGGCGGAGAAGATTCTTTCCCGGCGCGCCACCTGCGTCACGGGGCTGTCACAGCCTCGCGGAGCCCGTTGCCCGGTGGGCCGTCGAACCGGGACGGTGGTGGTGGCGGCTACGGGAGGGGGCGCGGGGATGCGCACGGTGCGGTTGGCGTCCATGCGGATGCGGAGCGAGGTCCTGGGGCTCGGTGTCACCATGCTGGTCGTCTCGGCCGTCCTGCTGGTCGCCACCGAGGCCGTCACCGCGGGGACGGCCGTGCTCGTCTCGGTCGTGGTCGCCGCCGCCACGATCTTCGTGACGCCCCACCTGTTCTGGCTGCGGGCGGACGCGGACGGCATCACCCTGGTGAAGCGGCTGGTACCGCGCCGCTACGCATGGGCGGACGTGCACGGGCTGGCGATGGAGTTCGCCGACGATGCCGAGGGCGACGGCCGCCACCTCACCCTGCGGCTTCGCCTCACCGAACCGAAGGGCCGGTTCTGGGGGCCGCTCATCGGCAAGGTCTACGTCACCGGGGACGACACCCCGTCCGGCGTCCCCCCGAGGGCCATGGCCGAGCTGTTCGCCGTCTTCGGGGAGCGCGGACTGCCCGTCGAGGCACGGGAGTTCGCCAACGAGGTGCTCCGCGTGCGCGGGCTGCCGCTGCTGCCGCCGCTCACCCCGTGGGTCGTACCGCCGGAGGGGCCGCCCGCGCCCGAGAAGGCGTACGCGGACGCGCCGGGCATCGAGGAGGAGGAGCGGGAGGTCGAGGCCCTGCGGGTCCGGGCACGAGCGCGCAAGCGGTACCAGCGCGAGTACCTGCTGCGCAGCGCCGCGCTGGCCGACCGCCGGTGCCTGCGCGACGGCGGCGAGCGCGGGCTGGGGGGCGCGCTGGCGGCGGGCGTGGACCTGGTCGACAACGACCAGATCGGCGTCGAGGGCGACCCGCGGCCCTACGCCCGCCGCCAGTACTGGGTGTGGCGCACCTTCGGCAGCTAGCGGGCGTCGTCCGCGAGTTCGCGGACGATGTCCAGGTGGCCGGCGTGGCGGGCGTACTCCTGGAGGACGTGGAACAGGATCCAGCCCAGGGTCGGGCGCGCGCCGCCCTCCTCGGCGAAGCGGCCGCCGGGCGCGGCGACGGTGTCCAGGGGCGTTCCGGTGACGACGGCTCGGGTGTACGCGCCGCCCTCGTGGAGTGCGGCGAGGAGGCCGGCGGCGGTCTCGTCCGGGCCGGCGTGCCAGCGGTCCTCGGGCCCGCGGTCGCCCCACGGTGCGGCGACGGCCTCGCCTCGGAAGCCCCAGCGGAACCAGCGCTGCTCCATGTGGGCGAGGTGCTTGAGGAGTTCGAGCACCGTCCAGCCGGAGGGGAGCCGGCTGGTGCGGAGGTCCTCGTCGGACAGTCCCTCGACCTTGGCACCGATCGCGGAGCGGTAGTAGTCGAGGTAGCCGAGCAAGAGGTCGGTCGGGTCGGAGAGTTGCCGGTCGGGCTCGGGGAGGGCGGTGAGGGTCGTCATGGCGGAGAGTCTTCCAGGGCGTGTCGCCTGCGGGGGCCGCCGCCCCGTCCTCCTCGCGGACGTGGTCCTGTGAGGGCGGCGGTCCCTTCTGCCGGTCTCGGTCGTTCCGGTAACTGGTCTGTGGGTGGCGGGAGTTGATGTCTCAGGTGTCTTGTCCCGGGAGGGTGGGCGTCCGGAGAATCGTCGCCGTGGGCGGGCCGGGGGGCCTGCTGTTCGTTGACGGGGGGCGTCGTGGGCGTGGTCGGTGTGGTGTGCGCGGTGGTGGGGCTCGTCGGGGCGGGGTTGGTGCGCTGGCTGCCGGTCAGGGGGCGGACGGACGGGTTGGCGGCGACCGGTGTCGCCGGGGTCCGGGGTGGGGTGAGGGCGGCGTTGGTGGTGGCCGTCGTGGAGCTGCACGCCGAGGGGACGGTGGACGTCGATCCGCGTGGCCGGTTGCGGCGGGTGGTGCACAGTAGCCCCGGGCGTGGGTTGACTCCGCTTCACCGGGCGGTGTGGGCGGTGCTCGGCCGGCCCCTGTCGGCGGCCGATGTCGCGGTCGCGCCCGGTGTGCGGCGGGCGCAGGGGGAGGCGCGGGCGGACCTGGCCGGGCGGGGCCTGCGGTGCGGGCCGGTCCGGGCGGGGGTGGCCCGGGTGCTCGCGCTTGCGGCGGGTGGTACGGCGGTGGCCGTCGCGGTGAACGGGGCCGTGGCGGTGGGGCTGCCCCTGGCGGTGGCCTCGGTGGTCGTGGTGTGCGCTCCGGCGCGGACGCCGGCCGGGTACCGGGTGCTGCGGGCGATGCGCCGGGAGCACCCGCTTCCGGAGGCCGGCCCGGTGGAGCCGGAGGACGTCGGGCTCCTCGTCGCGCTGTACGGCCGCCGGGCAGTGCGTCGGCTGGTGCCGCAGTTCGCAGCCCGGGGCGGTCTGCTCGGCGGACGCGCGGCCCGGGAGACCGTCGCCCGGACCTCGGGCGACCTGTACGACGGCGACACGCACGAGGGGTCTGGCCTCAGTGGCAACTGGTCGTCATCCGACTGAGCTTCATGCGGACGGGCGGCGGTGAATCGTTGCTTCTTGCGGCCTCCGGGTGAACGGGGGCTTGGAAGGTCTCCCAGGCGGGTGATGGATCCCCGCGACTCATCAGCCGTACGGGAGGTCTTCGTGAATCGCACTCGTGTCATCACCGCGACGGTCGTCACGGCGCTCGCCATCGGATCGGGAATCGCCTTCGCGAAGCCGGCGGGCCCGGCTCGGGTCGCTGCCGAGCCGATCCTGCTGCACGCCGTGGGGAACTACATCACCCTGCAGCCGGGCCAGGAGGCCACCGTGCGCAGCCGCCAGTGCCCGGACGGCGAGATGGCCATCAGCGGCGGCGTGCAATCGAGTGCCGCTCCTGGCGCGTTCACCCTGACCGTCAGTACCCCGTGGTGGGACCACGGGCCGAGGGGGTGGCTCGCCGGTGGGCGGAACAGCGGCTCGCAGCCGATCGACATGTACGTCTACGGATTCTGCACTGCGGCGACCATGCCGGACACCCTCCTGCCCGGGCTTCCCTCGGGGCAGACCGGCGAGGGGTGAAGGACGGTCCGCAGCGCAGGAAGTCGGCGGGGCCGACTTCCTGCGCTGCGCTCCCTCAGGAGAGGGGGCGGGTCGGTCGCGCGGCGCGCTGCTGGATCAGCCGTGCATCAGGGAGTTGAGGTCGCCGTAGGGGATGGCGTCGGTGAGGGAGGTGTAGGTGCCGGTGGCGGCCAGCTCGGTCGCGGCGCGGAGGGCCACCGCGTACGCGGCCTCGGCGACGGCGGAGCCGAGGCTGACGCGGGCGACGCCCAGCTCGGAGAGCTCGGGTACGGACGGGGCACCCGGGCCGACGAGGATGTTGACCGGGGCGGGGATCGCGGCCGTGAGGGCGGCGATGGTGTCCGGATCGGTGACGCCGGGGACGAAGATGCCGCTGGCTCCGGCGTCGAGGTAGGCGCGGGCGCGGTCCAGGGTCTCCTGGAGGCGGGACTCCTGCGGGCCGACGGCGCGGAGGTAGGTGTCCAGGCGGGCGTTGATGAAGAGGGGGACGCCGGCGGCGTCGGCTGCGGAGCGGGCGGCGGCAAGGCGCTCGGCCTGGTCGGCGACCGGGCGCAGGGCGGAGCCGCCGTCGGGGTGGCCGTCCTCGATGTTGACGCCGACGGCTCCGGCGGCGATCACTCGGGTGACGGTGTCGGCGACCTCGGCGGGGGTGGCGCCGAAGCCGGTCTCGATGTCGGCGGTGACGGGGATGGATACGGAGTTGACCACGCGGGCGATCAGCGCGACGGCCTGGTCCCTGTCGAGGTGGTTGCCGTCGGCGGCGCCGAGCCCCCAGGCGACACCGGCACTGGTGGTGGCGATGGCACGGGCGCCGGTCGATGCGACCAGGCGGGCGCTCGCGGCGTCCCAGGCGTTGGCGAGGGCGAGGGGGGTGGTGGGGGTGTGGAGGGAGTGGAAGAGCTGGGCAGTGTCGTGCTGTGTGGTCATGGTCGGTATTGGAGCAGGGGGAGGCGGTTGGTGTCTGGCGGATTTACGACCGAACCCCCTCGCTCGGGCGAGCGAGGGGGTTCGGGGAGGAGCGGGGGTTAGGCGTGGTGGTCGAATGCGCCGGCCTTGGTGGCGGTGATGAGGGTGGCGAAGGTGGCGAGGGTGGTGTGGAGGGTGAGGTGGCTCTCGTCGGACTCGCGGAGTTCGATGGCCCCGCTGGCCGTGCGGACCTCCACACAGTCGTTGCCGTTGCCGCTGAAGGACGACTTCTGCCAATCGCTGCTGATCATGTTGAGCCTTTCAAAGGTTTCTCGCGATCTTGCGAATCAGGTCACGGGAGCTGCTCTCGCTGAGCGCCAGTGATTCGGTGCGCTCGAAGATGGCCCGATAGCTGGCCAACTCGCTGGCAGCATCCACGTATACGGGGCCTCGGGATGATTCGACCTCGATGGTGTCGAGCTCTGGCACCGCGCCGATCGCATGGACAAGGTTCTCGACAGCGCCAGGGAATGTGTGGATGTCGAAGGGTACGACTCGGATGGTCATCCAGGGCTGTTCGGAGTCCTCGATGAGCGAGTCGAGCTGTTCCACAAGGATCGGGGTGCCTCCGAAGCGGGTCCACAGCACAGACTCGTAGATGAAACAGGTGATCGGCTTCTGATCGCGGCGCAGATCGGCTTTGCGCTGCATCCTGAACGTGGTCCGGGCCTCCAGCTCGTGTCGAGGCAGTGGAGGGATCAGACGTCCGAAGGTTGACGAGGCATAGCTGATGGTCTGACAGGGGCCCGGCATGTGGGTGACGACCCACTGGACCAGGCCGGCCGCGCTCTTCTCCAACTCGGCGATCTCGAGGAATCCGTCCGGGATGGTGCCGCGATACTCCTCCCACCAGCCCTTGGATCGCTCCTGGACCATCACCTCAAGGGCGTCGATGAGCGGTTCGTTCATGCACTTGCAGGCAGCGGCGAAGGAGCGGAGACGTTCCGGGCTGACTCCGACCTTGGCCGCCTCTATCTGGCTGACCTGAGTCCGGTCAATGCCAAGGGCTCTGCTCAGGATGCCGGTTGGCAAACCAGCGGCCTCGCGCATCTTCCGAAGCTCGGTGCCGATGCGGCGTTGACGGAGCGTGGGGTTGAGTCGTGGCGGCATTGGTTCCTTCCTTGCCGATGTGTCCCAAGTCTGCCGTGTTGTCGCCTGTGGGGTCCACCTGGGAGTGAACTTCTCCAGATTTCAAATCACATGTGATTCGGCTGAGGTATCGTCAATCTCGCATCGATCCGATGGATCGTCAACTCTGGTGATCCTCAAGTCACTTCATCGCATCTCGGGAGAAGTCCCATGCGTCACCTCAACATGCCCTCCTTCGCCCTCGCCCGGCAGTCGCTGCACGACACGATGTCCCGCGTGGGCTGGTCGCCGTCCGTCATCTTCGACGCCGAACTCGCGCTCTGTGAGCTGCTCGTCAACGCCTGGCGGCACGGCGACACCCCCGCGCCGATCGTCCAGATCATCTCGATCGACCACCTCCTCCGGGTCTCCGTCTCCGACGAGAGCACCGCCTTCCCGACCGCGCAGACCCCCGATCTCCTCTCGGAGTCCGGGCGGGGGCTCCAACTCGTCGAGGGGCTCACCCACCGGTGGGGCGTGGACCCCCAGAAACGCGGCAAGTCCGTCTGGTTCGAGCTGAAGCAGGACGCCGCCTGATGGCCCGCCGCTACCCCATCAAGCCCGGTGATCCCAAGCTCCTGGGCTTCACCGACGACCACGTCCGCTCGCTCCTGGGCGAACTCCACGAGCGGGGCCGCAAGTTCGGTCTCGTCTTCCCCTCCTCCACCACGGACAGGACCATCGACGGCCGCGTGCTCGTCTGCTTCAACACGGCCCCGCTCTCGACGCTCCTGAACCTCCTCACCCTCCTCCTCGACGCCGATCGCGAGACCACGTGCGATTCCTGATCGGGGCGGCCTTCGCCGTCCTCCTCGCCCTCGCGTTCGCGACCGTTGCCCTGGGCGTCATCACTGCCCTCCGCGCCACCCCGCCCGACGAGGACGCCTGACCGCCGGCCCCCGCCGCCCCCGCGTGCCGGGGGCTGCGGCACGATTGCTCCCATGTACGACCACGCACCGCCGAACACGCTCCTCGGACTCCTCCAGCGCGGCCGGGGCAACGGCGCGCTGATCGCCGCCGAGGACGCGGGGGCAGCCGCCGAACTCGTCTACGGCTGCATCCGCTACGAGTGGCGCTGGGACCGACAAACGGATGATCGGGCGCTGTACCTCGCGAGGCTGATCCGGGACCTGGACCTGCCGGTCGGGCCGGTGGCCGAGATGCCGGCCGGCGACGAGGGCACCCGGGAGCGGGCCGCCGAGGTGCTGGCTCTGCTGGCGGGGGAGGCGACCCCGTCCCGCAAGCCGGAGTGCGTCCCCGAGGCGGTCGAGGCCGATATCCCCACCTTGATCGACGAGTTGGAACGGTCCTGGGTGGAGCAGCGATGGTGCGGCCCCGCCGCGCCGGCGCGGGGGCTCGCGCGCTTCGGCCCGGACGCCGCCGGGGCGGCCTCCCTGCTGCGCCGGTTCTGGTTGCACACCCCGCACTCGTACGAGCGGGCCGCCTTCCTGGAGGCGCTGATCGCCATCGGCTCCCCGGGCACGGGGGAGGCGGCGGTCGAGTCGCTGTGGGACTGCGAAGCGGAGGCCCGCCTCCTGGGCGTGCTGCATGCGCCGGAGCGGCCGGAGGTGGGGGCCCGGCTGCGGTACCTGCGGGACGATCCGATGGAGGAGGCGCGGGTGCGGGAGGCCGCCGCCGAGCGTCTCGGCGGCGCCGGGCGCTCCGGCAGGGCGGCCCCGTGACGGAGTGGACACACGGGCACGCGTCGGCGGCGAGCCTCCTGGGCCTGGTGCAGCGGGGGCGGGGGCTGGGCGCGCTGATGGCGGCGGAGGACCTGGCGGCCGCAGCCGGCGTGGTGTACGAGTGCATCCGGCGGGACTGGCGCTGGGACACGCAGACCGACGACCGGTACCTGTACCTGGCCCGGCTGATCCGGGACCTGGAGCTGCCGCTCGGCCCGGTGGTCGAACTGCTGGCCGCCGGGGACGAGGACACCCGGTACCGGGCGGGGAGCGTGCTGGAACTGCTGGTGCTCGGCGGCTCCGAGGAGGCCCGGGCGGCCCTGCCCGGGTTCGTCCCGGAGGAGGAGGACGCGCGGTCCCGGCGTTGGCAGCGGCCGCCGGACCCGTGCCCGGACCGGGACACCGCGCGCCTGCTGGACCTGCTGCGCGACCCGGCGGCGTCCGAGGGCGCCAAGGGGACCGCGCTGCGCGCGCTGTCGCGCCGCCCACCGGAGCCCCGGCTGATCCCGCTGGTGCCCGGGCTGGGCGCCGCCGACGGCACCCGCCCGCTGCCGTACCTGGCCCGGGCGCTGGAGCCGCTGGCCGAGCGGGCGGTGCCGGCCGCCCGGGAGTGGGCTGCCTCGGAGCAGGAGTGGCTCGCCTGGCTGGGGACGGGGGTGCTGGCCGACCACGGCGACGAGAGCGACCTGCCCGCCCTGCTGGCCGAGTTGGAGAGCCTCTGGGAGGACGGCCACTGGTGCGGGCCCGACCACCTGGGGCGCGGGCTGGCGCGGTTCGGCGCCCGGGCGGGCGGGGCCGTCCCGGTGCTGCGCCGCTTCTGGCTGTGGACGCCGCACTCGTACGAGCGGACGGATTATCTGGAGGCGCTGGCGGCGATGGGGGCGGAGGGTGCGGACGAGGCCTTCGTCGAGTCGTTGTGGGACTGCGAGGAGCGGGCCCGGTTGCTGGGTGTCCGGCACGCCCCGGAGGAGGCGGAGGTGGAGGCCCGGCTGCGGTATCTGCGGGACGATCCGATGGAGGAGCGGGAGGTGCGGGAGGCGGCGGGCCGGAGGTTGTGCGGGGGGTCGGCGGGCTAGAGTGGACGGGTGAACGTGTGAGTGGTGGTCCGGGCCCCGTGAGGTGGTTCGGGCCACATTCGTTTCCAGGCCCTCCACCCTGTGACCTGCGCGTTCGCCGGCCCGCCAGCCCAGCACCAGAGCCCCCGGAGGCCCCGCCTTGAGCGACCAGCCGTTCGCGCATCTGCACGTCCACACCGAGTACTCGATGCTGGACGGCGCCGCCCGGCTGAAGCAGATGTTCAAGGAGGTCGAGCGCCTCGGGCAGACCCATGTGGCGATGACGGACCACGGCAACATGTACGGCGCCGCCGAGTTCCACCGGCAGGCCACGGACGCCGGGATCACGCCCGTGATCGGCATCGAGGCGTACGTCGCGCCGGAGTCGCGCTCGAACACCAAGCGCATTCTGTGGGGCCAGCCGCACCAGAAGCGGGACGACGTCTCGGCCTCCGGCGCGTACACCCACAAGACGATCTGGGCCCGGAACAAGGAGGGCCTGCACAACCTCTTCAAGCTGACCTCGCGCTCCTACGCGGAGGGCTGGCTGGTGAAGTGGCCCCGGATGGACAAGGAGCTGATCTCCGAGCTGTCCGGCGGCCTGATGGCCACCACCGGCTGCCCGTCCGGCGAGGTGCAGACGCGGCTGCGGCTGGGGCAGTTCGACGAGGCGCTGAGGTCGGCCGCCGACTACCAGGACATCTTCGGCCGGGAGAACTACTTCCTGGAACTGATGGACCACGGCCTCGACATCGAGAAGCGCGTCCGCGACGGGCTGCTGGAGATCAGCCGGAAGCTGGGCATCCCGCCGGTTGTTACTAATGATTCGCATTACACCACCGAGGCGGACGCGGGCGCCCACGACCTGCTCCTGTGCGTGCAGACCGGCAAGAACCTCTCCGACCCGGACCGCTTCCGGTTCGACGGCACCGGCTACTACATCAAGTCGGCCGCCGAGATGTACGCCCTGGACTCCTCGGACGCCTGGCAGGAGGGCTGCCGCAACAGCCAGCTGCTGGTCGCCTCCCGGGTCGACACCGAGGGCATGTTCCAGTTCAGGAACCTGATGCCCCGGTTCCCGATCCCGGAGGGCTTCGAGTCCGAGGCGGACTTCTTCCGGTCCAAGGTCTGGGAGGGCATGGCCTGGCGCTTCCCGGAGGGCTACGACGAGGAGCACAGGAAGCTCGCCGAGTACGAGATGGACACCATCATCCAGATGGGGTTCCCGGCGTACTTCCTCGTGGTCGCCGACTTCATCATGTGGGCGAAGAGCCAGGGCATCGCGGTGGGCCCGGGCCGCGGTTCGGCGGCCGGCTCGCTGGTGGCGTACGCGATGGGCATCACCGACCTCGACCCGATCCCGCACGGCCTGATCTTCGAGCGCTTCCTCAACCCCGAGCGCATCTCCATGCCCGATGTCGACATCGACTTCGACGAGCGCCGGCGCGGCGACGTGATCCGCTACGTGACGGAGAAGTGGGGCTCCGACAAGGTCGCCATGATCGTCACGTACGGCACCATCAAGGCGAAGGCCGCCATCAAGGACTCCTCGCGCGTCCTCGGCTACCCGTACGCGATGGGCGACCGCATCACCAAGGCGATGCCGCCGGACGTCATGGGCAAGGGCATCCCGCTGTCGGGGATCACGGACTCCAGCCACCCGCGCTACGGCGAGGCCGGCGAGATCCGCGGGCTGTACGAGAACGACCCGGACGTGCGGAAGGTCATCGACACCGCGCGCGGCATCGAGGGCCTGATCCGCCAGCCGGGCGTGCACGCGGCCGGTGTGATCATGTCCTCCGAGCCGCTGACCGACCACATCCCGGTCTGGACCCGGCACACCGACGGTGTGACCATCACGCAGTTCGACTATCCGACCTGCGAGGGCCTCGGCCTCCTCAAGATGGACTTCCTCGGCCTGCGCAACCTCACGATCATGGACGACGCCGTCAAGGCGATCGAGAGGAACAAGGGCGAGAAGATCGAGCTGCTCAAGCTGCCGCTCGACGACAGGCCCACCTACGAACTCCTCGCCCGCGGCGACACCCTCGGCGTCTTCCAGCTCGACGGCGGGCCGATGCGCTCCCTTCTGCGGCTGATGAAGCCCGACAACTTCGAGGACATCTCGGCCGTCCTGGCGCTGTACCGGCCGGGCCCGATGGGCGTCAACTCCCACACCAACTACGCGCTGCGCAAGAACGGCCAGCAGGAGATCACCCCGATCCACCCGGAGCTGGAGGCGCCCCTGGAGGAGGTGCTGCGGCCCACGTACGGCCTGATCGTCTACCAGGAGCAGGTGCAGAAGGCCGCGCAGATCCTCGCCGGGTACTCGCTCGGCCAGGCCGACCTGCTGCGCCGGGCCATGGGCAAGAAGAAGAAGGAGATCCTGGAGGCGGAGTTCGTCCCCTTCCAGAAGGGCTGCCGCGAGCGCGGGTACTCGGACGCGGCGATCCAGGCGGTCTGGGACGTCCTCGTCCCCTTCTCCGGCTACGCCTTCAACAAGGCGCACACCGCCGGGTACGGGCTGGTCTCGTACTGGACGGCGTACCTCAAGGCCAACTACCCGGCCGAGTACATGTCCGGCCTGCTGACCTCCGTCAAGGACGACAAGGACAAGTCGGCGGTCTACCTCAACGAGTGCCGCAAGATGGGCATCCAGGTGCTGCCGCCGGACGTCAACGAGTCGGACTCGGACTTCACCCCGCACGGTGACACCACCGTGCGCTTCGGGTTGACGGCCATCCGCAACGTCGGCGGCCCGGTGGTCGAGTCGATGATCCGGACCAGGAAGACCAAGGGGAAGTTCTCCTCCTTCCCCGACTTCCTGGAGAAGGTGGAGTCGGTGGTCTGCAACAAGCGGACGGTCGAATCCCTCATCAAGGCCGGGGCGTTCGACTCCCTCGGCCACACCCGCAAGGGGCTCAGCGCGCAGTTCGAGCCGATGATCGACAACGTCGTCGGGGTGAAGCGCAAGGAGGCGGAGGGCCAGTTCGACCTCTTCGGCGGCGACGCCACGGCGGACGAGCCGAGCTTCGGGCTGGACGTCGTCTTCTCCGAGGAGGAGTGGGAGAAGTCCTTCCTGCTCACCCAGGAGCGGGAGATGCTCGGCCTGTACGTCTCCTCGCACCCGCTGCACGGCATCGAGCACCTGCTCGCCGACAAGGCGGACTGCGCGGTCGCCGACCTCGCGGAGCGGCCGGACGGGACGATCGTCACCATCGGCGGCATCATCTCGGGCCTCCAGCGGAAGATGACCAAGCAGGGCAACGCCTGGGCGATCGCGACGGTGGAGGACCTCGCGGGCTCCATCGACTGCATGTTCTTCCCGGCGAGCTACCAGCTGGTCGCCTCCCAACTCGTCGAGGACGCCGTGGTGTTCGTGCGCGGCAAGCTCGACAAGCGGGAGGACGTGCCGAGGCTGATGGGCATGGAGCTGTCCGCCCCCGACCTGTCGAACGCGCACGCCGAGGCGCCGATCGTCATCAACATCCCGACCGGCAAGGTCACCCCGCCGCTGGTGGCCCGGCTCGGCGAGGTGCTGGTCCACCACAAGGGGTCGACGGAGGTGCGGCTGCGGCTGGAGGGCCGCACCAGGACGACGGTGCTGCGGCTGGACCGGCACCGGGTGAAGTCGGACCCGGCGCTGTTCGGGGACCTCAAGCAGCTGCTCGGGCCGAGCTGCCTGGCGAACTCGGGGAACTGACGGGGAACTGACGGCGAACTCGGGGAACCAGGCGCTCAGGCGCCGTCGCTGGACAGGCCCGGGGGCACCGAGGTGTGCAGGGCCGAGACGAAGGCGGAGACGGCCGGGTGGCTGCCCGCGCCCGCGCGGAAGGCCGCGCGGGTGCGGCGGTACATCGGCAGCCGGGTGAGCACCACGCCGGGCGGCGGCCCGGCCGTGCCCAGGTGCGGGACGAGGGCGACGCCCTGGCCCGCGCCGACCAGGGCCAGCACGGTGGTGAAGTCGTCGATCTGGTGCCGCACGCGCGGCGTGAAGCCCGCCGCCTCGCAGGCGCGCACGGCCATGGTGTGGCAGAGCGTGCCGGGCGGGGACAGGATCCACGGCGCTTCGCGGTGCTCGGCGAGCGTCCCCGGCGCCCGGGCGGCCAGGTACATGGGCTCGGTGAAGACCGGCCTGGTCACCGCCAGGCCCGGCTCCGGTTCGGCGGGGACGAGGTCGTACTCGTGGACCAGCGCCACGTCCAGCTCGCCCGCGCGCACGGCGGCGCCGACGCCCGCCGGGTCGACCTCGGTGACCATCGGCTCCAGCGCAGGGTGCCAGGCGGCCAGCTCGGCCAGCACCCCGGGGATGATCGCCCGGGCCGCCGAGGGGTAGGTGCCGATCCGCAGCGGGCCCGCCAACCCCCGCTTGGCGTGGGCGAGTTCGGCCTCCGCCTGCTCCAGTCGGGCGAGCACCGCCTCCGCGTGCCGGACGAGCCCGGCCGCCGCCGGGGTGAGCGTCACCCGCCGCCCGGTGCGCTCCAGCAGCGGGACGCCGGCCTCCTTCTCCAGGACGGACAGTTGCTGGGACACCGCCGAAGGGCTGAAGGACAGCGCCTCGGCGACGGCGGCGATGGTGCCGTGGTGGGCCAGTTCGCGCAGCAGGCGCAGGCGTCGGACGTCGAGCATCGGCTCAGCTTACGAGAAGCGTCGGAAACGTGAACTGGACCCGGGTGATCCACTGCCCCGAGGATCGTGGACATGGACCTCAAGGGCATCTACGTCCCCCTGATCACCCCCTTCGCCGAGGACGGCACCGTCGCCCTCGACGCCCTCCAGAAGCTGGCGGGCGGGCTGCTCGACTCCGGCGCCGCCGGGCTGGTCGCGCTCGGGACCACCGGCGAGCCCGCCGCCCTGACCGCCGAGGAGCGCCAGGCCGTGACCGACGTCACCGCCGAGGTCTGCGCCGCGTACGGGGCCCAGCTGATCGTCGGCGCGAGCGGCGGGGACACCCGGGCCACCGCCGAGTCGCTGACCGCCCTCGCCGCCCGGACCCCGCAGGCCGCGGCCGCGCTGGTGACCGTCCCCGCGTTCGTCCGGCCCGGCGAGGCGGGCACCGTCGCCCACTTCCGGGCGCTGGCCGCGAGCAGCCCGCTGCCGCTGATCGTCTACCACATCCCGTACCGCACCGGGCAGCAGCTCTCCACCGCCGCGCTGCGCGAACTCGCCGCGATCGAGGGCGTGGTGGGCGTCAAGTACGCCACCGGCGGCCTCGACCAGACGGCGGCCGAGCTGCTCGCCGACACCCCCGAGGGGTTCGCGGTGCTGACCGGCGAGGACGCCTTCCTCTCGCCGATGCTGGCGGTCGGCGCGGCCGGCGGCATCCTGGCCTCCGCGCACCTGGCCACCGCCCGCTTCGTCGAGCTGGAGCGCGCCTGGCGGGCCGGCGAGGTCGAGCGGGCCCGCGAGCTCGGGAACCGGCTCACGGCGCTGGCGCTGTCCGCCTTCACCGCGCCCAACCCCGCCGTCACCAAGGGCGTGCTGCACGCCCAGGGCCGCATCCCTACCCCGGACGTACGGTTGCCGCTGCTGCCGGCCGGGCACGCCGAGGTCGAGGCCGCGCTGGCCCTCGCGAATGGTCTGGACCTCTAGTCGGCGCTCAGTACGTGGAATACCAGGTCGTTCCACCTCCGTGACAAGGCATGATGGGCGGAGGTCGGCTGTAGACAGCACATTCGGAGGAGTGGTCGGAATGAAGATCGGCATCGTCGGGGCCACCGGTCAGGTCGGCGCGGTGGTCCGCGAGATCCTGGCGGAGCGCGCCTTCCCGGTGGAGCAGCTGCGCCTGTTCGCCTCGGCCCGCTCCGCCGGGCGCACCCTGCCCTGGCAGGGCACCGAGGTCACCGTCGAGGACGCGGCCACCGCCGACTACAGCGGCCTGGACATCGTGATCTTCTCCGCCGGAGGCTCCACCTCCAAGGCCCTGGCCCCCAAGGTCGCCGCGGCCGGCGCCGTCGTCATCGACAACTCCTCCGCCTGGCGCCGCGACCCCGAGGTGCCGCTGGTCGTCTCCGAGGTCAACCCCGGCGCCATCGCCGACCGCCCCAAGGGCATCATCGCCAACCCCAACTGCACCACCATGGCGGCCATGCCCGTGCTGCGCCCGCTGCACGAGGAGGCCGGCCTGGCCGCGCTCGTCGTCGCCACCTACCAGGCCGTCTCCGGCAGCGGCGTGGCCGGCGTCGCCGAGCTGCAGGACCAGGCCGCCAAGGTCGTGGAGGGCGCCTCGGCGCTCGCCCGCGACGGCGGGGCCGTGGAGTTCCCCGAGCCCAAGGTCTACAAGCGCCCCATCGCCTTCAACGTGCTGCCGCTGGCCGGCTCGATCGTCGAGGACGGCTCCAACGAGACCGACGAGGAGCAGAAGCTCCGCCACGAGAGCCGCAAGATCCTCGGCATCCCGGAGCTGAAGGTGTCCGGCACCTGCGTGCGCGTGCCGGTCTTCTCCGGCCACTCGCTGCAGATCAACGCCCGCTTCGAGCGCCCGATCAGCCCCGAGCGCGCCGCCGAGCTGCTCGCCGGCGCCCCCGGCGTCGAGCTGTCCGAGATCCCCACCCCGCTCCAGGCCGCCGGCAAGGACCCGAGCTACGTCGGCCGCATCCGCAGCGACGAGACCGTCGAGCACGGCCTGTCGCTGTTCGTCTCCAACGACAACCTGCGCAAGGGCGCCGCCCTCAACGCCGTCCAGCTGGCCGAACTCGTCGCCGCTGAGCTCAACGGCTGAACCGTGCTGTGACCCGAAGGCGGGCCCCTCGTTGTACGGGGCCCGCCTTCGTGCGTCTTTGCGACTCGTTGGGGCGTCTGTTGCGGTACCGGGACATCCTCCGAGGTTGGGCGCGTGAACCTCGGGGAAAAGGTGACCCAACGATCGGGCGGCCACGGGGACCCCTCACCCCACACGCCCGGCGTCCGGGCGACCGCCCACCCTGCCAGAACCCCCGAGGGCGAGCGGAAAGAAGGTGCGCGGATGGACCGCTGTGTCGTCCTGGTGGATGCCGGATACCTGCTGGGCGCCGCCGCCAGCCTGCTCGCCGGGGACCCTTCCCGCTCCAAGGTCACCGTCAACCACACCGCGCTGATCTCCGCCCTGCGCGAGCGCGCCGAGGCCGAGACGGGCCTGCCGCTGCTGCGCATCTACTGGTTCGACGCCGCCCCCGACCGCCGCCCGATGCCCGAGCACCGCCGCCTGCGGGTGCTGCCCCGCGTCACCGTGCGCCTGGGCGCGCTCACCCGGGCCGAGGGCCGCTGGGTGCAGAAGGGCGTGGACGCGGCGATGCACGCCGAGCTGTCCGAGCTCGCCCGCAACCGGGCCTGCGCCGACGTCGTGCTGATCACCGGCGACGGGGACCTCCTGCCCGGGATGATGACGGCCAAGGAGCACGGTGTCGCCGTCCACCTGTGGGCGCTCCAGGCCGCGGACGGGGACTTCAACCAGTCCGAGGACCTCGTGGGCGAGGCCGACGAGCGGCGCGTCCTCGACCGGGAGTGGATCGAGGCCTCCTTCTCGCTGCGGGACACCACCACCGGCGCCTACCCCGCCCCCGGCTCGGGCGCCGCCCGGCACGAGATCGCCAAGATCCTCGCCGCTCCGCCCGCCCAGCCCGCGGCGCTGCCCGGCGTGGTGCCGCCCGCCGTCGCCCCGGCCGCCGCCGCCGTCGCGCCCGAGGCGCCCGCCGCCGCCAACGGGCAGCCGCAGCCCGCCGCCGCCACCCTGCGGGTCGTCCCCACGCCCAAGGACCTCGCCGGCCGCGCCTCCGCCGTCACCCCCGTCACCCCGATCACCGCCGCCAACGGCCACGGCGGCGCCCAGACCAACGGGCACGCGCACGCGCACGCCAACGGGCACGCCGCCAGCGGCCCGGTGCTGCGCTGGTCCTCCGACCGGGGCTGGGTCGACCGGCCCGCCCCCGAGCCCGCCGTCTGCGCCGGGGACGGCCTGCCCACCCTCGCCCAGCTGACCACCGCCGAACAGCGCTGGGCCGACCGCGAGGAGGACATCACCTCCATCGGCGGCGACGCCCACGAGGTCGGGCAGGTCTTCGCCCGCCGCTGGAGCGACCGCCTCGGCGACGTCGAGAAGCTCACCGTCCTGTGGCCCGACTACCCCCGCATCCCGCACCGGGTCGACGGCGAACTCCTGCGCTACGCCGCCCGGTTCGGCCTGCTCGCGCACAAGGACGACCAGATCGACGAGCACGACCGCTACGCGATCAGGGCCGGCTTCTGGAAGGAGCTGGCCGGTCAGGTCCCCGGCGGGTCGATGGTCGTCGACGAATGACCGGAGGTGCTCCCGGGCGGGGCCCCGTTGTCCGGGCCGCCCGTACGAGCGCGTAGAGTCTTCGGTCGTGAACCAGACGGCCGGGCGAGCACCCCAGGAGACCCCGCCCTGCGTCGTCGTACGCGACCTCGTCCGGACGTACCGCAGCGGCCGGGGCGCCGCCGCGCGCGAGATCCGGGCCAACGACGGGATCAGCCTCACCGTCCGCCAGGGCGAGGTCTTCGGCCTGCTCGGGCCCAACGGCGCCGGGAAGTCCACCCTGGTGCGCCAGCTCACCGGCCTGCTGCGCCCGGACTCCGGGACGGTCGACCTGCTCGGCCACGACGTCGTCCGCCACCCCGAACGGGCCGCCCGGCTGCTCGGCTACCTCGGGCAGGAGTCCACGGCGCTGGACGAGCTGACCGTCGCCCTCGCCGCCGAGACCACCGGACGGCTGCGCGGCCTCTCCCGGGCGCGGGCCCGGGCGGCCACCGCCGAGGTGCTGGCCGAGGTCGGCCTGGAGACGATCGCCTCGCGCCCCCTCGCCAAGCTCTCCGGCGGGCAGCGCCGCCTGGCCTGCTTCGCCGCCGCCCTCGTCGGGGAGCGCCCGCTGCTCGTCCTCGACGAGCCGACCACCGGCATGGACCCGGTGGCGCGCCGCGCCGTCTGGTCGGCCGTCGACCGGCGGCGGGCCGAGCACGGGACGACGGTGCTGCTCGTCACCCACAACGTCATCGAGGCGGAGACCGTCCTCGACCGCGTCGCCGTCGTCGACGAGGGCCGGGTGATCGCCTGCGACACCCCCGGCGGGCTCAAGGCGCTCGTCGACGGCGACGTCCGGCTCGACCTGGTCTGGCGCGACGAGGCCCCCCTCGGCGTACCGGCCGTGGCCGCGCTCGCCGACCGGGCCGAGCGCACCGGCCGCCGCTGGACGGTGCGCACCACCCCCGAGCAGGCCCGCGAACTCGTCGCCGCCGTCACCACCGGCCCGGCCTTCGCCGCGCTGGACGACTTCACCCTCGCCACGCCGAGTCTTGAGGACGCCTACCTCAAGCTCGGCGGCCGCCACGGAGGACTGGCCAAGTGACCCTGCTCTCGGCGCCGCCGCAGGCCGACCGGCGGGCCGGCGCCCCCGCCCCGCTCGCCCCCGCCGCCCGGCTGCTGCCCGCGCTCGCCGCCGTGTACCGGGCGCAGCTCGCGCGGGCCCGGGTGGCGCGGATCCCGCTGCTGTTCGTGGCCACCTTCCAGTCGCTCGGCATCCTGGTGATGATGCGCGGCGTGGTGGACGCCGGGCAGACCTCGGCGGCGCGGTCGGTGGTCGCCGGGTCGAGCGTGCTGGTCGTCGCCTTCGTGGCGCTCAACCTGCTGGCGCAGTACTTCGGGCGGCTGCGGGCCACCGGCGGCCTGGACCACTACGGGACGCTGCCGGTGCCGGCCGCCTCCGTGGTGCTGGGCGCGGCCGCCGCGTACGCCTCCTTCACCCTGCCCGGGACGCTGGTGACGGCGGCGGTGGGCGCCGTGATGTTCGGGCTGCCGCTGGGGCAGCTGTGGGTGCTGCTGGCCGTCGTGCCGCTGGCGGGCGCGGCACTGGCCGGGCTGGGCGCGGCCTGCGGGCTGCTGGCGCCCCGGCAGGAGATCGCCACCATGCTGGGGCAGATGGGCATGTCGGCGGCGCTGCTGCTGGGCGTGCTGCCCGTCGACCACCTGCCGCAGCCGGTGCTGTGGCTGCGGGACCTGCTGCCGTCCACGTACGGGGTCGAGGCCTTCGCGCGGACCTTCACCGCCAGCCCCGACTGGGGGATGGTCGCGGCGGACCTCGGCGTCTGCGCCGGGGTGGGCGTGGTGTCGCTGGCCCTGGCCACCTGGGCGTACCGGCGGGCCGTCTCCCGTTAGTACGGCCCGTGGGGATCTTTGGAGGGCTGTTCGGTCGTTTCGACGACCGGCGTGAAACGATGGGGCCCGTGACCGTACCGAACACACCTCCGGATCGCTCCCACGCCGACGTGCGGGCCGCGCAGGGCGACGCCCCCGACCCGTTCGCGCCGCCGCCGGCGGACCTGGCGGGCGTGCCGCTGCCGCCGCACGGGCTGGTGCCGGGCGAGCCGGTGGGCACGCCGGGGGAGCGGCTGCGGGACGAGCTGCGGATCGGGGCCCTGGCGGTGCTCGCCGGCCTGGTGGTCGGCGTGGTGATGGCCGTGCTGTGGGCCTGGCTGGCGCCCAAGGTGCCGCTGATCGTGGACGGCGACCGCATCCTCTACGCGGACCCGGAGGGCGAGCAGCGCGCCGGGGCCGACGCCGTGTTCGTGCTGATCGGGCTGGGCGCGGGCATCCTCACCGCGCTGGGCGCCTTCCTGCTGACCAGGCGCCGGGGCGGCGGGATCTCCGTCGCGGTCGGTCTGGCCGCGGGCGGGCTGCTCGGCTCGATCGGCGCCTGGCGGCTGGGCCGGTGGCTCGGTCCGAGCAACGACCTGATCGGCGAGGCCCGCAGGGTCGGCAACGGCGGGCACTTCGACGCGAGCATCGACCTCGGGGCGCTGGGCGCGCTGCTGGTGTGGCCGATGACGGCCATGGTGGTGCTGCTCGCGCTGTCGGCGGCCTTCGGCAAGCGCGAGGAGGACCCGCCGCCCTACTGGGGGATTCCGGCGGGGAGCCTCCCGGAGGCGCCCGTGCAGGACTCTCCGCACTCTCCGCAGGACAGGACGCCCTGAGACGTCACGGTGGGCGGGAGGTTCCGGTACGGGCCTCCCGCCCCGCTTTTTTTTGCAGGGCCCGTCTCAGGCGCGCGCGATCGGGGCCGTGACGGCGCCCGTGAGGGCGATCAGGTCGGCCGGGGCCAGCTCGACCTCCAGGCCGCGGCGCCCCGCCGACACGTAGACCGTCGGGTGGCCGAGCGCCGCCTCGTCCACGACCGTGCGCAGCGCCCGGCGCTGGCCCAGCGGGGAGATGCCGCCCAGGACGTAGCCGCTGCTGCGCTCGGCGGCGGCCGGGTCGGCCATGGCGGCGCGCTTGCCGCCGACGGCCGCGGCCAGGGCCTTGAGGTCCAGCTGCCCGGCGACGGGGACGACGCCGACCGTCAGGGCGCCGTCCACGTCGGCGACCAGGGTCTTGAACACCCGCTCCGGGGCGACGCCCAGGGCCTCGGCGGCCTCCCCGCCGTAGGAGGCGGCGGCCGGGTCGTGCTCGTACGCGTGCACCGTGAAGGCGACGGCGGCGCTCTCCAGGGCGACGGTCGCGGGGGTGCCCTGGCCGCCCTTCCTGCTCTTCTTGGCCATGCGTCGCTCCCGGGGGCGGCTGGGGGTCAGTCGGGGGTCAGTTGGGGCTGAAGGACTGGCGGGTCAGGTCGACGGCCGGCAGCGAGGGCAGCCAGCTGAGGACGGAGGACTCGCGGCGCAGCAGGTCGAGCTCCAGCCGCAGCCGCTGGGCGGTCTCCGGGCAGGCGAGCAGCCGCTGCTTGACCGGGGTCTCGAACACCGAGGCGGCGGCGACCAGGTACGAGAGCACCTGGGGGTCGTCCGGGAGCTCCTGGCGGCCGACGGTGGTGGCCTCGCGGGCGCCCGCCAGCCGCGTCTGGTACACCCGGAAGGCCCGCTCGACCTCGGCGGCGAGGGCACCGGAGCCGGCCCCGGAGTGCTCCTCCACCGGCACGACCTCGCCGGTCAGGTACGGCCCGGAGGTGTCCACCGAGCGCAGCGCGAAGCGCGTGGTGCCGGTGACCAGCAGCTCGTACCGGCCGTCGGGCTGCTGCTCGACGGAGGTGACGTCGGCGACGCAGCCGATGTGGAACAGCGCCTCCAGGGCGTCCCCGCTGACGGTGCCGAGGCCGTCCAGCGGGCCGGCGGGGCCCTCGTCGGGGCGCACCGGGGCGGTCTCGCGGCCGTCCTTGATGGCGACCACGCCGAAGCGGCGCGGGGCGTCCGGCGCCTGGCCGGGCCGGTCGAGCAGATCGGCGACGAGACGGCGGTAGCGCTCCTCGAAGACGTTCAGGGGCATCACCAGGCCCGGGTAGAGCACGGTGTTCAGCGGGAAGAGCGGCAGCCGTTCTGTCACGGCGGACAGCGTAGTTCCCCCGGGCCCGGGCGTGTCGCACAGGCCCGGGGGAGCGCCACCCGCCACGGGCCTCAGCCGCGCTGGAGCATCCGCGTCGCGCCGGTGATGAAGGTGGACGCGAGCAGCCAGCCGACCACGACCAGCCCGGCGGTCAGCCACTGGTCGATCCCGCCCGGGTTCCAGGCGCCCTGGTTGAGGTCGACGATGGGCAGCAGCTGGTTGAGGGTGTACAGCACCGGGTTCCAGTGCGGGTGCTCGTCCGGCTTGAGGGGCTCCAGCGGGCGCGCGTGGAACCAGAGGCTGCCCAGCGCCCAGGCGAGCAGCAGCCACAGGCCCGCCCGGCCGGGGCGGAAGCCGTAGCCGACCGTGACGTCCTGGACGTGGCCCCACAGGCGCCCGGGCAGCGGCAGGGTCGCCCGGCGGCGGCGCTGCTTGGCGTACAGCACCTCGCGGGCGTCGTCGTCGGCGCCGTCGCGGCGCAGGGCGGAGGCGAGCTGCTCGTAGGACTCCGGCTGGAAGTCCACCGAGGAGCCCTCCAGCCACGCGATGCGCTGCTGGATGGTGAAGGCCTCGGCCGGGCGCAGCACCTCGTAGACGAAGCCCGTCAGGCCCAGGTGCTTGCCGCGCGGCCAGGCGGTGGGGGTGTCGACCAGGTTGCCGACGCGGGCGCGGGACAGGGAGACGGTGCCGGTCGGGCGCTTGCGGCAGGTGAAGCGCAGCTCCGGGGTGTGGATGCGGCGCAGCGACAGCTCGTCGCCCTCCTCCAGGTGGAACTCGCCGGATATCAGGCAGGCGCCGTCGAAGCGGCTGTCGGAGAGCCGGACGCGGCCGTACGCGCGGAACGGGGTGATCGGGCCGTCCGGGGGCGCGGTCTCGCCGTAGCCGGAGCCGTAGTAGCTGCGGGAGCCGAGCCAGCCGCCGTCCGCCGAGCCGGTCAGGTAGAGGGTGTGGCCGACGGTGACGCGGACGGCGTTGAGGCAGGTGCGGTTCTGCGGGGCGGCGCGCAGCTGGGCGCCGCGCAGGGAGAGGCGGCCGCCGATCCGGGCGGTGCGGATACTCAACTCCCCGTCCACCTCGATGCGTTCGGCCTCGAAGTCCTGGTGGATGGTGATCCCGTCGGCGGAGATCGCCCGGCCGTAGCGGTCGCCGCCGACCTTGGCCAGGTTGAGCAGCAGGTCGGTGCCGATCTTGGCGTCGGTGAGCCGGATGCCCTCGGGGACGCGGGAGCGGGCCAGGTGGAGGTCGCCGGTGGTGGTCAGCCGGGAGGCCTCCAGCCGGGGGATGAGGCAGTCGACCAGGCGCAGGGTGCTGGCCTCGGCCTCGGAGACGAGCACCTTGTGGTCGAAGCGGCAGCTGTACAGCTCCACGTAGTGGGCGATCCGGCCGCCGGCGAGGCTGAGCGGGCCGGTGACGAGCACGCCGTTCATCCGCAGCGAGGCGACCCGGCCGGGGACGGCCTCCGGGCCGGCGAGCAGCAGATGGGCGACGACCTCGGAGCGGACGGTGCGCTCGGGGCCCCAGACCGCGTCCCCGAAGGGGTCGTCGGTGTCCGCGTCACCGAAACGGCGGTCGAAGACGTTGCCCTGCCGGTACGCCTCCCACAGCTCCCGTTCGGTGTCCGTCCAGTGGTCCGGAACGCTCTGCACCACGGTTTCCCCCGTCCCCCGGTCGTCTCGCCTTTCGTATCACGGACTGAAATGCGGGACCAGCGGTTCCGGGCACTCCTTACACTGGGTGGCGTGATCTCTCGAATCGACCTCCGCGGCTCGACCAACGACCCGCGTGACCTGCTGCCCCGTGCCGAGTTCGACGTCGCGGCCGCCCTGGAGACGGTGCGGCCGATCGCCGAGGACGTACGCCATCGCGGGGTCACGGCGCTGATCGAGATCACCGAGCGGTTCGACGGCGTGCGGCTGGAGACCACCCGCGTCCCGGCCGAGCAGCTGGCCGAGGCCCTGGAGACGCTGGACCCGAAGGTGCGCGCGGCCCTGGAGGAGTCGATCCGCCGGGCGCGCACCGTGCACTCCGACCAGCGCCGCACCGGGCACACCACGCAGGTGGTGCCGGGCGGCACCGTCACCCAGCGGTGGGTGCCGGTGGAGCGGGTCGGCCTGTACGTGCCGGGCGGGCTCGCCGTCTACCCGTCCTCCGTGGTGATGAACGTGGTGCCCGCCCAGGAGGCCGGGGTGCGCGGCATCGCCGTGACCTCGCCCCCGCAGAAGGAGTTCGAGGGCCGCGTCCACCCGGCGATCCTCGCGGCCTGCGCCCTGCTCGGCGTCGACGAGGTCTACTCCGTCGGCGGCGCCCAGGCGGTGGCGATGTTCGCCCTGGGCACCGAGGAGTGCAAGCCGGTCAACGTCGTCACCGGCCCCGGCAACATCTACGTGGCCGCCGCCAAGCGCTACTTCGCCGGGCGGATCGGCATCGACTCCGAGGCCGGCCCGACCGAGATCGCCGTCCTCGCCGACGACAGCGCGGTGGCCTCCGACGTGGCCGCCGACCTGATCAGCCAGGCCGAGCACGGCCCGACCTCCGGCTCGGTGCTCGTCACCGACTCCCCGGCACTGGCCGAGGCCGTCGAGGCCGAGCTGGCCGAGCAGGTCGCGCGGACCAAGCACAGCGAGCGCGTCGCCGAGGCGCTCGGCGGCCGGCAGTCCGGCATCATCCTGGTCGACGACCTGGAGCAGGGCCTCGCCGTGGTCAACGCGTACGCGGCCGAGCACCTGGAGATCCAGACCCGGGACGCCCACGCCGTCGCGGAGCGCGTCGTCAACGCCGGCGCGATCTTCATCGGCCGCTGGACCCCGGTCTCGCTGGGCGACTACGCGGCCGGCTCCAACCACGTCCTGCCGACGGGCGGCTGCGCCTGCCACTCCTCCGGGCTGTCGGTGCAGACCTACCTGCGCAGCGTGCAGGTCGTCGAGTACGACCGCGAGGCGCTGGCGGACGTCGCCGCGCACGTGGTGAACCTCGCGAACGCCGAGGACCTGCCCGGGCACGGGGACGCCATCAAGGCCCGCTTCGACTGGACGGTGCCGGGATCGTGACCACGCGTACGACTCGCATCGACGACCTGCCCATCCGGGACGAGCTGCGCGGCCAGTCCCCGTACGGCGCACCGCAGTTGGACGTGCCCGTCCAGCTCAACACCAACGAGAACCCGTACCCGCTGCCCGAGGAGCTCGTCGCCCGCATCGCCGAGCGCGTCGCCGAGGCCGCCCGCGGGCTCAACCGCTACCCCGACCGGGACGCGGTCGAGCTGCGCGAGGGGCTGGCCGCGTACCTGACGCGGACCACCGGCTTCCCCGTCGTACGGGAGCAGGTGTGGGCCGCCAACGGCTCCAACGAAGTCCTGCAGCAGCTGCTCCAGACCTTCGGCGGGCCCGGCCGCAGCGCGCTCGGCTTCGAGCCCTCGTACTCGATGCACGCGCTGATCTCCCGGGGCACCGGCACGGCCTGGATCTCCGGGCCGCGCAACGAGGACTTCACCATCGACGTGGAGGCCGCGGTCGAGACGATCGCCGAGCAGAAGCCCAACGTGGTGTTCATCTGCTCGCCGAACAATCCGACCGGCACGGCGGTGACCTCCGAGACCGTCCTGCGGCTGTACGAGGCCGCGCAGGCCGCCCGGCCCAGCCTGGTCGTCGTCGACGAGGCCTATGTCGAGTTCTCGCACCGCCCCTCGCTGCTGCCGCTGATCGAGGGCCGCCCCAACCTCGTCGTCAGCCGCACCATGTCCAAGGCCTTCGGCGCCGCCGGGCTGCGCCTGGGCTACCTCGCCGCCGACGCCGCTGTCGTCGACGCCGTCCAGCTGGTGCGCCTGCCGTACCACCTGTCCGCCGTCACCCAGGCCACCGCGCTGGCCTGCCTGGAGCACACCGACACCCTGCTCGGGTACGTCGGCCGGCTCAAGGAGGAGCGCGACCGGCTGGTCGAGGCGCTGCGGGCGATGGGCCTGGAGGTCACCGACTCCGACGCCAACTTCGTCCAGTTCGGCCGCTTCGCCGACACCCACGCCGTCTGGCGGGCGATCCTCGACCAGGGCGTCCTCGTCCGCGACAACGGCGTCCCCGGGTGGCTGCGCGTCACCGCCGGCACGCCCGCCGAGAACGACGCCTTCCTGGACGCCGTCCGCACCGTGATCAAGGAGCTGCAACCCCTCATGTCCCCCGATTCGCGCGTCGGACGCGTCGAGCGCACCACCAAGGAGACCTCCGTCCTCGTCGAGATCGACCTCGACGGCACCGGCCGGACCGACATCTCCACCGGCGTCGGCTTCTACGACCACATGCTCGACCAGCTCGGCCGCCACGGTCTGTTCGACCTCACCGTCAAGACCGACGGCGACCTGCACATCGACACCCACCACACCATCGAGGACACCGCCCTCGCCCTCGGCGCCGCCTTCAAGCAGGCCCTCGGCGACAAGGTCGGCATCTACCGCTTCGGCAACTGCACCGTGCCCCTGGACGAGTCCCTCGCCCAGGTCACCGTCGACCTCTCCGGCCGGCCGTACCTGGTGCACACCGAGCCCGAGGGCATCGCGCCGATGATCGGCGCGTACGACACGACGATGACCCGGCACATCCTGGAGTCCTTCGTCGCCCAGGCGCAGATCGCCCTGCACGTCCACGTGCCGTACGGTCGCAACGCGCACCACATCGTGGAGTGCCAGTTCAAGGCGCTCGCCCGGGCGCTGCGCTACGCCTCCGAGCGCGACCCGCGCGCGGCCGGCATCCTCCCCTCGACCAAGGGTGCGCTGTGAACAACACCGCGATGATCCTCATCTTCGTCGGCCTCTTCCTGGCCGGCGGGGTGATCTCCTTCTGGAAGCAGAAGCAGTCGAAGGGCGTCATCCTGGTGCTCGCCTTCGGCTCGGTGATGTGCCTGGCCTCGGGCCTGCTGCGCCTGTAGCCCCGTCGTAGCTCTGTTGCTGCTCCGTTGCAGCTCGGTTGTAGCTCGGTTGTAGAGAGACATTGGACACCTGAACATGGGCAAGAACGTCGTCGTCCTCGACTACGGCTCCGGCAACCTCCGCTCCGCGCAGCGCGCCCTGGAGCGGACCGGGGCGAACGTCACCGTCAGCTCCGACTACGACACCGCCATGGCCGCGGACGGCCTGCTCGTCCCCGGCGTCGGCGCCTTCGAGGCGTGCATGCGCGGCCTGAAGTCGGTGCGCGGGGACTGGATCATCGGCCGCCGCCTCGCCGGGGGCCGCCCCGTCATGGGCATCTGCGTCGGCATGCAGATCCTCTTCGAGAAGGGCGTCGAGCACGGCGTCGAGACGCCCGGCTGCGACGAGTGGCCCGGCGTCGTCGAGCCGCTGGACGCCCCCGTCGTGCCGCACATGGGCTGGAACACCGTGGAGGCCCCCGAGGGCACCCGGATGTTCGCCGGCCTCGACGCCGACACCCGCTTCTACTTCGTGCACTCCTACGGGGTGCGGCACTGGGAGCTGGAGACCCACAGCGCGCGGATCAACCCGCCGATGGTCACCTGGGCCACGCACGGGCAGCCGTTCGTCGCCGCCGTCGAGAACGGCCCGCTGTGGGCCACCCAGTTCCACCCCGAGAAGTCCGGCGACGCCGGCGCCGCCCTGCTGACCAACTGGGTCAACACCCTCTGACCTCCTGAGAGTTGTGTAACTGATGAGTCGTCTTGAGCTGCTTCCCGCCGTCGACGTCCGCGACGGCCAGGCCGTCCGCCTGGTCAAGGGCGCCTCCGGCACCGAGACCTCCTTCGGCGAGCCGCTGGCCGCCGCCCTCGCCTGGCAGAACGCCGGCGCCGAGTGGCTGCACCTCGTCGACCTGGACGCCGCCTTCGGCACGGGCTCCAACTACGAGCTGCTGCGCGACGTCACCGCCGCCCTGGACATCAAGGTCGAGCTGTCCGGCGGCATCCGCGACGACGAGTCCCTCGCCCGCGCCCTCGCCACCGGCTGCACCCGGGTCAACCTCGGCACCGCCGCCCTGGAGGCCCCCGAGTGGGTCGCCAAGGCCATCGCCGAGCACGGCGACAAGATCGCCGTCGGCCTCGACGTCGTCGGCACCACCCTGCGCGGCCGCGGCTGGACCCGCGACGGCGGCCAGCTCTTCGACGTGCTGGCCCGCCTGGACGCCGAGGGCTGCGCCCGCTACGTCGTCACCGACGTCAACCGCGACGGCACCCTGACCGGCCCTAACCTCCAGCTGCTGCGCGACGTCTGCGCCGCCACCGACCGCCCGGTCGTCGCCTCCGGCGGCGTCTCCTCCCTGGACGACCTGCGCGCCATCGCCGGCCTGACCGGCGTGGGAGTCGAGGGCGCCATCGTCGGCAAGGCACTCTACGAGCAGAAGTTCACCCTCGAAGAGGCGCTGGAGGCGGTCTCGGCATGACGGAGCGTCAGGTGGTGCGCGGCAGGGTCGGCGGGTTCTCCCGCTGGGAGGACGTGATCGGCTCGGTGCAGGCGATCGCCGCCGGCGACCACGTCCACGTGTCGGGCGCCCGCCCGCTGGTGGACGATGTGCTCCGCGGCGAGGGCGACCCCTACGAGCAGACCCTGGCCGCCTTCGGCAACGCGCTGGACGCGCTGGCCGCGTACGGCCTGACGGCGGCGGACGTGGTCCGCACCCGGATGTACATCACCCATGCCCGCGACGTGGACGCGGCGAGCCGGGCCCACCTCGAACTCTTCGGCGAGGTGCGCCCGGTGACGGCCCTGCTGACGGTGCAGGGCTTCGTCGACTCGCGGATGCTCGTCGAGATCGAACTCGACGCGTACCGCGCCGGGTTGGCGCAAACTCTGGAATCGCTGGAAGGTTCGTTGTCGTGACCCTCGCCGTACGTGTCATCCCCTGCCTGGACGTGGACGCCGGCCGGGTGGTCAAGGGCGTCAACTTCCAGAACCTGCGCGACGCGGGGGACCCGGTCGAGATGGCCAAGCTCTACGACGCCGAGGGCGCCGACGAGTTGACCTTCCTCGACATCACCGCCTCCTCGGGCGACCGCGAGACCACGTACGACGTGGTCCGGCGCACCGCCGAGCAGGTGTTCATCCCGCTGACCGTCGGCGGCGGCATCCGCGCGGTCGAGGACGTGAACAAGCTGCTGCGCGCCGGCGCCGACAAGGTCGGGGTCAACACCGCGGCCATCGCCCGGCCGGAGCTGATCCGCGAGATCGCGAAGCGCTTCGGGCGGCAGGTGCTGGTGCTCTCGGTGGACGCGCGGCGCTGCCCCTCCGGCGTGGAGACCCCTTCAGGCTTCGAGGTGACCACCCACGGCGGGCGGCAGGGCACCGGCCTCGACGCCGTCGAATGGGCGGGCCGCGCCGCCGAGTTGGGGGCGGGGGAGATCCTGCTCAACTCGATGGACGCGGACGGCACCAAGGACGGCTACGACCTGGACATGATCCGCGCCGTCCGCAAGGCCGTCTCCGTGCCGGTCATCGCCTCCGGCGGGGCGGGCAAGCTCGCGGACTTCGCCCCGGCCGTCGAGGCGGGGGCGGACGCGGTGCTCGCGGCCAGCGTCTTCCACTTCGGGGACCTGCGCATCGGCGAGGTCAAGGGCGCGCTGCGGGAGGCCGGGCACCCGGTGCGGTGATGTGTTTTTACGGGCCCGCCGATGTGTCTGTCGGCGGGCCCGTTCCTGCTCACTGCCGGGGCTCGCCCTTGATCAGGGCGAACGGCGCGCCGTTCGGGTCCGCCAGCCAGGCGATGCGGCCGACGTTCGTCACGTCCTCGGGCCCCATCAGGACGGAGCCACCGGCCGCCGTCGCCTTGGCGACCGTCCCGTCCACGTCCGAGGCGGCGAAGTACGGCGTCCAGGCGGCGGGCTGCCCCGGGGCCATCGTCGGGGCGATGCCGCCGAAGCTCGTCTCGTCCTGGTCGCCCTGGGAGGCGGAGATCACCCGGTAGCTCATGCCCGGGGACGGCTCGAAGTTCTCCACCCGCCAGCTGAACAGCCGCTGGTAGAAGCCGAATCCGGCATCCAGGTCGGTGGTGTGCAGCTCCGCCCAGCACAGCGCGTCGTCCACCGACACCGCGTCCAGCCCCTTGGTGCTCCCCGCCTGCCAGATCGCGAACTCGGCGCCCTGCGGGTCGGTCAGCGCGGCGAACCGGCCCTCCTGCATGACGTCCATCGGCGGGACGCGCACCGCACCGCCCGCCTGCTCGGCGGCCTTCGCGGTGGCGTCCGCGTCGGCCGTCAGGAAGTACGTCGTCCAGGCGGAGCGGGCACCCGAGTCCAGGTGCCCGAGCGCGCCGACGCGCTTGCCGTCCAGCAGGAGGAAGCCGTACCCCCCGGTCTCGGGCACCTCCTGGAACGTCCAGCCGAGGACGGCGCCGTAGAAGGCGGCCGTGGCGGGGATGTCAGGGGTGCCCAGGTCGATCCAGCAGGGCGAGCCGACGGGGAAATCGGTGGTGATCACGATGCTGAGCCCTTCGAAGGGGTCGATGCGGCCACCTGCGAGTCTGCACCCGCCCACCGACATCCGCAGCCGGGCCGGGCGCCCGGGGGAGGGACCGGGTCCAGGGGGTATCTCCAGCCTCACCGGGCACCTGCGAATCCAGGCTCATCAGGGCCCACTCCCGCTCTGTTCCCAAGGTTTCGGCGCTCTTCTACTGTGGATTCGGTGAGGATCTATCTCCTGGAGGTGGAGGATCTCGCCTCCACCCGGTGCGGGTACTCCCCGCTGCACGAGACGGTGCGCAGCCTTCGATTACGCGGCCGGACCCGGGGCTTCCCCGAACAGCGCCGCTGGGCCGCCGCCTGGGCCCGCCACTACACCCGCCTGGACACCGAGTTGCTGGACGCCCTGGTCACCCCCGGCGGCCACGCGCCGGCGGTGCTCACCCCGCGCCCGCGCGGCTGCCGGCCGGGCCTGCGGGACGAACTGTCGCTGCTGGCCACCGCGCCCCCCGACCGCCTGCCCGCCGACCTCCGGGCGGCCTACGACCGCGACGGCAGCCCGATGCCGCCCGCGCTCCACCGGCTCCTGCGGGACCCGTACGCGCTGCGCGGCCGAGTGGTCGCCGCGCTCGGCGCGTACTGGACGCACTGCCTGGAACCCCTCTGGTGGCCGCGCGCCCGGACCGTCCTGGAGGCCGACCTCGCCTACCGGGGGCGGCGCCTGGCCGAACTCGGAGCGGAGGGGCTCTTCACCGACCTGGACCCGGGGATCTCCTGGGCGGACGGGGAGTTGCGGATCTGCGACGGCCCGCCGGGGCGGCCCGTTCTGTGGGAGAGGGTCGCCGGGCGCGGGCTGGTGCTGATGCCCACGCTCTTCGCGGACCGGCCGCTCGCCGGGACCTCGCCGAGCGGCCACCCCACGGTCGTCTACCCCGCCCGGGGCCGGGGTGCCATGGCCGAGTCCACCGCCCGTACGGCCGCCTCGCCCGCCCTCGCCGGGCTCATCGGCGCACCCCGCGCCCGCCTCCTCGGCCTGCTCGACACCCCGGCCACCACCACCGCCCTGGCCCAGCGCCTGGGCGTCACCCCGGGTGCCGTCAGCCGCCACCTGGGCGCACTGGCGGCGGCCGGTCTGCTGGAACGCACCCGCATCGGCCGGGCCGTCCTCTACCGGCGCTCCGAACTGGGGGAGTCGCTGGCCTCGGGGAGGTGAACTCCCGTGGCCTTACTGACAATTGACCGCACAGGTCAAAGGATTCCGGGGCTGCGGACGCCCGCCTAGGTTGGGGCCGTGCCAGCCAGGCACACGACACCAGGGGGAACCATGCGCATCCGCATCGCCGTCGCGGCCCTCGCCAGCGCCGCCGCGCTCGCCGTACCGCTGCTGCCCACCACCGCCCAGGCCTCGTCGGCCCCGTCCGCCTCCACGGGCGACCGGCTCACCTTCGCCCAGGCCGCCGCCCGCAACGCCGGCCAGACGCCCGGGCTCACCGCCGGTTACGTCCGCTTCCGCAGCCTCTACGGCCCCACGCCCGGCCAGTGCCTCGACGCGGACGCCAACAACGGCGGCAACGGCACCAAGGTGCAGGTCTGGGGCTGCAACGGCACCACCCAGCAGGAGTGGTACTCCTACGACGACTACAGCCTGGAGAGCGCGCGCTTCCCCGGCATGTGCCTCGACGCCGACACCAACGGCGGCGGCAACAACGGCACCCGCCTCCAGCTGTGGCAGTGCAACGGCACCAGCCAGCAGAAGTGGTTCCTGCGCGCCAACGACCTGGCCATCTACAACCAGCGGTTCAACAACAACCTGAACATCGTCGTCGACCGCGACACCAACACCCCCGGCGACGGCGCCCAGGTCCAGCTGTGGCAGAAGAACTTCCAGTCCCAGCAGTGGTGGCAGGTCACCGGCGCCTGACACTCCCTGCGCTTGAGTCCGCCGCCGGCCCACGCGCCGGCGGCGGACGCTCTTCCTGCTCAGCCCGCCGCCCGGTCCACGGTCTGGCGGATGACGAAGCTCGGCCGTCCACCTGTGATTCTGACGACCCGAAGTACCAGTAGGAGGGCGGAGCAGGTGCGCGCTCAGCGGTGCTCGCGGAAGTCTGCCCACTGACGGGCGGCCCGGGTCAGCCGGGCGGTCCACGGGTCTGGGGCCTCTCCGGCGATCTCGTCCCACATCCGGGCCTGGGCCTGCGCGAAGGCGTCCATGACCGTTGGCTCGCCGCTCTTCCACGCCGGAACCCTGGCAGCCCACGCCTCGGCCTGCGCCGGAGCGTGCCCGCCGACGGCGATCAGCCAGATCACCCACAGGGCCGGGTCGATCCAGGCGGCTCCCCGCGTGGCCCACGCCCAGTCGACCAGGAGTGCCCGGCCCTCGTGGACGAGCACGTTCTCGTTGTTCAGGTCGGTGTGCAGCAGCGACTCACCGGCGAACCGGGCCGCCACCTCCGGGCCGTCCACGTAGGCGGCCCATCGCTGCTCCGCCCGGCGGAGTTCGATCTCCGGGCACGGGACGCTGCCGAGCCGGCTGAGGGCGTCGACCGTCAATTCCAGGTCTCCAGCGGCCGCGTAGTCGGCATGCCGTGCGTCGACGTGCTCGAACGCGACCAGGCTCCACCCGCCAACTTCCTTGTGCCACAGCACTCGTGGGGCAAGGTCTTGAAGGAGCGGGTTGATCTCCGCCTCCCGTCGTTGTGTCCACACGCGCGGGTGGTTGAGTCGCATTCCCTTGATGAAGACCGTGCGTTCCGTGGTGGTGAGCCGGACGGCGATCTCGGAGTTGAATCCGGCGGAGATCGTCTCCGCCGCCAGAACCCGGCCTCCGAGCCGGTCCGACACGGCCAGACGAACAGCGGCGGGCAGTTCCGCCCAGTGGATGCGCGCGGTGGTCACCCTCCACAGCCTCCCAGAATCAGCCCGGAGGCCGACCGCTTCGGCGCGGTCGGCCTCCGGGATCGTGCTACCGGTACGGGTTGTCGTCGCTGCAGCTCGCAAGCCTGCCTGCGATCCCGACCTGAAGCGGATGATGAGAGGACTGAGCATGGAGAACGAGGACGGCCGGATCTTCCGTGAGGCGTGGATCGCCGGAGTGAAACAGCACTTCCCGGGTGAACCGAGGCCGGGGTACATCACGCCCTGGGAGGAGACTCCGGACTGGGAGCGTCAGTCCGCAGCTGCCGTGTTCAGCCAGGTCCGCGACTTCATTGCCGTGAGCGGCGGTGCGACCGCCAAGTTGAGTCGGGAACAGAAGGGCCGTTTCGTCGCCCTGTGCTGGATCGCCCAGATCCACAAGCACATCCCCGATCCCAAGCCGAGTTATGTCGCTGATTGGGATGCGCTGCCGGACTGGCAGAAGGAGACGGACGCCGATATCTTCGAGCACATCGAGCGGGCTGTCTGAATTTTCTTTTCTGCGGTGGCTCCCTGGCTTGCCAGGGAGCCACCGCAATTTTTCTTTGCTCCTCGTATGTCTAGATTCTCGGGCGGGTTGTCCCTGGAAGATGCGATGTGGTGGTGCCGGGCTTCTTTTCCGAGCCCTGCTCTCGATCTTCATTTCTTTCCGTATTTCAGCGCTGCCCCTCCTCTGACGAGGAGGGGCAGCGCGGCTGTTCTTTTGATGGGCTCAGTGATAGGTGAGGCCCGCGATATGGTTTGGGGCCGCGCCTCGGCATGCCGAGGCGCGGCCCCAAATGGTTTCTCTCTTATATCTTCTTTTGCGGATCGTGTTCTTCGTCTGTGCTTCGCCGCCCGGTGAGGCACAGACAAGAGAAGCCCCTACCGCCCCGGCAGCGGCAGCGCGTGCGACAGCGCCTCCAGGGCGTCCGGCTCCCCGTTGACGGTGAGGGTGGTGCGGGCGCCGCGGCCGTAGAGGAAGAGGAGGAGTTCGGCGGGCGGGCCGGTGAGGTCGACGGCCGGGGTGGCGGTGGGCCCGGTGGTGACGGTGCGGCCGTCGGGGTGGTGGAGGTGGAGGCGGACGGGGGTGCGGCGGGCGGCTTCGAGGCGGGCGAGGAGGGGGAGGCGGCGCCAGAGGGCCTCGGAGCGGCCGGGCGGGAGGGGTGTGACGGAGGCGGGCGTCCAGGAGGGGTCGGCGCGGAGCACGTCCTCGGCGTGGACGAAGTACTCGACGGTGTTGGCGGCCTCGTCCGCGCCGGGCAGGGCGAAGAGGGAGTGGACGGGCGGGCCGGAGCGGAACAGCCGCAGGAGTTCCTCGTACGGTCGCTCGGCGTACGCGTCCTGGACCCGCCGGGTGTACGGGGCGAGCGCGGCGACCCGGATGCCCGCCGCCGCGTCGAGGCGGCGCTCGCGCAGGACGAGGTGCGCGGCGAGGTCGCGCGTGGTCCAGCCGGCGCAGAGCGTGGGGGCGTCGGGCCCGGCGGCGGCGAGCAGTTCGGTGAGGCGGTGGCGCTCGGCGAGGGCGTGGTTCGACATGCGCCTCAGCCTAGGGGTGCAGCGGCCCCGAGAGCCGGGGGCCGCCCTGCTTGTCGGTGAGGGTGAGGGCACAGGTGTAGTCCCGCCAGCCCGCCTGGTAGTTGGCGAGGGTGGGGCCGAACTGCCGCTCGTAGTACTTCTTTCCGTCGTTCTGCCGGGCCCGGGCGGCCGTCTGGGAGTCGTAGCAGCCGTTGCGGATGGCCAGCGCGACCGCGACCTCCCCGACGAGGTTGTCCGGGAGCTTGAGGTCGGCGACGACCTCGCCGTCGTGCTCGCCGGCGCAGGGCCGCTCCTCGATCTTGGTGATGACCGGGCTCAGCTGCGGGTGGTCGAAGCACGTCCCGACCGGGAAGAACGCGTACGGCGGCCGCGGCGTCGGGGTGGGGGTCGGTGTGGGCGTCGGCGTCGGGGTGGGCGTGGCGGTCGGCGGGGGAGGGGCGGCCGCCGGCTTCTTCCCGTCCTGCGGCCACAGCAGCACGGTGCCGACCACCGCGAGCAGCAGGACGAGGACGGCCGCGACGGTGATGACCAGGCCCCGGCCCGGCCGGGCGTCGGGCGGAGGAGGCGCGGACTGCTGCTCGGAGGTCATGACCATGAGAATGGCCCAAACCGCCGCCCCCCGGCAGGCGGTTGGGCGAACTCGTCGGCCGCGGCGCGGACGGCCCGAAGGCGTGATCGGCCGTGCTGACACAGCTGACACAGCTGACACAATGGCGTCATGCGCACCACACCAGCCACTCCGGGCAGCACCGCCCTGGACCCCGAGATCGCCGCGCGCCTCAAGCGCACCGAGGACGGCCTGCTGCCCGCCGTCGCCCAGCAGTACGACACCGGCGAGGTGCTGATGCTCGGCTGGATGGACGACGAGGCGCTGCACCGCACCCTCACCACCGGCCGCTGCACCTACTGGAGCCGCAGCCGCAGCGAGTACTGGGTGAAGGGCGACACCTCCGGCCACGTCCAGGCGGTCAAGTCCGTGGCCCTGGACTGCGACGGCGACACCCTCCTCGTCAAGGTCGACCAGTCCGGCGCCGCCTGCCACACCGGCGACCGCACCTGCTTCGACGCCGACGTGCTCCTCTCCCAGTCCTGACCCCACCCGACCCACGACAGTAGGTGCCGCCCAGCATGGACCTCGAAGCCTTCCGCAAGCTCGCCGTCGACACCCGGGTCATCCCGGTCACCCGCAGGCTCCTCGCGGACGGCCTCACCCCGATCGGCCTCTACCGCAGCCTCGCCGCCGAACGCCCCGGCACCTTCCTGCTGGAGTCCGCCGAGCAGGGCCGCAGCTGGTCGCGCTACTCCTTCGTCGGCGTGCGCAGCGCCGCCACCCTCACCGTCGGCCCGGACGGCGACGCCCGCTGGCTCGGCACCCCGCCGGTCGGCATCCCCGCCACCGGCGACCCGCTGGAGGTGCTGCGCGCCGCCCTCGCGGCCCTGCACACCCCGCGCCACACGGACGACGGCCTGCCCCCGCTGACCGGCGGCCTGGTCGGCTACCTCGGCTACGACATCGTCCGCCGCCTGGAGAAGCTGCCCGACCTCAACCCGGACGACCTGGGCCTGCCCGAGCTGACGATGCTGCTCGCCAGCGACCTCGCCGTCCTGGACCACGCCGACGGCACCGTCCTGCTGATCGCCAACGCGATCAACCACAACGACCTGGCCAGCGGCGTCGAGGAGGCCCACGCCGACGCGACCGCCCGCCTCGACGCGATGGAGGCCGACCTCTTCAAGCCCGTCGACCCGGGCCTGGCCACCTTCACCCCGGCCGGTCCCGGCGAGGTCCACTCGCCGTTCGGCGGCGAGCCGTACCGGGCCGCCGTGGAGATCGTCAAGGAGCGCATCCGGGCCGGCGAGGCCTTCCAGGTCGTCCCCTCGCAGCGCTTCGAGGCCCCCTGCCCGGCCTCCGCGCTGGACGTCTACCGCGTCCTGCGCACCACCAACCCCAGCCCGTACATGTACCTGTTCCGCTTCCCCGGCCCGGACGGCACGGCCGAGGGCGGCTTCGACGTGGTCGGCTCCAGCCCGGAGGCGCTCGTCAAGGTCAGCGAGGGCGAGGCGATGGTGCACCCGATCGCCGGCACCCGCCACCGCGGCGCCACCCCGCACGAGGACGCGGCGCTCGCCGCCGAGCTGCTCGCCGACCCGAAGGAGCGCGCCGAGCACCTGATGCTCGTCGACCTGGGCCGCAACGACCTCGGCCGGGTCTGCGAGCCCGGCAGCGTCGAGGTCGTCGACTTCATGCAGATCGAGCGCTACAGCCACGTCATGCACATCGTCTCGACGGTCACCGGCAAGGTCGCCCCCGGCCGTACGGCCTTCGACGTGCTGACCGCCTGCTTCCCCGCCGGCACCCTCTCCGGCGCGCCCAAGCCCCGCGCGATGCGGATCATCGAGGAGCTGGAGCCCACCAGGCGCGGCCTGTACGGCGGCTGCGTCGGCTACCTCGACTTCGCCGGGGACTCCGACACCGCGATCGCCATCCGCACCGCCGTCCTGCGCGACGGCACCGCGTACGTGCAGGCCGGCGCCGGCGTCGTCGCCGACTCGGACCCGCACGGCGAGGACACCGAGTGCCGCAACAAGGCCGCCGCCGTGCTGCGCGCCGTCGCCACCGCCAATACGCTGCGGACGCCGGGACGGTAGACCCGGGACGGTAGACCAGGAGGGCGGCCGGGATGAGCACGGTGCCGCACGACGAGCGGCGGTGGGAGCTGGTCCTCGACGCCGCCGTCCAGATCAGGGACGCGCTGGCCGGGCACGGCCGGGTCCTCTCCCTGGTCCCGGTCGACCTCCCGGCCGCCCCCGGCCCCGTCGCCCCCGACCTGGTGGTGATCGCCCCCGGCGCCGCCCGCGACGCCGGGGGCCGGTTCACGGCGGCGGCCGTGCAGGCCGTGCTGGAGCTCGCCCGCCCGGGCCTGGCGGAGGCCGGACGGGCGTACGCGCGCAGCGGCGTGCCCCTGTACGTCGTCGTCGACCCGGCGGGAGCGGCCTGCACGGTGCACACCGCGCCCTCCCCCGAAGGGGTGTACCGCGAGGCCGAACGGGTGCCGTACGGCAACGACCTGTTCCTGCCACTGGGCGGGCGCACCCTGGTGTTGCGCACCGACGGCTTCCCGGTCTGAGCGGCGACCCCGGGTTCGGCGCGGGCCGTCGGGCGGGGGATAGTGGACGGGTGACCGACCAGAGCCCCGCCCCCGCCCGCACCGCAAGCCGCCGCACCCTCGGCGTGATGCTGCTGCTGACCGTCCTGAGCGCCGTCCTGGTGCTGACCGCGGCCGGACGGGTCTGGGCCGAGGGCAGGGCCGGCAACCTGGACGTCTCCGTCACCGGCTCGACGATCTCCGAACTGCCCGGCGGCCTGGCCCTGGTGGGCCTGGCGGCGGCCGTCGCGGTGTTCGCGGTGCGAGGCGCCGGACGGCTGGCGGTCGGCGCGCTCACCCTGCTGGCCGGGCTCGGCGCGGCCGCCGCCTCGGCGGCCGGGGCCCGGGACACCGACGCGCTGGACACCGAGGCCGCCCGCAAGCTCGCCCTGGCCGGCTCCACCGCCACCGAGGTCACGCACGGCGCCTGGCCCTGGCTGGCCGTCGTCGGCGGCCTGCTGCTGGCCGTGGCCGGGGCGCTCACCCTGCGGTACGGCCGGGGCTGGCCCGCCATGGGCACCCGCTACGAGGCGCCGACCCGCAGGGGCCCGGCGAAGGCCGACACCCCCGCCGACCTGTGGAAGGCCCTGGACCGCGGCGAGGACCCGACCGCCGTCTGAGCCGCACGCGTGTGACGCGATAGACCCGCCACCCGCTTTGGGCCCCCGGTGTGTGGCCCGGCACAATGGAACCCGTCAACCCGCCGGCGGCCCCGCAGGCCCGGCCGGGCCCCGAGAGCCAAGGAGCATCACCGATGTCAGCAGCCGCACACGGTCACACCCCCGCCGCCTGGACCGGCGTGGTCATCTCCTTCGTCGGCTTCGGCATCGCGGGCGTCGCGATGATCCTGCCGTCGGTGCTGCTGACCTGGGCCGGCATCGCCGTCATCCTGCTCGGCGGCGTCGTGGGCAAGGCCATGTCGATGGCGGGCATGGGCAAGCAGCCCAGCACCAACGTCTACAAGTCGACCGACGAGCAGATCGCGGCCCAGACGGCCCGCACCGCCGCCGTCACCGCCTGACCGGCGGATCTTTCGCACGACTGAACGGCGGGCGCGACGCGCCCGCCGTTCCGTTGCACCCGGGCCCGGGACGGGCAGAATCGGGGCGTGAACGCCGCCCCCACCGCCTCCGCCCCGCCGCCCGTGCTGCGCAGGCTGGGCCCGCCGCTGGCCGCGCTGGCGGCGGTGGCCGCCCCGACCGCGTACATCGCGAGGGTGGACCCCAACAGCCCGGGGCACTACCCGGACTGCCCCTTCCTCGTCGCCACCGGCTGGTGGTGCCCCGGCTGCGGGGGCCTGCGCTGCGTCCACGCGCTGGCCCGCGGGGACCTGACCACCGCGCTGCACGACAACGCCGCCGCCGTCCTGCTGTTCGCCGTCCTCGCCGTGCTGTGGCTGCGCTGGGCCTGGGCCGCGCTGACCGGCGGAGCGCCGCCGAGGGCGGCCGTCGGGGCCCGGCGGTGGGTGCTGATCGGGCTGCTGCTGCTCGTCTTCACGGCCGTACGGAACCTGCCCGTCGGCGCCGGACTGGCCCCTGCGCTGCTCTAGCCCGCGTCCGGTTGCTGCGAGTCCACTTGTTGCCAACCGGGCCCCGAAGAGCCCGGAAACCGGCGAATCCGCAGCTCGGAGCACGGGTGCGGGGCGTCCGCTCCGCGAGACGCGCGCCGGGCGGATGCTCCCCGCGCCCCCTCGGGCCGATACCATCGAACGTGCCGACGGGCCCTGCCCGCACCGGCTCCCGCTGGCGAACCGACAGAAACGATGGGGGCTCCCGAGTGAGTGTGCTCGACACGATCATCGAAGGGGTCCGTGAGGACCTCGCCGAGCGGCAGGCCCGGGTCTCCCTGGACGAGCTCAAGGAGCGGGCCGCCAAGGCCCCGGACGCCAAGGACGGCGTCGCCGCGCTCAAGGGCGACGGGGTCCGGGTGATCTGCGAGGTGAAGCGCTCCAGCCCGTCCAAGGGCGCCCTCGCCTCGATCGCCGACCCGGCGGCCCTGGCCGTCGACTACGCGGCCGGCGGTGCCGCCGCGATCAGCGTCCTGACCGAGCAGCGCCGCTTCGGCGGCTCGCTCGCCGACCTGGACGCCGTCCGCGCCGCGGTGGACACCCCGCTGCTGCGCAAGGACTTCATCGTCACCGCCTACCAGCTGTGGGAGGCCCGCGCCCACGGCGCCGACCTCGCACTGCTGATCGTCGCCGCCCTCGAGCAGCCGGCCCTGGTGTCGCTGATCGAGCGCGCCGAGTCGATCGGCCTCACCCCGCTGGTCGAGGTGCACGACGAGGAGGAGATCGCCCGCGCGGTCGACGCCGGCGCCCGGATCATCGGCGTCAACGCGCGCAACCTCAAGACCCTCGAGGTCGACCGCAACACCTTCGGCAACGTCGTCCACGCCATCCCGGACGGCATCGTCAAGATCGCCGAGTCCGGCGTGCGCGGCCCGCTGGACGTCATCTCCTACGCCAACCTCGGCGCCGACGCGGTGCTGGTCGGCGAGACCCTGGTGACGGGCAAGGACCCGCGCGCCGCCGTCGCCGACCTGGTCGCGGCCGGCGCCCACCCGGCCGTCCGGCACAAGGACTGAAGCCGCGAAGATGAAGATCGCCACCCGCCTCGCCCCCGGCTGCCGCCCGCGCGGCTGCCGCGCGCCCGCACGCCGGGTGCTGGGGCGGCGGGTGCGCTACGTCATCGGCTGTGAGCCCGGGCAGGTGCCGGGGCGGCGATGGCGCGTGACGCACGGCTGAGCACAGCCGACCGACGTCACCGTCATCCAACCCCCTAGGGAATCCACCATGTCCGAGAAGGACTACCTGCCCGGCGCCCAGGTGCCGGACGCCCGCGGCTACTTCGGCGCGTACGGCGGACGCTTCATCCCCGAGGCGCTGGTCGCCGCCGTCGAACAGGTCGCCGAGGAGTACGACAAGGCCAAGAACGACCCGGCCTTCATCGCCGAGCTCGACGGCCTGCTCAAGGACTACACCGGCCGCCCGAGCCCGCTGACCGACGTCCACCGCTTCTCCGCCGAGGCGGGCGGCGCGCGCGTCCTGCTCAAGCGCGAGGACCTCAACCACACCGGCTCGCACAAGATCAACAACGTGCTGGGCCAGGCGCTGCTCACCCGGCGCATGGGCAAGACCCGCATCATCGCCGAGACCGGCGCCGGCCAGCACGGCGTGGCCACCGCCACCGCCTGCGCCCTGTTCGGCTTCGACTGCACCATCTACATGGGCGAGGTCGACACCCAGCGCCAGGCGCTCAACGTCGCCCGGATGCGGATGCTCGGCGCCGAGGTCGTGGCCGTCAAGTCCGGCAGCCGCACCCTCAAGGACGCCATCAACGAGGCGTTCCGCGACTGGGTCGCCAACGTCGACTCCACCCACTACCTCTTCGGCACCGTCGCCGGGCCGCACCCCTTCCCGATGATGGTCCGCGACTTCCACCGCGTCATCGGCGTCGAGGCCCGCCAGCAGGTCCTCGACCGCACCGGGCGGCTGCCCGACGCCGTCGTCGCCTGCGTCGGCGGCGGCTCCAACGCGATGGGCATCTTCCACGAGTTCATCCCCGACGCCGGCGTGCGGCTGATCGGCTGCGAGGCCGCCGGCGAGGGCGCCGAGACCCCCAAGCACGCCGCCACCCTCACCAAGGGCGACCCGGGCGTGCTGCACGGCTCGCGCACCTACGTCCTCCAGGACGAGGACGGGCAGACCATCGAGTCCCACTCCATCTCGGCGGGCCTGGACTACCCCGGCGTCGGCCCCGAGCACGCCTGGCTCAAGGACACCGGCCGGGCCGAGTACCGCCCGGTGACCGACGACGCCGCCATGCAGGCCCTGCGGCTGCTCTCCCGCACCGAGGGCATCATCCCGGCCATCGAGAGCGCCCACGCGCTGGCCGGAGCCCTGGAGCTGGGCCGCGAACTCGGGCCGGAGGCCACCATCCTGGTCTCCCTCTCGGGGCGCGGCGACAAGGACATGCACACCGCGGCCGAGTACTTCGGCCTGTACGACGAGCAGGCCGGCGACGCGGCCGACGGGGGTAAGTGACCATGGCTTCCAAGCTCAGCGCGGTACTGGCCGCGGCCAAGGCCGAGAACCGGGCCGCCATGATCGGCTACCTGCCGGCCGGCTTCCCGACCGTCGACGGCGGCATCCGGGCGGTCAAGGCCCTGCTGGAGGGCGGCTGCGACATCGTCGAGGTCGGCCTGCCGCACTCCGACCCCGTCCTGGACGGCGCCGTCATCCAGACCGCCGACGACATCGCCCTGCGGGGCGGCGTGCGGATCAAGGACGTGCTGCGCACCGTCCGCGAGGTCGCCGAGGCGCACCCCGAGGCGGCGGTGCTGGTCATGACGTACTGGAACCCCGTCGACCGCTACGGCGTGGCGCGCTTCGCCGCCGACCTGGCCGCCGCGGGCGGCGCGGGCTGCATCCTGCCGGACCTCCCGGTGGAGGAGTCCGAGGAGTGGCGCAAGGCGGCGGGCGAGCACGGGCTGGACACCGTGTTCGTGGTCGCCCCCAGCAGCAAGGACGCCCGGCTGGCCGAGGTCACGGCCGCCGGCAGCGGCTTCGTCTACGCGGCCGCCGTCATGGGCGTCACCGGCACCCGGACCGAGGTCGGCTCGCTGGCCGAGGACCTCGTCGCCCGCACCCGCGCCGTCACCGACCTGCCGGTCTGCGTCGGCCTCGGCGTCTCCGACGCCGTGCAGGCGGCCGAGGTCGCCCGGTTCGCGGACGGCGTCATCGTCGGCTCGGCCTTCGTGAAGCGGATCCTGGCCGCGGACGGGGACGAGGCCGCCGCCCTGGACTCCGTCCGGGCCCTGGCCGGCGAGCTGGCCGCCGGGGTGCGCCGGAACTGACGCCCCCTCCCGCCGTACGGCCCGCCGCTTCCCCGTGGAGCGGCGGGCCGTTCGCGTTGTCCTGACACGCCGTCGTCAAGGCGGGCGAGGGCCCCGAACGGGTGAAGACCGGCGGGGACACGCATCAGCCGGGGTTGACCGGCGTTGAGTGGAGGGACGAGTGCACGAACGACGGGCGGGGCGCCCGGAGGGCGAGCGGAAGGGGCGAGCCGGTGGCGGGTTGGCATCGGGCCGTGATGCTGCGGGCGGCGGCCGCCGCGCTGGCCCTCGGGGCGGCGGTCGGGGCGCACACCGAGGTGGGGCACGCGCTGGCCAAGCGGGCCGCCGAACGGGCCGAGCGGGACGCGGTGGCCTGCGCCGAGGCCGCCCGCTGGGACGCCGCCGAGCGGGCCGCGCACCCGCACCGCGAGGGCCGCGCCGACCTGCTGGACCCGGGGCGCCCGCCCTCCTGCCGGTAGCCGGGGCGCGGGGAACGCCTGTTCGCCGAATTCGGACGCATCACCATGAACCGTCACCCGTACGGCGTAATTCCTGAATACGGAGGAACCGCCCTTCATCCCTTACGGTTCATCAGCACGTGAACGAGTTTCCCGAGAGGGGTTCCCTGATGGCCGGCCCGGCAACAGCGCGCGACGACTCGGCACCCCCGCCGGCCGCGCGGCGGCGCCGGGACCAGGAGTGGAGCCGCTGGCTCGGCCTCGCCGTCCGGCTGGGCCTGGCCGTGGTCTGGGGCTGGGCCGGACTGGCCAAGATCTCCGACCCGGCCGAGGCCGCCCAGGCCGTCCGCGCCTTCGAGATCCTGCCCGAGGGCCTGGTCAAGCCGGTCGGCTACGGCCTGCCCTTCCTGGAGCTGGCCCTCGCGCTGCTGCTGGTGATCGGCCTCGGCGTCCGGCTCGTCGCGGCCGTCTCCGCCCTGCTGCTGCTCGCCTTCATCGCCGGGATCGCCTCCGCCTGGGCCCGCGGCATCTCGATCGACTGCGGCTGCTTCGGCGGCGGCGGGCACGTCGACGAGTCGCAGACCAGGTACCTCCAGGAGATCCTGCGCGACACCGGCTTCCTTCTCCTCGCCGCATGGCTGCTGTGGCGCCCCCGCACCCGGCTCTCCGTGGACGGCTGGCTGGCGAGCTGACCGGCCCCACCCCCGCACCCCACCCGACGAAGGCCCCCGACCGTGGATGTCAAGGCAATGAGCGAGAAGAACCAAGAAGGCAAGCGCACCGCCCGCGAGCGGATGCAGGAGCAGCGCGCGGCCGAGGAGGCCTCGGGCAGGAGGAGGAAGAAGCTGGTCGTCGGCGGCGCCGTGCTCGCCGTCATCGCCGCCGCCGTGATCACCGGCGTGGTGGTGCAGAACCAGCGCTCCAAGCCGGAGACCCCGACCGCCGCCCCCTCCGGCACGATCGGCGACAAGAACCTCGTCATCCCCGCCGGCGCGAGCAACGCGCCCGCCGTCCTCACCGTCTACGAGGACCCGCGCTGCCCCGCCTGCGGCATGTTCGAGCGTGAATTCTCCGCCACCGTCGACCAGTTGGAAGACGCGGGCAAGATCTACACCAACTACCACATCGTCTCGTTCATCGACCGGGCCGTCCCCGGCAAGGGCTCCAAGATCGGCGCCAACGCCCTCGCCTGCGCCCAGGACGCCGGGCACTTCCGGGACTTCCACGACGTGCTGTACCGCAACCAGCCCGAGGAGACCAACGACGCCTTCGGCGACAAGGCCGTCCTCCTCGGCCTCGCCAAGCAGGTCAACGGCCTGGACACCCCCGAGTTCCAGGCCTGCGTCAACAGCAACAAGTACGGCGGATGGGTGTCCTCCGTACAGCAGGACTTCGACAAGTCCAGCTACAAGTCGACCCCGACCGTGCTGCTCAACGGCCAGCCGATCTACCCCAAGAACGGCAACGACGAGATCACCCCGGCGAACCTGGTGAAGTGGGTCGACGCCGCGAACCAGGGCAAGCAGCCGGGCACGCCGGGCTCGCACGGCCAGACCCCGGCCCCGACCAGCACCGCCTCCGAGGCCAACAACCCCTCCCCGACGGCCGGCTGAGCCGAGCCTCCCCGACCGACCGGCGCCGCCGCCCCCTCCCCGTCCTGAGGGGGCGGCGGCGCCGGTTGTTCGATTTCTGTGACCCCTGGGGTGTCCGACCGGCCCCGGGGACCCTGTAGCGTCGGAACCGCCATGGATATCGCCTACATTCCCAGCCCGTCGCGGGGCGTCCTCTACCTCGGACCGATCCCGCTGCGCGCCTACGCCTTCTGCATCATCCTCGGTGTCGTCGTGGCCGTCTGGCTCGGCAGCAAGCGCTGGGTCGCCCGGGGCGGTGCCAAGCACACCGTCGGTGACATCGCCGTCTGGGCCGTGCCGTTCGGCCTCGTCGGCGGCCGCCTCTACCACGTGATCACCGACGGCGGCCGGCTGTACTTCGCCGAGGGGAAGAACCCCTGGGACGCCCTCAAGATCTGGGAGGGCGGCCTCGGCATCTGGGGCGCGATCGCGCTGGGCGCGGTCGGCGCCTGGATCGGCGCCCGCCGCCGGGGCGTCCCGCTGCCCGCGTACGCCGACGCCATCGCCCCGGGCATCGCGCTCGCCCAGGCGCTGGGCCGCTGGGGCAACTACTTCAACCAAGAGCTGTACGGGAAGTCGACCACGCTGCCCTGGGGCCTGGAGATCGACAAGACGCTCCCCAGCGGCGAGGTCGTCAAGGGCGTCTACCACCCGACGTTCCTGTACGAGTCGCTCTGGTGCGTCGGCGTCGCGCTGCTGGTGATCTGGGCGGACCGCCGTTGGAAGCTCGGCCACGGGCGGGCGTTCGCGCTGTACGTCGCCGCGTACACGGTGGGCCGGTTCTGGACGGAGTGGCTGCGCATCGACGAGGCGCACGTGTACTTCGGGCTGCGGCTCAACGACTGGACCTCGATCGCGGTGTTCCTGGGCGCGGTGGCGTACCTGGTGATCGTCGGGAAGAAGCGGCCCGGCCGGGAGGACCCGGCGAGCATCGACCCGGCGGCGCACGAGGAGGCGCAGGCCTCGGCTGCGGCTCCCGAGGTCGACGGGAAGGCTGGCGACAAGCCCGCCGACAAGCCCACCGGGAAGTCCGCGGAGAAGCCCGGCGAAAAGAATTCGTCTCGATCCGTGGACGGGAACGCCGCCGACGGCGTCGCCGAGAAGACCGACAAGGTCGTCGAGAACCCGATCTGACCAGGGGTTTCCCCGTGAGTTCAGGCCGCCCTTCCCGCGTACGGGAAGGGCGGCCTCACTGCTGTTCGGACAGCCTTACTTTGCTGGAACCGTGCAGGTCAGAGGGGCTACGGTCGTCCCGGAAGAGACGAAGACGGAGGGGACGAGACCCGTGAGCGCGACCACCCTGGAACACGAAGCCGGACAGCACCCGCGGATACCCGCGGCCGACCACCACCGGGACGTCAACGGCGGCTGGCTGCGGCCGGCGGTGTTCGGTGCCGTGGACGGACTGGTGTCGAACTTCGCGCTGATGACCGGTGTGGTCGGCGGCGCGGCCTCCAACGGCACGGTGATCCTCACGGGCCTGGCGGGCCTGGCGGCCGGCGCCTGCTCGATGGCGGCGGGGGAGTACACCTCGGTGGCCTCCCAGAGCGAGCTGGTGCAGGCCGAGATCGAGGCCGAGCGGCTGGAGCTGAGCCGCAACCCGCACGGCGAGCTGGCCGAGCTGGCGCAGGTGTACATCTCGCGCGGGGTGGAGCCGGAGCTCGCCCACGAGGTGGCGCGGCAGCTGTCGCGGGACCCGGAGCTGGCGCTGGAGGTGCACGCCCGCGAGGAGCTGGGCATCGACCCGAACGACCTGCCCTCGCCGCTGGTCGCCGCCTCCTCCTCCTTCCTCTGCTTCGCGCTCGGCGCCCTGCTGCCGTTGCTGCCGTACCTGCTCGGCGCGACCAGCCTGCTGCCCGCCCTGCTGCTCGCCGCCCTCGGCCTGTTCGCCTGCGGCGCGGTGGTGGCCCGGGTGACGGCGCGCAGCTGGTGGTTCAGCGGCACCCGGCAGCTGGTCCTCGGCGGGGCCGCGGCCGCCGTCACCTACCTGCTCGGATGGCTCATCGGCGGCCACGTGGGATGATCCGGACCACTGCATGACTATGCCGGGCAATGCGTGACGTTCCACACACGGGCGTCGGGCGTTGCCCGGCATTGTCTCAGCATCCGGGCCGCCCCGGCCGGGGAATCGCAACCGCCGCGCCGTGGTGGGGAATGGATTCGCAGGCACCCTTGATCCACTCCGGTTGCGTTCCGGTTTCACCCCTGTTTCAGCCGGGGGCCCGTTGGGCACAATCGTCGGGACGTGCACTGTGGCACGTCCTCTTCCCCACCCTCTTCGCACCCCCCGTGACCTGCGCGTCCGTCCGCCATGTGGACGGGATATTCCGCTTCTCGGGATCGTGGGCATCATGTAACTTGCACGACACCGCACCATCGCATCAGGGCCAACGTCGTCCCTCCTTGCATCAACTTGCCGAAAGACGACGACGGGAGAGCCGATGCTGTCTGCATCCATGCACTCCGCCAACGAGCACCGGGACGGCGCCGCGCGCCAGCCCTACGCGCTCGTGCCGGATGCGCGACCTGCTGCTCAGGGCCTGTACGACCCGCGGAACGAGCACGACGCCTGTGGCGTCGGCTTCGTCGCCACGCTCACCGGCACGGCCGACCACACCGTCGTCGAGCAGGCGTTGACCGTCCTGCGCAACCTGGAGCACCGCGGCGCCACCGGCGCCGAGCCCGACTCCGGCGACGGCGCGGGCATCCTCACCCAGATCCCGGACGCCTTCCTGCGCGAGAAGGCCGCCTTCGCACTCCCGGCGGCCGGCTCCTACGCCGTCGGCATCGCCTTCCTGCCCGACGAGGACGCGGCCGACGCCGGCGCCGTCGCGCAGATCGAGGCCATCGCCGCCGAGGAGGGCCTCACCGTCCTCGGCTGGCGCGACGTGCCGGTCTCGCCCGACCTGCTCGGCGCCACCGCCCGCAGCGTCATGCCGCGCTTCCGGCAGCTCTTTCTCGCGTCAGCGCCTGTTGAGCAGAGCCTGAGCAAGGACGGCCTCGCGGGCATCGAGCTGGACCGCGTCGCCTTCGTGGTCCGCAAGCGGGCCGAGCGCGAGGCCGGGGTGTACTTCCCCTCGCTGTCCGCGCGCACCATCGTCTACAAGGGCATGCTCACCACCGGCCAGCTCGAGCCCTTCTTCCCCGACCTGTCGGACCGCACCTACGCCTCCGCCATCGGCCTGGTGCACTCCCGGTTCTCCACCAACACCTTCCCGAGCTGGCCGCTCGCCCACCCGTACCGCTTCGTCGCCCACAACGGCGAGATCAACACGGTCAAGGGCAACCGCAACTGGATGCGCGCCCGCGAGTCCCAGCTCGCCACGGACCTCATCCCCGGCGACCTCAGCCGGATCTTCCCGATCTGCACCCCCGACCACTCCGACTCCGCGTCCTTCGACGAGGTCCTGGAGCTGCTCCACCTCGGCGGACGCTCGCTGCCGCACTCGGTGCTGATGATGATCCCGGAGGCCTGGGAGAACCACGCCACCATGGACCCGGCCCGCCGCGCCTTCTACCGGTACCACTCCAACCTCATGGAGCCCTGGGACGGCCCGGCCTGCGTCACCTTCACCGACGGCACCCAGGTCGGCGCCGTCCTCGACCGCAACGGCCTGCGCCCCGCCCGCTACTGGATCACCGAGGACGGCCTCGTCGTCCTCTCCTCCGAGGTCGGCGTCCTCGACATCGACCAGGAGAAGGTCACCAAGAAGGGCCGCCTCCAGCCCGGCCGCATGTTCCTCGTCGACACCGCCGAGGGCCGCATCGTCGAGGACGAGGAGATCAAGTCCGCCCTCGCCGCCGAGCACCCCTACGCGGAATGGGTCGACGGCGGGCAGATCCAGCTCGCCAAGCTCCCCGAGCGCGAGCACATCGCCCACACCCACGCCTCCGTCACCCGCCGCCAGCAGACCTTCGGCTACACCGAGGAGGAGCTGCGCGTCATCCTGGCGCCGATGGCCCGCACCGGCGGCGAGGCCCTCGGATCCATGGGCACCGACTCGCCGATCGCCGCGCTCAGTGAGAAGCCCCGCCTGCTGTTCGACTACTTCGTGCAGCTCTTCGCCCAGGTCACCAACCCGCCGCTGGACGCCATCCGCGAGGAGCTCGTCACCTCGCTGCTGTCCAACCTCGGCCCCGAGGGCAACCTGCTGGCCGCCGAGGCCGCCGCCTGCCGCTCCGTCGGCATCACCTTCCCGGTGATCGACAACGACGAGCTCGCCAAGCTCGTCCACATCAACCACGACGGGGACCAGCCCGGCCTCAAGGCCGTCACCCTGTCCGGCCTGTACAAGGTCGCCTCCGGCGGCGAGGGCCTGGCCACCCGCCTGGCCGCGATCGCCGCCGAGGCCGACGCCGCCATCGCCGACGGCGCCCGGATCATCGTGCTCTCCGACCGGCACTCCGACGCCGAGCACGCCCCGATCCCCTCGCTGCTGCTCACCTCCGCCATCCACCACCACCTCATCCGCACCAAGCAGCGCACCCAGGTGTCGCTGCTGGTCGAGGCCGGTGACGTCCGCGAGGTGCACCACGTCGCGCTGCTGATCGGCTACGGCGCCGGCGCGGTCAACCCGTACCTGGCCATGGAGTCCGTCGAGGACCTCGTCGCGCAGAAGGTGTTCATCGAGGGCGTGGAGCCCGAGAAGGCCATCAGGAACCTGATCAAGGCCCTCGGCAAGGGCGTCCTCAAGGTCATGTCCAAGATGGGCATCTCCACCGTCGCCTCCTACCGCGGCGCCCAGGTCTTCGAAGCCATCGGCCTCTCCCAGGACCTCGTCGACGGTTACTTCTCCGGCACCACCACCAAGCTCGGCGGCATCGGCCTGGAGGAGATCGCCCGCGAGACCGCCGCCCGCCACGCCAAGGCCTACCCGGCCTCCGGCATCCCCGCCGCGCACCGCGCGCTGGAGATCGGCGGCGAGTACCAGTGGCGCCGCGAGGGCGAGCCCCACCTGTTCGACCCCGACACCGTCTTCCGGCTCCAGCACTCCACCCGCAACCGCCGGTACGACATCTTCAAGCAGTACACCGACCGGGTGAACGAGCAGTCCGAGCGCCTCATGACGCTGCGCGGCCTGTTCCAGCTGGACGGCCTCGGCCGCGAGCCCATCCCGGTCGAGGAGGTCGAGCCGGTCTCCGAGATCGTCAAGCGCTTCTCCACCGGCGCCATGTCCTACGGCTCCATCTCGATGGAGGCGCACGAGACCCTCGCCATCGCGATGAACCGCCTCGGCGGCAAGTCCAACACCGGCGAGGGCGGCGAGGACCCGGAGCGCCTCTACGACCCCGAGCGCCGCTCCGCGATCAAGCAGGTCGCCTCCGGCCGCTTCGGCGTCACCTCCGAGTACCTCGTCAACGCCGACGACATCCAGATCAAGATGGCCCAGGGCGCCAAGCCCGGCGAGGGCGGCCAGCTGCCCGGCCACAAGGTCTACCCGTGGGTCGCCCGCACCCGGCACTCCACCCCGGGCGTCGGCCTGATCTCCCCGCCGCCGCACCACGACATCTACTCCATCGAGGACCTCGCCCAGCTCATCCACGACCTCAAGAACGCCAACCCGGCGGCCCGCATCCACGTGAAGCTGGTCTCCGAGGTCGGCGTCGGCACGGTCGCGGCGGGCGTCTCCAAGGCGCACGCGGACGTCGTCCTCGTCTCCGGGCACGACGGTGGTACGGGCGCCTCCCCGCTCACGTCGCTCAAGCACGCCGGCGGCCCCTGGGAGCTCGGCCTCGCCGAGACCCAGCAGACCCTGCTGCTCAACGGGCTGCGCGACCGCATCGTCGTCCAGACCGACGGCCAGCTCAAGACCGGCCGCGACGTGGTCGTCGCCGCGCTCCTCGGCGCCGAGGAGTTCGGCTTCGCCACCGCGCCGCTCGTCGTCTCCGGCTGCATCATGATGCGCGTCTGCCACCTGGACACCTGCCCCGTCGGCGTCGCCACCCAGAACCCCGTGCTGCGCGAGCGCTTCTCCGGCAAGCCCGAATTCGTCGTCAACTTCTTCGAGTTCATCGCCGAGGAGGTCCGGGAGATCCTGGCCTCCCTGGGCTTCCGCTCGATCGAGGAGGCCGTCGGGCACGCCGAGCACATCGACGCCCGCGCCGCCATCGACCACTGGAAGGCCGCCGGGCTCGACCTCGCCCCGCTCTTCCACGTGCCGGCCCTGCCCGAGGGCGCCGCCCGCCACCGCACCACCAGCCAGGACCACGCGCTCGACAAGGCCCTGGACAACCAGCTCATCGAGCTCGCCCAGGACGCCCTGGAGCGCGGCGAGGCCGTCCGCGTCCAGCTGCCGATCCGCAACGTCAACCGCACCGTCGGCACCATGCTCGGCCACGAGGTCACCAAGCGGTACCGCGGCGAGGGCCTGCCCGAGGGGACGATCGACGTCACCTTCACCGGCTCCGCCGGACAGTCCTTCGGCGCCTTCGTCCCGCGCGGCATCACCCTGCGCCTGGAGGGCGACGCCAACGACTACGTCGGCAAGGGCCTCTCCGGCGGCGTCGTCGTCGTCCGCCCCGCCCGCGAGGCCGCCGCCATCGGCAACGACGCCCAGAACCACGTCATCGCCGGCAACACCATCGGCTACGGCGCCACCTCGGGCCGGATCCACCTGCGCGGCAAGGCCGGCGAGCGCTTCGCCGTCCGCAACTCCGGCGCCACCCTCGTCGTCGAGGGCGTCGGCGACCACGGCCTGGAGTACATGACCGGCGGCCGGGTCGTCATCCTCGGCGAGACCGGACGCAACCTCGCGGCCGGCATGTCCGGCGGCATCGCGTACGTCCTCGACCTGCGCCCCGCCAACGTCAACGAGGGCCAGGTCGGCATCGAGGCGCCCACCGCCGCCGACCGCGACTGGCTGCGCGAGACCGTGCAGCAGCACTACGAGGAGACCGGCTCCACCGTCGCCGCCGAACTCCTGGCCGACTGGGGCGGCGGGGTCTCCCGCTTCTCCAAGATCATGCCGACCGACTACAAGGCCGTCCTCGCCGCCAAGGAGGCCGCCGAGCGCGACGGCCTCTCCGAGGCCGAGACCACCGCGAAGATGATGGAGGCGGCTAATGGCTGACCCCAAGGGCTTCCTGACCACGCCCAAGCAGCTGGCGGAGCGCCGCCCCGTCGACGTCCGGATCAAGGACTGGAACGAGGTCTACGTCGAGCGGAGCCTCCTGCCGATCATCACCAAGCAGGCCGGCCGCTGCATGGACTGCGGCATCCCGTTCTGCCACAACGGCTGCCCGCTCGGGAACCTCATCCCCGAGTGGAACGACCTCGCCTACCGCGAGGACTTCACCGGTGCGATCGAGCGGCTCCACGCCACCAACAACTTCCCGGAGTTCACCGGGCGGCTGTGCCCGGCGCCCTGCGAGTCCGCGTGCGTCCTCGGCATCAACCAGGACGCGGTGACCATCAAGAACGTCGAGGTCACCATCATCGACAAGGCCTGGGACCGCGGCGGCGTCACCCCCCAGGTGCCCGAGCGCCTCTCCGGCAAGACCGTCGCCGTCGTCGGCTCCGGCCCCGCCGGCCTCGCCGCCGCCCAGCAGCTCACCCGCGCCGGGCACACCGTCGTCGTCTACGAGCGCGCCGACCGCGTCGGCGGGCTCCTGCGCTACGGCATCCCCGAGTTCAAGATGGAGAAGCGGCACATCAACCGCCGCGTCGAGCAGATGCGCGCCGAGGGCACCCGCTTCCGCACCGGCGTCCACGTCGGCGAGGACATCACCGGCCAGCAGCTGCGCGAGCGCTTCGACGCCGTCGTCGTCGCCGCCGGCGCCACCACCGCCCGCGACCTGCCCGTCCCCGGACGCGAGCTCAAGGGCGTCCACCAGGCCATGGAGTACCTGCCCCTGGCCAACAAGGTGCAGGAGGGCGACTTCGTCGAAGCCCCGATCAGCGCCAAGGGCAAGCACGTCGTCGTCATCGGCGGCGGCGACACCGGCGCCGACTGCGTCGGCACCGCCCACCGCCAGGGCGCCCTGTCCGTCACCCAGCTGGAGATCATGCCCCGGCCCGGCGAGGACCGCCCCGGCAACCAGCCCTGGCCCACCATGCCGATGACCTACAAGGTCACCTCCGCGCACGAGGAGGGCGGCGAGCGGATCTACTCCGTCTCCACCACCCACTTCGCCGGCGACGAGGACGGCAACGTCCAGGAGCTGCACCTCGTCGAGGTCGAGTTCAAGGACGGCCGCTTCGAGCAGGTCCCCGGCACCGAGCGCGCAATCCCCGCCCAGCTCGTCACCCTCGCCATGGGCTTCACCGGGACGGACGTCCGCAACGGCCTCGTCGAGCAGCTGGGAGTCGACCTCGACGCGCGCGGTAACATTGGCCGCGACGGCCGGTTCGCCACCAATGTCGATGGCGTGTACGTCTGCGGAGACGCCGGCCGAGGCCAGTCGCTGATCGTCTGGGCCATCGCGGAGGGCCGCTCGGCCGCCGCGGCGGTGGACACGTACCTCGGCGGCAAGACCCCGCTTCCCGCGCCGATCCGGCCCACCGACCGCCCCCTGGTGGTCTGACGGGCCCCGGACGCTCCGACCGGCCCACCCCGAACCCCCGGCGCCGCATCGCCGGGAGCTCAACCCGCTGCCCCCGTCAGAGTCGCCGGGCCAACGCGGTCTCCTGGCGCCTGCCCTCTTCCCCGACCAGTTGGAGGGCGGGCGCCCACGCGTTTCCTTGACGTTCCCATGGTGTCCAACAGGGCTGAATCCGCACCAACTCTCAGGGAACGTTCAGGGGTTGGCGCTACCGTGGACACCTTTCCTACGTGACTCGGCCAGTCGGCACCGAACGGGCTGTTGTTCGTCGGTGCCAGGTGGCAGACTGCCGCCGACGGCCGGGGGGCTGCGCGAGTGCGGAGGTTGAGTTCATTGGGCACCACTCAGGCAGGAGGAGGCGCCACCGTACGGCGCCTGCTGCTCGGCACCCAGCTGCGCAAGCTCCGCGAGGCCAGAGGCGTGAGCCGCGAGGAGGCCGGATACTCGATCCGCGCCTCCGAATCCAAGATCAGCAGGATGGAACTCGGCCGGGTCGGCTTCAAGGAACGCGACGTCGCCGACCTCCTCACCCTCTACGGCGTCGAGGCCGAACACGAGCGCGCCACCGTCCTCGGACTCGTCCGCGCCGCCAACACCACCTCCTGGTGGCACGAGTACGGGGACATCCTGCCCGCCTGGTTCCAGAACTACGTCGGGCTCGAAGAAGCCGTCGCCGAGATCCACAGCTACGAGGTCCAGTTCGTCCACGGCCTCCTCCAGACCGCCGACTACGCCCGCGCCGTCATCACCGCCGGCGGCCACGTCACCGGGGCCGAGGAGATCGAACGCCGCGTCGAACTCCGCCTCAAGCGCCAGTCGCTGCTCACCTGCGACCACGCGCCCCGCCTCGTCGCCGTCCTCGACGAGGCCGCGCTGCGCCGGCCCTGGGGCGGCCCCGAGCTGATGAGCACCCAGATCGACCGGCTCCTCGACCTCGCCGAACTCCCCAACGTCCACCTCCAGGTCATGCCCTTCGGCGCCGCCGGCCTCAGCGCCGAGGTCGGCGCCTTCACCCTCCTCGGCTTCGCCGAACCCGACCTCGCCGACGTCGTCTACCTGGAGCAGTTCACCACCGCCCTCTACCTCGACAAGCCCGCCGAGGTCGCCGAGTACCGCCACGCCATGACCAACCTCCTCACCGACAGCCTCACCCCGGAGGCCAGCCGCGACCTCCTCCACACCGTCCGCAAGGAGCTGTGAGGGCGGCCGGCCTCAGGCCGGGGAGAACGTGGCGAGGCGCCGCCGGGTCGGGTCCCGGCGGCGCCTCGCGTTTCAGGGGTGGTGCGGGTGGTTCGGAGTGGGGATCAGAACACCGGCTGGCCGGCGCGGACGAGGCGCCAGGAGTTGGTGAAGAAGTCGGCCGGGTCGATGATGCCCTTGGCCTTCACCCAGGCGATCATCGTGTTGCGGATCTCGTCGGAGTTCGACCAGACCAGCTTCGCCTGCGCGACGTGCGGGAAGTTGCCGCCGCCGTTGGCGCGGTAGTTGTTGACCGCGAGGACGAACTGGGCCGCCGGGTCGATCGGCTTGCCCTGGAACGACAGGTTGACGATCCGCTGCCCCTTCGGCTGCGCGATGTCGATGTCGTAGCTCAGGCCGTACACCGAGTCGTAGTTGTAGTCCGGGGTGGTCTCGGCGCCGGTCATGGCGTCCTTGTCCACCGGGGCGCCCGGGGCCAGCTGGTAGAAGTACTTCGCCGAGAACTCCAGGTAGTCCTTGAGCTGGGCGCCCGTCAGGATGCGGGCCTCCAGGGTGTTCTCGTAGATGTACAGGCCGGCCGCGTCACGCAGCTTGACCTGGCCCGAGGGGATCAGCGCGGTGCGGTTGAACGGCGCCGCCTGCGCCAGCACCGGCAGGTTGGCGTACTGCCCGCCCGCCAGCGCCGCCTTCACCGCGTCGGCCTGCACCTTGCCGATGAGGTCGATGATCGGGGTCGCCTTGAAGCGGGCCTCCGCGATCGACAGCTCGATCTTGCTGGTGCCGATGTTCTGGTTGACGTACTCGACGACCTTCTTGTGCTGGCCGACCAGCGCGTTGGTGATCTCCGGGTTCTCCGGCACCGTGTTGGAGTTCAGCACCCGGGAGGAGACCGAGGACACCTTCCAGTGGCCGTCGACGAGCTCCACCTCGAAGTCGAAGCAGCTCAGGCGCTGGCCCCAGCACAGCGGCTCGGACAGCACGACCGTCTTGCCGGTCTTCTTGTTGACGATCAGGCGCTGCGCCACCTCCTTGTGGGTGTGGCCGACGAGCACCGCGTCGATGTCCGCGACGGTCTCGGCCATCTCGCCGGAGGCGTCCTCGGGCCAGGGCAGCTGGTCGCCGTAGGTGGTGGGCTCGTCGATGCCGGAGTGGGCGGAGACGACGATGACGTCCGCGCCGGCGGCCTTCATCCGGGGCACGTACTTGGCGGCGGTCTCGACGATGCCGGGGAAGACCATCTTGCCGCTGACGTTGGCCTTGTCCCAGATCGCGATGCCCGGGTTGGTCAGACCGAGGATGCCGACCTTGAGCGGCTTGTCCTCGTCGAACCAGATCTCCTTGATCACGTACGGCTTGAAGGCCGGCTTCTCGTTCTTCGCGTGCAGGGCGTTGGCGCCGAGCAGCGGGAACTCCAGCTGGTCCTCGAAGGCCTTCACGGTCGGGATGCCGTAGTTGAACTCGTGGTTGCCGAGCGCCGCGGCGTCGTAGCCCATGAGGTTCATGGCGACGGCCATCGGGTGGTCCGGCACGGTGTCGCCGTCGGTGGCGATCGGCTCGATCCGGGCGTAGTAGTACGTGAGCTGGGTGCCCTGGATGATGTCGCCGGAGTCGATCAGCAGGCAGCGGTCCCAGCCCTTGTCCTCGCGGACCTGGTTGGCCAGGGTCGAGATCTTGGCCAGGCCGACCGCGTTGTGGGCCTTGTCGACGTACTCGGCGTCGGTGAAGTAGTCCCAGTTGAGCACCCGGCCGTGAAGGTCGGTGGTGCCCATGACGGTGAAGGCCTGCTTGCGGCTCTTCTTGTCGCCCTTGGCGCCCTTGGCCGTCGTGCTCGGCTCGGCGGCCACGGCGGGAGCGGCGGCGGCGACGACGGCCCCGCTCGCCAGGGCGGCGCCGGCGGCGGTGGCGGCGGACCGGGTGACGAAGTCACGGCGGTTGAGGGACATGGATGAGACTCCCGGGAGGGACTGACGGTGAACGAACCGTCAACTGGTGTACTGACGAAGGTGAACGTGCGCCGGACCGTACGCGTTGACGCGCGTAGAAAAGGGCGCGGGTGGAAGTCTGCCGTGCGCGCCGGGCCGAGGGATAGCCCCCGGACGTTGCCAACAGGTGAGATCTTGGCGACTCGTTCGTGACGGAGCCGGGCAGGAGCCGGGCAGGAGCCGGGCAGGGCTCGGGGTGTTGGGGAACCCCTACGGAACCCCGGTCAGCTCCGCCGAGAGCTCCGCCACCACCCGGCCCAGCTCGGCCGCCGGATCCGGCGCGTCCGGGCCCGCCCACGGGCGCCACGTCCGCGCCCGCAGGTAGCCGTCCACCGCCACCGGCAGACGGTGGCGCACCATCCGCCGCACCTCCGGGCCGGGCCGGGCCTCCCGCAGGGACGCCAGCAGCTCCGCCACCCGCGCCGAGGCGGGCAGCGGGGCGGAGGCCACGTAGGCCTCCAGGGAAGCCAGTTCGGGGTCCGCACGGGGCTCGGGGGCCCTGGTGGCGGGCCGCTCCGACCGGATGGGTGTGGTGGGCCCGCCCGGTCCGTCCGGCCCGTCCGGCTTCCCGGGGCCACGCGGGCCCGGGGTGAGCAGCGCGCCCGCCCCGTACAGGCCCACGATCACCCCCGGCCACCACGAGCCGCCCAGCCCCAGGTAGTGCAGCCCCACCCCGGCCACCCCGCACCCGGAGGCGACCAGGTTCCGCGTCGACTCCAGGTACTCCAGGACCTTCCGGCCCCACCCGTCACTGGTAGCCACGGATCTCCTCGAACACGCCGTCCAGCGACCCGCCGCCGTCGAACAGCTTCCCGCCGCTCACGTCCGCGATCCCCTGCAACTGGGCCACCGCCGCCTCCCCGAACTTGATCGGGAAGATCGGGACCGACCTCTCACCCGCCGGCAGCGCGTCGTGGAACCGCTTGAAGTCCCCGTCCGTGGCGCCCTCGTTGCTCTCCCCGTCCGTCATCAGCACGATCGAGGTGAACCGGTCGTCCTTCGCCTCCGCCTGCTGCTGCTCGATCACCTTGTACGCCTGCTCCAGCGAGTCGTACAGCGCCGTCCCGCCCTCGGCCTGCAGCGACTGCACGTCCGCGTTGATCGACGCCAGCTCCGCCTCCGGGCCCGGGCTGCTCCCCGAGGCCGGCACCACGTGCGACTTCGTCCACTTCACCTTCGACGCGAACGAGATCAGCGACACCTGCTCCCGGTTGCGGAAGCGCCGCAGCCCCCGGGTGTCGTCCGCCCCCGTCAGCCGGCCCAGCGCCGCCTTCAGCGAGTCCAGCCGCTGGCCCATCATCGAACCCGAGGTGTCCAGCACGTACACCGTCCGCGACGGGCGGCGCAGGTCGTTCTGGTACGAGGCCAGCAGCCCGTCCGCCACCGCCCGGGTGCCCGGGAACGGCAGCTCCTTGCGGCGGTCCGTCGGCAGGCCCGCCGCCGGCGACGCCCCCGCCGCCACCGGGCGGCGCAGCGTCGTCTCGGAGATCTTCTTCTGCACGTCCGCCGTCAGAAGGTAGGCCGTCAGCCGCTTGTACGCGTCCTTCTGCGGGTCGCCCGCCGAGGACAGCAGCGACAGCGGGTAGTCCGCCGAGACCACGCCGTCCACCGGCCGCACCACCGTCAACTGCCGGTCCGCCGGAAGGGTCTTGTTCATCGACAGCAGCACCGACTCGTAGTTCACCAGCGCGCCCAGCCGGCCCGGCTCCGCCTTCGCGTACGCCTGCGCCAGCCAGCCCGAGGAACCGGAGGTCAGCTTCTGGCCGGTGAAGAACTGCTTCAGCTGCGGCGTCGCCTTCTGCACGTCCGCCTCCGTCAGCGCCGCCGACGCGCCCGAGAAGGCCGAAGCCACCGCCACCAGCGTCGAGAAGCCCGAGTTGGAGCGCGACGGGTCCGACATGCCGTACGCCAGCTTGCCGCCCGCCGCCGCGTCCCCGATCTGCGCCCAGGTGACCTTCGAGCCGTCCCCCCAGCCGAGATCGCTCAGCACCGAGGACCGCACACCGACGGCCACCGGGGACACCATCACCGGGGTCTCCGACAGCACCTTCGACCTGCCGGCCTGGTCCAGGCGCAGGTACTGGTTCGAGGGGAACCACACCGCGTCGTACTTGCCGTCCGCCCGGCCCGAGGACACCGTGTCCGCGCCGTCCAGGGTGCCCGAGAACTCGAGCTTCACGGACACGCCGGTGGCCTTCTGGGCCTCGTCCAGGACGGGCTGGAGGTCCTGCAACTCGCTGCCCGCCAGGACCCGGAGGGTACCGGGGGCGGCGGACGTCGGCCAGGCGGAGGCCTTCGACGCCGACGGGTCCGGGACCGGCTTGCCCGACGTGCAGGACGTCACCGTCACCGCCGCCGTCAGCAGCGAGGCGAGCAGGACGGCGAGACGACCGCCCCGTGAGGTGCGCACGCTCACTTCGTACCCTTCTTGGCCGAGTTGTTGAGCTTCTTCTGGAACTCCATCGAGGGCACCGGAGCCTGGCCCACGTTCACCGCCTGGAGGTTCTTGGCGAGGCTCGGCTGGCGGCCCTCGGTCTGCTTGCCGAACACCTCCGGGTGCTTCTGCACGCGGAAGCCGTACTTCGCCTCCAGGTCGACGAGCGCGTCGTCGTCGCGCAGCACCGTCCCGAGCTTGCGGCCCGCCTCCGTCCGGCCCACCAGGGTGTGGTCCGACTGCACCGTGGTGTCCGGGTACATCACGACGGTGTCGTTGGTGTTCAGGCCCTGCAACTGCAACTGGGCGACCTGCGACTCGTAGCCGAAGACCAGCGGCCTGCCCACGTTCGCCGTGAAGTCGCGGAACAGCTCGTCGGTGCTGCTCTTCTGGGCGCCCTGCGGATTCGTCGCCGCGAACAGCACGTCCGTCACCTTCGCCACCGCGGCGTCGTCCGCCACCACGCGGTGGTCGTTCGCGGTGTAGGACAGCAGCGCCAGGTACATCGCGCCCGAGGAGGAGCTCTCCGGATCGGTGGTCGCCACCAGCACCGGGCCCTTCAGGTCCGGATTGTTCGACGAGCCGTTCATCGACTCCCACGCCGTCTTCTGGCCGAGGGCCGCCACGTACGCGTCCATCTTGAACTTCCAGACGCCTCCGTTGGCCTCGTCCTTCACGGCCAGACCGGCCTTCGCCAGCACCTGCGCCGCCCCGGAGTGCGTCAGGATCACCACCGGCGAGTAGAACGGCACCACCGGCGAATCCTGGAGGCTCCAGGCCTGCTTGACGGCCGACGCCGCCTCCCCGCTCGCCGGGAAGGCGAAGTCGAACTTCTCCGGGGTGGCCTTCGCCTGCTCGCGCATCGTCCAGGAACCGGTCGAGTCCGCGTTCACGACGAGACCCTGCTTGGCCAACTCGGCCTTCACGTCCGGGTCGTCGAAGAAAGCCCGCTTCTCGGAGCCGATCAGCCCGTTGATCGTCACCGTCTTCGGCGGCGGCGGATGTTCATCGCCCGGGATCAGCGCGTAGGCCACCCAGCCCAGCAGGGCCAGAGCCGCCACCACCCCGAGCACTCGTCTCATCATCGGCGCATCCCCCTCGTCCCCCCTCAACCCCCGGCAACGCCCGGGTCGTCACCCGGGGGTGACGAGCGTCCCGCCGGGCGCCGAGCAGCGGCCGAATCCACGGTGAACCGGAGGTGAACACCCCTTCACGGAATCGCATCGGCCGCACGGCCACGAACGGGCCTCGCACACCGGTCCGAGGATGTGTCAGATTGTTCAACTCACCTTATGGAAAAGGTCATCCCGAGGCCCGGACCCGCCTCGTGGTTACGCGCCGGTAATCCTTAGTCTCAGCACTATGCGCCGAGCAAAAATCGTCTGTACCCTCGGGCCCGCCACCGACTCGTACGACCAGATCAAGGCCCTGGTCGACGCCGGGATGGACATCGCCCGATTCAACCTCAGCCACGGCACCCACGCCGAGCACGAGGAACGCTACCGTCGCGTCCGCAAGGCCGCCGACGAGACCGGCCGGAGCGTCGGCGTCCTCGCCGACCTCCAGGGCCCCAAGATCCGGCTCGACACCTTCGCCCACGGCCCCGTACTCCTCGAACGCGGCGACGAGTTCACCATCTCCACCGACAACGGCGTCGTGGGGGACAAGGACATCTGCGGCACCACCTACCCCGGCCTCGCCGCCGACGTCACCCGCGGCGAACGCATCCTCGTCGACGACGGGCGCGTCACCCTCGAAGTCGTCGAGGTCGACGGGCCGCACGTGCGCTGCCTCGTCATCGAAGGCGGCCTCGTCTCCGACCACAAGGGCCTCAACCTCCCCGGCGTCGCCGTCTCCGTCCCCGCACTCAGCGACAAGGACGTCGCCGACCTGCGGTGGGCGCTGCGCACCGGGGCCGACCTCATCGCGCTCTCCTTCGTCCGCAGCGGGCGCGACATCGAGGACGTCCACCGGGTCATGGCGGAGGAGGGGCGGTTCGTCCCCGTCATCGCCAAGGTCGAGAAGCCGCAGGCGGTGGAGAACCTCGAATCCGTCGTGGACGCCTTCGACGGCGTGATGGTGGCGCGCGGCGACCTGGGCGTGGAGATGCCCCTCGAACAGGTCCCGCTCGTCCAGAAGCGCGCCGTCAAGCTCGCCAAGCGCAACGCCAAGCCGGTCATCGTCGCCACCCAGATGCTCGACTCGATGATCAACGCCTCCCGGCCCACCCGGGCCGAGGCCTCCGACGTCGCCAACGCGGTCCTCGACGGGACGGACGCGGTGATGCTCTCCGGGGAGACCTCGGTGGGCAAGTACCCCGTCGAGACCGTCAAGACCATGGCCCGCATCATCTCGGCGGCCGAGGACGACATCCTCGCCGCCGGCCTGCCCCCGCTCACCACGGGCAGCAAGCCCCGCACCCAGGGCGGCGCCGTCGCCCGCGCGGCGGCGGAGATCGGCGACTTCCTGCACGCGAAGTACCTGATCGCCTTCACCCAATCCGGCGACACCGCACGCCGGTTGACCCGCTACCGCTCGCCGATCCCGGTCCTCGCCTTCACCTACGAACCGGCGGTGCGCAGCCAACTCGCCCTCACCTGGGGCGTGGAGACCTTCCTCGGCCCCTTCGCCCCGACGACGGACCAGATGGTCGAACAGGTCGACGCCGCGCTGCTGTCGCTGGGCCGCTGCCAGAAGGGCGACATCGTCGTCATCACGGCCGGCTCACCCCCCGGCCTCGCCGGCTCCACCAACCTCGTCCGCGTCCACCACGTGGGGACGCTGGACGCCTGACGGGCAGGTTGCGGCGCGGCCCTCGCGGGGGCCGCGCCGCGATCGTCAGTACTTGGGGCCGATACGGACGTCCATGAGGGCGACGGAGTCCTTGCGGGCGACGGAGATGTTGAAGCCGCCGTTCGACCTGGAGGCAGGCTTCCACTGGACGCCGACCGCGTCGAGGGTGGCGGTGAAGAGGCCGATGATGTCGGCTGAGGTGTTGGTGAAGAAGTAACGCGGGTACTCGTAGCGCTTCTTGACGCCGCCGACCGTGCGGGTCGCCCAGTTGGTGATGCGGCAGCCGTCGGAGTGGATGAGGCCGCGCAGGAACTCCCAGGGATGGGCGTCGACGATCTCCTGCTGCCAGGAATCCAGGGCTATCTTGCGCAGATGCTTTTTGCCGGGGCTGTGTTGGGGGAAGAGGCAGGGCCAGTGCTTGCTGGTGCTCACCACACTCGTGCAGCCGGGCGCGTGGACGCGCAGAACCTTGTTGTGCGGCATGACGGCGGACATGGCCCGCTGGCACTCGTCGATGAGGCCCGGCCAGCCGTCGCAACAGGCGATGCGGAGGGCGTAGACCTTTCGGCGGCCCTCACTGATGCAGCCGTCGCCGAGGTAGAGGCCGAGCAGGTAGGCGTATTCGGCGCGAGGTCGTGAGGGATCGAGCCCCTCCCGGACCGGGCATTCGGCGGTCATCCGCGGGCTGGGCACGGCGCCGGATGCCCATTGGCGGATTGCGTAGCGAGAGATGCCAGTTGCGCGACTGACCTGACTGAGAGTCAGCCCTGATGCGTGGAGGTCGAGCGCGCGTCGGCGGGTGGCCATGTCGTACATGGCGGTGTCAGTACTTGGGGCCGATGTGGACGTCCATGAGGGCGACGGAGTCCTTGCGGGCGACGGAGATGTTGATTAGGCCGTTTGAGCGGCGGATCGAGGCTTTCCACTGGACGCCGACAGCGTCGAGGGTGGCGGTGAAGAGACCGATGATGTCGGTCGAGGTGTTGGCGAAGAAGTAACGCGGGTATTCGTAGCGCTTCTTGACCTCGTCGACGGTCTTGGTCGCCCAGTTGGTGATGCGGCAGCCGTCGGAGTGGATGAGGCCGCGCAGGAACTCCCAGGGGTGGGCGTCGACGATCTCCTGCTGCCAGGGCTCCAGGGCTATGGTGCGCTCGTGCTTCTTGCCGGGGCCGTGCTGGGGGAAGTAGCACGGCAGGTGCTTCGAGTACACCTTGACGTTGTGGGAGCCGGGGCGTCGTACACGGCAGGGCGAGAGGCTGGGGAAGACCTGTCGCATGGTCGCCTCGACGGCATCCATGATTCCTGGCCACTTGTCGTCGCAGCTTATGAAGAGGCTTGGGACTCGGTGCTGCTTCGGGTGGCTGATGTGACCGTCGCCCAGATAGAGCCCGAGCAGGTACGAGTACGCGGGGCGGTCCAGCCCGTCGCCGTAGCAGTGCAGGCAGGGGGAGCGCTTCCGGCCGGGGAGTTCGCCACGCTTGGCGAGGTCGCGATGCTTCCACCACGAGACCGTGCCAACGGGTATGCCGAGTTTGCGGGCAGTCTCGGCGGTGCCAGTGCCGTTGCGGAGGAGATCGACAGCCCGTTCGCGCACAGAGAGCTCGTACATGCGACCGAGCGTGTGCGAACCGGGTTGGGAAGTCCGGCGAACGATCGAAGCTTCACCCGAATCAGTGAAGATCGCCAAGCATTGTCCGGCTGGCGGATTCCTTCGAATCGAAGGAAAGGTGCCCCGAGTGGGATTCGAACCCACACTGTATGGTGTTTGAGACCATTGCCTCATGCCAATTGGGCTATCGGGGCCTACGATTCGAAGGTGATTTCCTTCGCGTCGTGTCTCAAACATACCGTGTCTAGGTACCCTCGTGCATGCAGTACCCCGCCGGAACTAGGAGCCCCGTGAGCACCGCCGACGAGCAGGCACAGCCGCTTGAGACCGAATCGCCCCAGATCACGCGGATCGTGATCGCTGAGGACGAGGCGCTGATCCGCCTTGACCTCAAGGAGATGCTCGAAGAGGAGGGGTACACGGTCGTCGGGGAGGCCGGGGACGGGGAGACGGCGGTGAAGCTCGTGGAGGAGCTGCGGCCGGATCTGGCGATCTTCGATGTGAAGATGCCGGTGCTGGACGGGCTCTCCGCCGCTGAGCAGATCCACGAGAAGCACCTGGCTCCCGTGCTGATGCTGACGGCGTTCTCGCAGCGGGAGCTGGTGGACCGGGCGCGGGACGCCGGGGCGATGGCGTACATCGTCAAGCCGTTCTCGAAGTCGGACCTGGTGCCGGCGATCGAGATGGCGGTGTCGCGGTACACCGAGATGCGGGCGCTGGAGAAGGAGATCGGGGATCTCACCCAGCGGCTGGAGACCCGGAAGCTGGTGGACCGGGCGAAGGGTGTGCTGCAGACGAAGTTCGGGCTGAACGAGCCTGCCGCGTTCCGGTGGATCCAGAAGACCTCGATGGACCGGCGGATGACGATGGCGGCGGTGGCCGAGGCGGTCATCGAGGAGGGCGAGGCCCAGGACCGCAAGAAGGCGGAAGAGGAGAGCCAGCCCGAGTAGGCGTATGTGGGGAAGGGCCCGGCGGATGTCCACCATCCGCCGGGCCCTTTTTCAGTCCTCGCCGAGGTACGCCTTGCGGACGGACTCGTCGTGCAGCAGGTCCGGCCCGGTGCCCGTGAGGACGATGCGGCCGGTCTCCATGACGTAGCCCCGGTCGGAGAGGGACAGGGCGGCCTGGGCGTTCTGTTCGACGAGCAGGATCGTGGTGCCGCTCGCCTTGAGTTCGACGATGGTGGCCATGATCTTCTGCATCATGAGCGGCGAGAGCCCCATCGACGGCTCGTCGAGCATCAGCAGTTTGGGTCGCGACATCAGCGCCCGCCCCATGGCGAGCATCTGCTGCTCGCCGCCGGAGAGGGTGCCGGCGGCCTGCTTGCGGCGTTCGCCGAGGATGGGGAAGAGGCCGTAGGCGCGTTCGACGTCGGAGGTGATGCCCGGGGTGTCGGTGCGCAGGAAGGCGCCGAGGAGGAGGTTCTCCTCGATGGTCATGCGGGGGAAGATGTGCCGGCCTTCGGGGGAGTGGGCGAGGCCGAGGGAGACGATCTTGTGGGCGGGGACGGTCGCGAGGTCCTGGCCGTCGAAGGTGATGCGTCCGGCGGTGGGCTTGAGGAGGCCGGAGAGGGTGCGCAGGGTGGTGGTCTTGCCGGCGCCGTTGGTGCCGATGAGGGTGGTGACCTCGCCCTGTTCGACGGTGAAGCCGATGCCCTTGACGGCTTCGATCTTGCCGTAGGAGACGCGGAGGTCCTGGACCTCGAGGAGTGCGGTCACGGGGTTTCCTCCGGTGCTGCGGCCTCGTCGAGCGGGGCGCCGAGGTAGGCCTTGATGACGAGTTCGTCGTTCTGGACGGTCTCCCGGTCGCCCTCGACGATCTTGGTGCCCTGGACGAGGACGGCGGTGCGGTCGCACAGGTTGAAGATGAACCGCATGTCGTGCTCGATGACGAGGATCGAGACGCCGCGGTCGCGGATGGCGAAGACGAGTTCCTCGACGGCCCTGGTCTCCTGGGGGTTCATGCCGGCGGTGGGTTCGTCGAGGAGGAGCAGGCCGGGGTCGGAGGCGAGGGCGCGGGCGATCTCGAGCTTGCGCTGTTCGCCGTAGGGGAGGTTGCGGGAGAGGTGGTCGGCCTTGTCGGCGAGGCCGGTGAAGGCGAGGAGTTCCATGGCCTTCTCGCGGCTCTCGGCTTCGGCGCGGTGGTAGCGGGGGCCGCGGAGGATGGCGGAGAAGATGCCTTCCCTGGTGCGGGTGTGGCGGCCGACGAGGACGTTCTCCAGGACGGTCATGTTGGCGAAGAGCCGGATGTTCTGGAAGGTGCGGGCGATTCCGGCCTGGGTGACGAGGTGGGGCTTGGGGGGCAGGACGGTGCCGCGGTAGCGGACGGCGCCCTGGGTGGGGACGTAGAGGCCGGTGAGGCAGTTGAAGAAGGTGGTCTTGCCGGCGCCGTTGGGGCCGATGAGGCCGATGATCTCGCCTTCGCCGACGGTGAGGGAGACGTCGTTGACGGCGGTGAGGCCGCCGAAGCGCATGGTGACGCCGGTGACGTCGAGCAGGGGGGTGGCGGTGGTGGTCATGTGGCGGGTCACGCCCCTGCCTTGGTGAGTGCGGTGTCGTCGGCGGGTCCGGTGGGTCGGGCGGGCGCGGTGGCCTCGTGGAACTCCAGCTGGCGGCGCCGGTTGGGGATGAGGCCTTCGGGGCGGACGCGCATGAGGACGATGAGGGCGGCGCCGAAGGCGAGGAGCTGGTAGTCGGCGAGGAACTCGAGCTTCTTGGGGATGAGGAAGAGGAGGGTGGCGCCGACGAGGGGTCCGCTGATGGTGCCCATGCCGCCGAGGATGACGGCGGCGAGCAGGAAGGCGGAGTTGGGCGGGAGGGCCTCGGCGAAGGTGTACTGGTCGGGGGTGACGGTGTAGCTGACGTGGGCCTGGACGGTGCCGGCGAGGCCGGCGAGGCAGGCGCCGAGGGCGAAGGCGAGGAGCTTGAGGCGGAAGCCGTTGATGCCCATGGCCTCGGCGGCGGTCTCGTCCTCGCGGATGGCGACCCAGGCGCGGCCGATGCGGGAGTCGCCGACGCGGGCGAAGACGAGGACGACGAGGGCGGTGACGAGGAGCATCAGCAGGTAGTAGTTGGAGAACCGGCCGAGTTCGATGCCGGCGACCTCGTGGGTCTTGCCGAGGTTGAAGCCGAAGATCTCCAGGTCGGGGATGCGCGGGATGCCGTTGGAGCCGTTGGTGACCTTGGGGCCGGTGGTGCCGTTGAGGTTGAGCATGGTGATGCGGAAGATCTCGCCGAAGCCGAGGGTGACGATGGCGAGGTAGTCGCCGCGCAGCCGCAGGGTGGGGGCGCCGATGAGGACGCCGAAGATCATGGAGACGGCGGCGCCGGTGAGCATCGCGGCCCAGAACGGGAACTGGACGTGGATGGGCGAGGCGGGGGAGCCGGAGACCAGGGCGGCGGCGTAGGCGCCGACGCCGAGGAAGGCGACGTAGCCGAGGTCGAGGAGTCCGGCGAGGCCGACGACGATGTTGAGGCCGAGGGCGACGGTGCCGAAGATCAGGATGTTGGTGGCGACGGAGGTGTACTGGTCGCTGGTCTGGGTGAAGGGGAAGCTGGCGGCGGCGGCGAAGGCGGCGCCGGTGGTGACGGGGCGGTGCTTGACGGTGAGGGCGCGCAGCCGGGCGAGGAGGCCGGAGCGGCCGAGGGCGGGGACGGCGGTGGCGGCCAGGAGCAGGCAGCCGACGAAGAGTTCGCCGTACTCGGTGTCGATGCCGAAGGTGATGGCGAACAGTCCGAGGCCGAAGGCGACGATGATCAGCAGGATCTCGGCCCAGGAGGGGAGTTCGCGGGGGGTGGGGAGGCGGCGTTCGACCTTGCCCAGGCGCAGCCAGGAGTTGGCGAGGTGGCCGAGCTGGAGGAGGAGGACGGCGCCGGTGGCGAGGGCGAGGCCGCCGGCGAGGGCGGTGAGGACGGGGGCGACGGGCTTGTCGTCGGGGACGGCGTGGGTGCCGATCCAGACGAGGGGGGCGGCGGGGACGAGCAGGTAGAGCCGCTTGTCGAGGATGCGCAGCGGGACGTGGGTGCGTCGGTCGAGGGGGAGGCCGAGGGCGCCGGCGAGGGTGGTGAGGCCGCCGGCGGCGAGGATCCAGCCGCCGGGTTCGAGGTTGGCGAGGCCGCCGAGTTCGTCGGAGATGGCGGCGACGGAGTAGACGGCGACGGCGAGGGCGCCGGTGGCGGCGAGGAGGACGGCGTTGTTGCTGCGCAGGGGGGCGGCCCAGCGCAGGCCGGTGACGCCGTGGGTGGCGAGGAGGAGGACGAGGGTGAGGAGGCCGGCGGCGAGGGCGAGCCACTGGAGGCCGGCGGGGGAGCCGGTGTAGGTGAGGTCGCCGGGGAAGTCGCTGGTCCAGGTCCAGGGGAGTGCGGCGGAGGCGGCGGTGAGGAGGGCGCCGAGGCCGGTGAGGGCGGTGGCGGCGTTGGCCGGCAGGGGGATGACCGGGGTGGTCTCGGTGGTGGTGGTCATGGTGGTCACGCCCTGTCCGCGACGCGCTCGCCGAGCAGGCCTTGGGGCCGGACGAGGAGCACGAGGATGAGGAGTACGAAGGCCCAGACGTCCTTCCAGGCGCCGCCTCCGAAGAGGTGCATGCCGGGGATGTGCTGGACGTAGCCGGAGGCGAGGGCTTCGGCGACGCCGAGGGTGAGGCCGCCGAGCATGGCTCCGTAGATGTTGCCGATGCCGCCGAGGACGGCGGCGGTGAAGGCCTTGAGGCCGAGGAGGAAGCCCATGCGGAAGTCGACCTGGCCGGTGCGCAGTCCGTAGGCGACGGCGGCGACGGCGGCGAACGCGGCGCCGATGGCGAAGGCCATGACGATGATGCGGTCGGTGTCGATGCCCATGAGCTTGGCGGTGTCGGGGTCCTGGCTGGTGGCCTGCATGGCGCGGCCGGAGCGGGTGCGGTTGACGAACCAGCCGAGGGCGAGCATGCACAGGGGCGCGGCGATGATGAGGAAGAGGTCGCTGCGCTGGATGGTGACGGAGCCGAGGGTGAAGGGGTCGCCGGGGATCTTGGGGAAGACGCGGGCCTTCTTGGCGTCCGGGTAGAAGGAGAAGACGAGTTGCTGCAGGAAGATGGACAGCCCGATGGCGGTGATGAGGGGGGCGAGTCGGGGGGCGTTGCGCAGGGGCCGGTAGGCGAAGCGTTCGGCGCCGATGGCGGTGAGGGTGGAGACCAGGATGCCGGTGAGCAGCATCAGCGGTAGGGCCAGCCAGAGGGTGGTGCCGCCGGGGAGGGCGAGGTAGGCGGTCAGGGCGCCGAAGCCGCCGACCATGACGATCTCGCCGTGGGCGAAGTTGATGAGCTGGACGATGCCGTAGACCATCGTGTAGCCGATCGCGACGAGTCCGTAGAGGGCGCCGAGGATCAGGCCGTTGGCCAGCTGCTGCGGTAGGTCGTGCACCGCTGGGCCTCCGTAAAGCGTTCGGGGTGTCCGCGTGGGTGGTGGATGTGGGGGCGCGCGGGGGCACTGGTGGCGCCCCCGCGCGCTGGGGTGCTGCTGTGGGGTGGGGGCGGTGGTCAGCCCTTGAAGGTGCCGGACTTCTCGACGGCCCACTTGCCGTCCTTGACGGTGTAGACGGTCAGCTGCTTGTTGGTGGTGTCGCCGAACTCGTCGAAGGAGACCTTGCCGGTGACGCCGTCGAAGCTGACGTTCTGGACGGCGTCGCGGACGAGTTCGCGGGCCTTGCTGTCGCCGAGCTTGCCGTCGGCCTTGACCTTCTTGACGCCCTGGATGATGGCCCAGGCGCTGTCGTAGGAGTAGCCGCCGTAGGTCTCGTAGGCGTCCTTGTAGCCGGCGGCCTTGTAGTCGTCGATGAACTGCTTGGCGGTGGGCAGGGATTCGACGGGGAGGCCGACGGCGGTGGCGAGGTCGCCCTGGCCCTTGGGGTTGAGCTTGATGAAGTCGCCGCTCTGGATGCCGTCGCCGCCCATGAGGGGGACGGTGACGCCGGCGTCCTTGAGCTGGAGGGAGAGGGGGCCTGCGGCGGGGTACTCGCCGCCGTAGTAGACGGCGTCGGCGCCGGAGCTCTTGACCTGGGTGACGATGGCGGAGAAGTCGCGGTCGTCGGGGTTGACGTGCTGTTCGCCGGCGATGGTGCCGCCGAGCTTGGTGAACTCGCCCTTGAAGGTGGCGGCGAGGCCGGCGCCGTAGGTCTTCTGGTCGTCGATGAGGAAGACCTTGGTCTTCTTGGCGTCGGTGAAGAGGTACTGGGCGGCGAAGGGGCCCTGGACGGCGTCGGTGGTGGCGGTGCGGAAGTAGGACTTGAAGGGGCGCTTCTTGTCGCCGCTGGCCCACTTCTCGCCCTGGGAGAGGGCGACGCCGGTGTTGGCGGGGGAGATCTCGACGAGGTTCTTGTCGTCGAAGATCTGCTGCATCGACTGCGCGACGCTGGAGTTGAGGGGGCCGACGACGCCGAGGACCTTGTCGTCGGCGGTGAGCTGGGTGGCGTTCTGCTGGCCGGGGGCGGGCTTGCCGGTGTCGTCGAGGGCCTTGATCTCGAACTTGACGCCGGGGACCTCGTTGGTGGAGTTGGCCTTCTTGACGGCGAGTTCGACGGAGTTCTTGATGCCGAGGCCGAGGGCGGAGAGGTCGCCGGTGAGCGGGGCGTCGACGCCGATGACGACGGTGGTGGTGGCGGCGTTGTTGTCCTTGCCTCCGGCGCCGTCGCCGTTCTTCTTGTCGCTGCGGGAGCCGCACGCGCTCAGGCTGAGGGCGCCGATGACGGCAATGCTCACGACAACTGCTGCACGATGACGCACGAGGGTTCCCTTCGGTTCGGGAGGCGCCGCGCCTGACAGGCGGGTGCCGGGATGCGCGTGGGGCAGAGCCCAGATCAAGTGGCGCGGTGACTGGCCGTGACTCTAGATGCCCCCAGGCGACTCGGGCAGTGCTGCGGGAAGGCTGTGATTCTCTTGTTATGAGCACACGGAGCATTTGTCTCAGCATCTGGGAATTGTGGCTTGATCGATTCGGAACGACCGCGTGTCTACGCCCTGGTAGGCCGATGTAAGGCCCGTAAATGCGGGGTGCAGCTGGCAGCGTCGATAATCGGACGCCGGTGTTCGGTGTGCTGCTTTCGGGCGTGCACGTCCGTATTTCGGACAGTGGGGGCGTGGCGAGGATGCTCCGGGCGGCTTTCCGGCCTCGGAACTGCGGGTTACGTGGACGTCCTAGTTATTACGCAGCGTTACATTCGTGCGAAGCGGGCCGGGGTTCGGCGCCGGCCGGGCACGGACGCAGAAGGCCGCCCCCTCGTCCTGACCAACGCCTGCCCAGGGGGGCGGGTGGTCAAACAAGGGGGCGGCCAAGGGATTTGACTTCGACTTGACTGAACTTGCTTCAGTCGTAGGGATGTTGTGAGGGTGTCGGCCTGCGGGTGTGCGGCGCGGGTCGGCAGTGCGCTCCGGGCCGGCGGTGCGCTCCGGGCCGGCGATGCGCCTCGGGTCGGGCGCGTCCCGGTCCGGCGCGTGTCAGAGGTCGCGCAGCATGCAGGTCAGCCGGCAGCTGGTGATCCGCTTTCCGGTGTCGTCCGTGATCGCGATCTCGTACGTCGCGGCCGTGCGGCCCTTGAACACCGCCGTGGCGACGCCGGTCACCAGTCCGGAGGTCGCCGAGCGGTGGTGGGTCGCGTTGAGGTCCACGCCCACCGCGTAGCGGCCGGGTCCGGCGTGCAGCATCGCGCCGATCGAGCCCAGCGTCTCGGCGAGCGCGGCCGAGGCGCCGCCGTGCAGCAGCCCGTACGGCTGCTGGTTGCCCTCCACCGGCATGGTGCCGACCACGCGGTCGCCGGAGGCCTCGACGATCCGGATGCCCATCCGCTCGCCGAGCTCGCCGCCGGAGAAGGTCTCCGGGTTCACGCCGAGCTTGGCGAAGTGGTCCAGCACGTCCTGGGGGACGTTCAGGACGGGGGCGGGGTCGGGCGTGGCGCCGGGCGCGGTGTCGCGGGTCGCGTCGGTCATGGGGGGCTCCTGCCGCTGGGGGTGTCACATCATCGTGCTGCCTGTGATCGTACGACCGGCCTACTCGGCGGTAGCGGGCCTCCCGCGCACCTGGCGTGCCGCTCGCAGCCCGCTGGGGCGGCGGGGCGGGCTGTTGACGCGGCGCCCCTTTTGTCGGTGCCGGGCCATAGGATCGGTGGCCGGTAGTGGAATCGGCAGGAACGGACGTTGACGTGGCTACGCAGAGTACGGACAAGGGCGCGGCGGGTGGCCGTCGGCCCCGGCTGATGCTGCTCGACGGGCACTCGATGGCCTACCGGGCCTTCTACGCGCTGCCCGTGGAGAACTTCAACACCTCCACCGGCCAGCCCACCAACGCGGTCTACGGCTTCGCCTCGATGCTCGCCAACACCGTCCGGGACGAGCAGCCCACGCACCTCGCGGTCGCCTTCGACCTCTCCCGGCAGACGTTCCGCTCCGTCGCGTTCCCCGACTACAAGGCCAACCGCGCCAAGTCACCCGACGAGTTCCGCAGCCAGATCGGCCTGATCGGCGAGCTGCTCGACGCCATGAACGTTCCCCGGCTCACCGTCGAGGGCTTCGAGGCGGACGACATCATCGCCACCCTGGCCACCGCCGCCGAGGCCGCCGGCTTCGACGTCCAGATCGTCACCGGGGACCGCGACTCGCTGCAACTCGTCACCGAGCACGTCACCGTCCTCTACCCCACCAAGGGCGTCTCCGAGCTCACCCGCTACACGCCGGAGAAGGTCGCCGAGAAGTACGGCGTCACGCCGAACCAGTACCCGGACCTCGCCGCCCTCCGGGGCGACCCGTCCGACAACCTGCCCGGCATCCCCGGCGTCGGCGAGAAGACCGCCGCCAAGTGGGTCAACCAGTTCGGCTCCTTCGAGGAACTCGTCTCCCGCGCCGACGAGGTGAAGGGCAAGATCGGCGAGAAGCTGCGCGACAACCTCGACTCCGTCAAGCGCAACCGGATGCTCACCGAGCTCGTCCGCGACGTCGAACTCCCGCTGGGCGTCGACGACCTGGAGCGCCGGCCCTTCGACAAGGGCGCCGTCGGCACGCTGATGGAGTCCCTGGAGTTCCGCAACGACAACTTCCGCGACCGCGTCTTCGGCGTCGACCCGTCCGGCGCGGCCGAGGAGGAGGTCGAGCTGGCCCCCGGCGTCGAGGTCGACGGCGAACTCCTCACCGACCCGGGCACGCTGGCCTCCTGGCTGCGCGAGCACGGCTCCGACGGCAAGACCACCGTCGCCCTCGCCGCCGTCTACACCTGGGCGCTCGGCAGCGGCGAGGTCACCGAAGTCGCCCTCGCCGCAGGGGAGTCGGCCGCCTGGTTCGACCCGGCGCAGCTCGCCGAGGAGGACGAGCGCGCCTTCGCCGCCTGGCTCGCCGACGCGGCCGCCCCCAAGGCGCTGCACATCGCCAAGCAGGTCATGCGCGCCTTCGCCGAGCGCGGCTGGACGATCGAGGGCGTCGTCGCCGACACGGCCCTCGCCGCGTACCTGGAGAAGCCCGGCCGTCGCACCTTCACCCTGGAGGCGCTCGCCGAGGAGTACCTCGCCCGCTCCCTCGCCCCGGCCCCCGCCGCCGAGGGCGGCCAGCTCACCTTCGACGCGCCCGAGGAGGACGAGACGGCCGCCGCGCAGGCCCTGATGCTCCAGGCCCGCGCCGTCCTCGACCTCGCCGCGCTCTTCGACACCCGCCTCGCCGAGGTCGGCGCCACCGAGCTGATGCGGGACATGGAACTGCCCATCGCCGCCCTGCTCGCCCGCATGGAGCGCAACGGCATCGCCGCCGACCGCGAGTGGCTGGGCACCCTGGAGTCGCAGTTCGCCGCCGAGATCCAGCGCTGCGCCGAGGAGGCCCACGTCGCCGCGGGCCACGAGTTCAACCTCGGCTCGCCCAAGCAGCTCCAGGAGATCCTCTTCGGCGAGCTCGCGCTCCCCAAGACGAAGAAGATCAAGACCGGCTACACGACGGACGCCGACGCCCTGACCTGGCTCGCCACCCAGACCGACAACGAGCTGCCGGTCATCCTGCTGCGCCACCGCGACCAGGCCAAGCTGCGCACCACCGTCGAGGGCCTGCTCAAGACCGTCTCGCCGCAGGGGCGCATCCACACCACCTTCAACCAGATGGTCGCCGCCACCGGCCGGCTCTCCTCGCAGGACCCGAACCTGCAGAACATCCCGGTGCGCACGGAGGAGGGCCGGGCCATCCGCCGGGCCTTCGTCGTCGGCCAGGGGTACGAGTCGCTGCTGACCGCGGACTACTCGCAGATCGAGCTGCGCGTCATGGCGCACCTGTCGGAGGACGAGGCGCTCATCGAGGCCTTCGTCTCCGGCGAGGACCTGCACACCACCGTCGCCTCCCAGGTCTTCGAGGTGCCGGGCGCGGCCGTGGACGCCGAGATGCGGCGCAAGATCAAGGCCATGTCGTACGGCCTCGCGTACGGGCTCTCCGCGTACGGGCTCTCGCAGCAGCTCGGCATCAAGCCGGCCGAGGCGCAGGGCCTGATGGACACCTACTTCGAGCGCTTCGGCGGCGTGCGGGACTACCTGCACCGGGTGGTGGAGGAGGCCCGGGCGACGGGGTACACCGAGACGCTGCTCGGGCGGCGCCGGTACCTGCCGGACCTCAACAGCGACAACCGGCAGCGGCGGGAGATGGCGGAGCGGATGGCGCTCAACGCGCCGATCCAGGGATCGGCGGCCGACATCGTCAAGATCGCGATGCTGCGGGTGGACGAGGCGCTGCGGGCGGCCGGGCTGGGCTCGCGGATGCTGCTCCAGGTGCACGACGAAATCGTGCTGGAGCTGGCTCCGGGGGAGCGGGAGCCCGTCGAGGCCGTCGTCCGGGAGCAGATGGCGGGGGCGTACCCGCTGCGGGCGCCGCTGGACGTGTCGGTGGGCGTGGGGGCGAACTGGGAGGCCGCCGCGCACTGAGCGGTGGTCGGTTCGCCGGGGCGTCGGTTGGTCGGTTCGCCGGTTGGTCGGGGGCGGGCTCGGATGCTTCGGTGTCCGGGCCCACCCGTTTACCTGCGGACTTTGCGATTGCTTTACCATTGCGCTCAGGGAATTCGGTGAGCGAGAGCGGTGGTCGGGTATGGCGCGTGGGAGCCGGTGGGTGGCGGTCGTGGACGTGGGGGCGGTCGTGGTCGCGCTGGTCGTCACCGTCCTCGTGCTGCGCGCGTTCGGGTTCGGGGGCTTCCTGCCGGTGCTGATCGGCGGATGCGCCGGAGCGGCCACCGTGCGCCTGCGGCTCGGGGCGCGTCTTGTGAGGGGCTGACGGGGGTCACCCGCAGGTGGAGGGCGGCCAGCAGGAGGCAGGCCGCGGCCGCCGTCGAGGAGCGCGTCGACGACGCGGCGCGGGCGCTCAACGCGCTGCTGCTCGACAGCGGGGCCCGGCCGCAGTTGGACCGGGCGCCGGGGGAGCCCTGGCAGGTGCACTTCCACGGCGCCGACGACTCGTACGCGGTGGGCTGGAGCGCCGGGTGCGCCACCGGGCTGGCGATGGCGATCGGCGGGGACTACGCGGGGCGTCTCGGCGTCTGCGCGGCGCCGCGCTGCGACCGGGTGTACGTGGACACCTCGCGCAACGCGGGGCGGCAGTTCTGCTCCACGGCCTGCCAGAACCGGGTGAAGGCCGCCGCCTTCCGGGCGCGGCGGGGGTAGGGTCGGTTCGTGATCGTATGGCTCAACGGGACCCACGGCGCGGGCAAGACGACGACGAGTGCGCTCCTGCCCCAACTGCTCCCGGATGCCCGGGTGTTCGACGCGGAGAACGTCGGCGGGATGCTCATGGACATCACGCCGGGGCTGCCCGGGACGGACAACTTCCAGCACTGGCCGCCGTGGAGGCCGCTCGTGGTGGAGACGGCGCGGCGGGTGCTCGAGTATGTCGGGGGCACGCTGGTGGTCCCCATGACCGTGCTGGTCGAGGAGTACTGGCGCGAGATCAGCGCCGGGCTGGCCGAACACGGCATCCCCGTACGGCACTTCGTGCTGCACGCCGATCAGGAGGCGCTGCGGGGGCGGATCGCGGGGGATACCGTCGTCGGGCCGAACTCGCGGTTCCGGCTCAAGCACCTGGAGCCGTACGCCGAGGCGGCGCGGGGGTGGCTGCACGCCGAGGGCGAGGTCGTGGACACGACGGACCTCGCACCGGACGAGGTGGCGCGGCGGATCGCGGGGGCAGTCAGGGGCTGAGGGGCTCCCGGGCGGCCGCTGTGACGGTGGCCGTCATGGTCTCCAGGAAGCGGCGGACGGCCTTCAGCTCGGAGGGGTCGAACTCGCCCATGGCCGCGACCAGTTGGGCGATCAGCGTGCCGAAGAAGCCCTGACCGAGGTCCATCGCCCGCTGCTCGACGGTGAGGAGCACCCGGCGCCGGTCCTGCGGGTCGCGCTCGCGGCGGACCAGGCCGAGGCGCTCCAGGCGGTCCACCAGGCCGGTGGTGCCCGCCGAGTTGAGGTGCAGCGCCTCGCCGAGGCGGCCGGGGGTGACCACCTGCCCGGCGCGGGCGGCGTCCAGGAGGTGGATCAGGGCGCGCAGGTCGGTCGGGTGGAGGTTGTTGCGGGAGGCGAACTCGGCTCCGAAGAGGTCGAGTTCGACCGTCAGCGCGCGCATCAGGTGGATCAGCCGCATGGGCTCCGGCTGGGGTGTGGCCTCGGGCACCCTCGTCTCCGTTCCGGGCACGTGTGTGCCACTATTCTCTCGCTGAGCGAGATACTTGTTCTGCGAGTGGTTCCATCATGCCCTGATGTCCCCGCTGCTGGAGGTTCCACCCATGCCGGCCCGCTCCTCCTCCTTCCTGAGTGCCTACGACGCCCTGCTCGCCCGCTGGCCCGTCCCGGTCGAGCCGATCGACGTCCGCACCGCCCACGGCACCACCCGGGTCAACGCCTGCGGCCCGCGCGACGGCCGCCCCCTCGTCCTGCTGCACGGAGGCGGCTCCACCTCCGCGATCTGGTTCGCCAACGCGGGCGCCTGGGCCGAGGCCGGCCACCGCGTCCTCGCCGTCGACCTCATCGGCGACCCCGGGCGCAGCGTCCACGACGGCGACCCGCTCGGGGGCGTCCCCGGGCTGCTCGGCTGGCTCGACGCCGTCCTCGACCGGCTCGGCGTCGAGGAGGCCGACCTCTGCGGCCACTCCTACGGCGGCTGGATCGCCCTGACGTACGCCCTGCACGCGCCCGGCCGGGTCCGGCGGCTCGCGCTGCTCGACCCCACCCAGTGCTTCGCGGGCTTCCGGCCCGGGTACCTGCTGCGCGCCGTGCCGCTCTTCCTGCCCGGGCGCACGGCGGGGCGGGCCCGGGCGTTCCTGGACCGGGAGACGGGCGGCGACCTCGACGCCGACTTCCGGGAGGTCTACGCGCTCGGGTACGCCGACTTCCCCGCCTCCCGGGTCGTCACCGGGCCGCGACCGGATGCCGCTTCACTGCGGGCGCCCGCGCTCGTCCTGCTCGCCGAGGGGTCGCGCGCGCACGACGTACGGGCCGTGGCGGCGGGAGCGGGGGCGGTCGGGGCCGTTGCCGTTCTGCCGGGGGCGACGCACCACAACCTGCCGATGGCGGCGGCGGGGGAGGTCAACGCGCGGGTGGGGGCGTTCCTGGGGGAGGTGGGTCGGTAGGATCTGGCGGGTTGTCGGGGGAGCAGGGGGAACTCATGGACGTGCGGCGGGTGTTGCGGCAGCCGAAGGTGGTGGCGCCGGTGGTGCTGGGGGCGCTGCTGCTGGCGGGCGGTGGGGCGGGCTGGGCGCTGTCCGGTGGGGACGGGGGGAGGGCGGTGGCGGTTCCGGTTCTGTCGGCCTCGCCTGCTCCCACTCCTGCTCCTGTTCCTGTTCCTGCTGTGACGCCCACGGTGACGCCCACGCCCAGCGAGGCGCCGTCGCCGACCCCGCAGCCCGTACAGACCGCCGCCGCTCCTACGGATGCGGACGAGCCGGAGCCCAGCACCCCGCCCGCGACCAGGAAGCCCGCGCCCCGCCCGGCCTCCACGGCCAAGCCCAAGGCGCCGCCCGCGCAGGACCCGCACGACATCGCCCCGGTGCCCTGCACCGTCTGCGAGACCAAGCCCCAACCCGGCTCGGGCGACTGCTACCCGCGCGGCGCGGGCCAGGTCATGGTCTGCGGCCCGGTGCAGACCGGCAGGCCCGTCGAGCCGTCACGCTCCCCCGGGCACTGACCCCGGGCGGGGTACGGTGCACGACGTGACGAGCGACTTCCTCGTGGTGACCACCACCCACGACGACGAGACGAAGGCCCGCGACCTGGCCGCCACCCTGGTCCGCGAACGCCTGGCCGCCTGCGCCCAGGTCTACCCCGTCCGCTCCGTCTACTGGTGGGACGGCGAGGTCCAGGATGCCACGGAATGGCGCCTCGACCTCAAGACCCGCACCACCCTGGCCCCCCGACTCACCACCCGCATCACCGAGTTGCACCCGTACGACACCCCCGAGGTCATCGCCGTCCCCCTCACCACCGGCTCCCCCGCCTACCTGGCCTGGCTGACGGCCGAGACGCATGACGTCTGACGTCTGACGGGTCTGCCGCGCTGGGGGAGGAGGACCGCTGGGCCGGGTGGCCGGAGGCGTGGGCGGGCAGGGACTGCGACGTGCGTGCGGTGGCGAGGGCGATCCCGAGGGAGGTCAAGGACGGCTTCCGGTACGACGAGATCCCCTGGCGGCGGTTCTGGCACTTCTACGGCCCGGGTGAGGAGGTCCCCGGGCTCCTCGACATGCTCGCCTCCACGGACGCCGGCGCCGCCGACCGCGTGCTGTGGCGGATCCGGGAGGCCCTTCACCACCAGGGCGGCACGATCGAGGCGGGGGCACTGGCGGTGCCGTTCCTGTTCCGGATCGCGAGGGCGAGGCCCTCCGGGCTGCGCGCGGAGATCCTTCGTCTGGTCGGCGAGATCGGGCGGTGCCAGCACCTCGGCGACGGGTCGCGTGCGGGCTTTCTCCAGGTCTCCGAGGACTCGATGACGATGGGGGCCGCAGAATGCCCCGTGGACTGGGCGATTCAGGCCGCACGGGAGGCCGTCACGGACGATCTGCACCTCCTGCTGCCACAGCTCTCCGACCTCGATCCCGAGGTCCGTTCCGCTGCCGCGTTCGTCCTGGCGGAGGTGACCGGTGAGGTCCCGCGCGTTTCGACCGCGCTGCACGGCAGGCTGGCCGTCGAGGAGGATCCGGCGGTCCGGGTGACCCTGGTCCTGGCGATCGCCCAACTCGCCCAACTCGCCCGGGAGCACCGGGAGCACCGGAGGCACCGGGAGCACCGGGACGAGGGTGCTCCCGCGTGGGCCCGGGGCCTGTGGTCGGATCCCGGCCGGCGGCCCGAGGACCGCATCGGTGCCGGCCTCGCATGGCTGTGCCTCGTCGACGACCCGGCCCCCGACGAACTCCGAGCCTTCCTGACCGACCCCGGCACCGTGCGCTTCGGCGACGCGCTTCAAGGGGTGCCTTGGATCGCGAGCGTCGACCACGTCGCCGGCCTGCGCAGCTGCGTCGGCGAGATGCTGCCGCGGGGGAGCTGATGGGTCCGCGCAGGAAGTCGGCGGGGCCGACTTCCTGCGCGGGGCGGAGCGTGGGGGCGGGGGTCGCCGGGCCCGGGAGGGGTCACACGAGGGCGGTGACGAGGAGGGTGAAGGCGGCGATGAGGACGGCGACGCGGGCGTAGTGGTAGCGGTCCCAGCGGGCGGACTGTTCGCGCCAGTCGGCGGGGCGGTTCTCGGGGGTCCAGGTCTTGCTGCGGTTGTTGATCGGGACGAGCAGCAGGACGGACATGACCACGCTGACGAGCAGGAGCGCCGCACCGGTGACGACCAGGCCGGTGCCGTGGTGGTGCCACCCGGTGGCGGCCCAGATCGCGCTGAGGACGACCGAGCCGATGTACCAGAACGGCATGACGGCGCCGAGCATCCGGCCTCCGTGGGCGCGGCCGAGCTGGTAGCTGTCGTCGGGGAGGGCGTTGAGGATCGGGTTGATGACGAAGGCGACGGCGAATTCCACCCCGACCATCAGGCCGACGGACACGACGGTGACGACCTCGAGTGCGGTGAGCATGGCGACCCCCTGGGATCTAGCGTTGCTAGCTGATGAGGCAAAGCTAGTACTGCCGTAGCTCGATTGTCTAGCGGTGCTAGGATCGAAGCATGTCGGTACAGGAACGCAAGCAGCGCGAGCGGGCGGACCGCGAGCGCCTCATCGTCGCGACGGCCCGGGAGCTCGCCGAGCAGCAGGGCTGGGACGCGGTCACCACGCGCCGGCTCGCCGAGCGCATCGAGTACAGCCAGCCCGTCCTCTACAGCCACTTCAAGGGCAAGCGCGAGATCATCGGCGCCGTCGCCCTCCAGGGCGCCACCGAGATGGCCGCCGCCGTACGGGCCGCGACCGCCGCCGTGAACGTCGGTACGGACGCCGCCGCGGAGGGCCCGCGCGCCCGGGTCGCCGCCCTCGCCCGGGCCTACCTCGACTACGCGGAGCGCAACCCGGCGGTGTACGACGCCATGTTCCAGCTCGACGGCGGCCTGGCGTTCGCGCGGGAGGACACCCCCGAGCCGCTGAAGGACGCCTTCGCCGCCCTGCTGGAGAACCTCGGCGCGGTCGCGGGCGAGGGCGTCCACCCGGGGCTGTTCACCGAGGTGTTCTGGGCGGCCCTGCACGGCCTGGCCACCCTGACCCGGGCCGGACGGCTGCCGCCGGGCGAGGCCGAGCGACGGACGCGGCTGATCGTCGACCGGCTCGCCGTGGTCTGAGGGTATAAGGGTCTGAGGGTTCGGGGGTCTGAGGGTCCGGGGGTCCGGGGGGCCTACCCGGGGCCGAGCGCCTTGCCGTACACCGCGCAGCCGCGGCGCACCGTCATGCCCAGCCGCTGGTACAGCGGCAGGGCGCCGGCCTCCGAGTGCGTCCACAGGGTGCAGGAGCGGTGCCCCCGCAGGTAGTTGGCGCGGAACGCCTCCCGCAGCAGCAGCCGGGCGAGCCCCCGGCCCCGGTGGTCCCGCCGCACCGCGACCCGCTCGACGTACCCCTCCCGCGCGTCCGGCGCGTCCAGGGACAGCACCGCGCCGACCATCTGCCCGTCCGCGAACGCCACCGGGGAGAGCGAGGGCGCGAACGAGTCGAGCCCGACGCTCAGCCGCGCCCACTCCTCGTACGACTTGCGCCGCGCCTGCCACTCGTCGAAGGCGTCCTCGGTCAGCTCGTACGCGGCCCGCTCGTCCCCGGGCCGGAAGGAGCGCAGCGTCACCCCGGGCGGCGGCGGCCCGGGCACCACCGGCTCGGCGGGCATCGCGATCTCCAGCAGCCACTGGGCGACGAACGGCTCGTACCCGCGCGAGCGCAGCAGCTCCACCGCCGCCCGGTCACCGTCCGGGACGGTCTGGCTCAGCCGCTCGCCGCCCGCCCGTCGCGCCCTCGCCTCCGCCCAGTCGAGCAGCGCGGCGCCCAGCCCCCGGCCCCGGTGCCCGGGGTGGACGTCGACGGCGCTGCGCCGCCCGCCGTGCACCCAGGCCCGCCCGGCGAGGCGCCCGGCCGTGTCGTGCACGAGCAGCGTGTCGAGGGCCGGGTCGACGCCGGGCAGCGCCAAGTCCGCGGCGATGCGGTCGAGTTCCGTCTCGGCGCGGCCCAGCAGCTCCCGCTCGCAGGCGGCGACCAGGGCGTGGACGGCGGGGGCGTCGGCGAGGGCCGCCGGGCGGTGGAGGTACGGGGACGGGAAGGGATCGGCCATGGGGTGATTCTGCGCCCTCGGCGGCTGCGGGCGGCCCGGATTCCCGCGATCTGGAGTGGCCCATTCAACGCGTACGGAATTGGACCGTCGGCCGGGCCAATTCCGTACTACCGTACGCGCAATGACCACAGGATTCCCCACCGCATTCCCCGCCGCATTCCCCACCGCGACCGACCAACCCGCCTCCCTCGCCGAGGCGCCGACCCGCCAGGCCCGCAACTCCGCGGCCTTCTGGACCGCGACCGGCCGGAGCCGGGGCCACGAGGTGACCAGGCGCCGCGGATTCGTCGCGGTCGACGGCGACGAGCGCGCTGGCCTGCGGATTCTGATCCAGGAACCCGACCTCGACCAGGGCGAGGTGGACGAGCTGAGCGGGCACGTACGCCGGGCCGTCGGGCCGGTGAACGTCGAGGACCCGTTCAGCGCGGCCGACCTGGGCCACCTGGGCATGCGCAGCTGGCAGATGCCGATCATGCTGCGCCTGCCCGGGCCCGTCGGCGAGCCGGCGGTGGACGTGGTCCGGGTGCGGCGGCCCGAGGACCTCCGGGCGGCCGAGCGGGTCGTCATCGACGGCTTCGAGCTGGACCAGTTCGAGCCCCACCGCCCCGGCGAGCTGTTCCCGGCGGCACTGATCGAACAGCCCGGCGTCGACGTGTTCCTCGCCTCGTACGACGGCCAGGCCGCGGGCGCCTGCGTCAGCGTCGTCGCCGACGGCTTCGGCAGCCACTACTGGGTCGCCACCTCCGCCGCCGCCCGGTCGCGCGGCCTGGGCCGGGCCGTCATGCTCGGCGCCCTCGCCCACATGGCCGACCTGCCGGCCACCCTCACCGCCTCGAAGCTGGGCCGCCCGCTCTACGAGTCCCTGGGCTACACCGTCGCGGCCCCCTCGACGTGGTGGGCCGCTCCGCGCCGTCCCGCGCCGTAAACGGAGGGACGGTAGCGGCGGAGACTGGCAAACTGCCCGGGCAGGCCTGCGAGTTCACCGCTGCCGTCCGCCGTCCATCACCTCTGGAGTCCCCGTCCCATGAGCGTCATGTGCCCCAGCTGCGGAGCGGCGGACGAAGCCGCCGCCGTGCACCGGCTCCTGCTGAACGACCAGAGCCCGCTCGACCTGCCGACGAGGGCACTGCTGTCGCTGCCCGCCCAACCCGGGCGCACGAGCGGGGGCGCGACCGTCCTCTTCCTCCTGGCGGGCGTCCTCGGGCTGATCAGCCTGCACGCGTTCCTCTTCGACCACGTCGGCGGCAGCGCCGCCTACCAGGCCGGCTACCACTTCGGCCCGATCGCCATCGCGGTGGTTCTGCTGGGGATCGGGCTAGGGCGTGTCCTTCGGATCATCTGGTCGTTGGTTGATGTGTGTCGTTGACCGATGCGCAGTGGGCGCGGATAGAGCCGTTGTTGCCGGATCGGACGCCGCGGCGGGGCGGGCGTTGGCGTGATCACCGGCAGGTGATCGACGCGATCGCGTGGAAGTACCGCACCGGGGCGCCGTGGATGGAACTGCCCCCGGAGTTCGGGTCGTGGAAGGGCGTTCACAACCGGCTGCGGACGTGGGCGGCGGACGGGACCTGGGAGCGGGTGTTCACCGCGCTCCTGGCGCAGGCCGACGCGGAGGGCGACCTGGACTGGGTCGTGGCCGTGGACTCGACGATCGTGCGCGCCCACCAGCACGCGGCCGGGGCCCGCCAAAAGGGGCCCCGGCCGGCGACCCGCACGACCACGCCCTCGGACGCTCCCGAGGCGGGCTGACCACGAAGATCCACCTCGCCGCCGACGGCCGCTGCCGCCCACTGGCGTTCGTCCTCACGCCCGGCCAGGCCGGGGACGCCCCCGGGTTTGAGCACGTCATGGCCGCCATCCGCGTGCCCAGGCCGGTGGGCCGTCCGCGCACACGCCCGGACGCGGTGCTCGCGGACAAGGCGTACTCCTCGCGCGCCATCCGCGCCCACCTGCGCGGCCGGAAGATCCGTGCGGTGATCCCGCAGCCCGCCGACCAGATCGCCAAACGCCGCAACCGAGGCTCACGCGGAGGACGGCCGCCCGGCTTCGACCGCGAGGCGTACAGGCAGCGCAACACGGTCGAACGCTGCATCAACAAGCTGAAGCAGTGGCGCGGCCTCGCCACCCGCTACGACAAGACCGCAACCGTCTACCGAGCAGCCCTCCACATCGCGGGCATCTTCATCTGGACCGCTCGGTGATCCACAGGAAACGACCTAGCCCTCCACGCCGACCACCGGAGTGGCCGCCGTGACGCGGACGAGCAGTGGCACCGGCTCGAACGGGCCTGGCGGGCAACCTGGTTCTGCCGCCGCTGCCGGGCCGCCTTCCTCCCCGCCGCTACGCAGGTGGTACCCGTGGCGTACTTCCCGCAGTGGACGGTGGACCTCGCACGGCGGCACGAACGCCCCGGGGCCTGATGTACTCCGCGAGCTGCCCGGCTGTCGGTCCGGCTCCCTAGAGTGCACGTAGAACCGCGACTGCCAAGGGAGTTCACCCCTGTGACCGACACCGAGGAAGAGGGCGACCCCTGGATCGTCGCCGCTTGCCCCGTCACGCCCGAACTGGCGGCGCGGATCGTCGAGTTCGCCGATCGCGACTGGGACGATCACGAGGCCTGCGAGCGGGCGCTCGCCGAGGCCGGGTGGGACACGACCGGGGAGGACGTGGGCGGGTTCGAGGAGTGGGCGCACTCACCGGCGGGTCACCACGTGTACGGGAGCGGCTGCTTCTTCATGCCGTTCGCGTACGAGTACGTCCTGGATCCGGATGAGGAGGCCCGGTGCGAGCACTGGGCGACGCTGCCGGGCTGGAAGAACATCGCCCAGCCCTCCGTGGACACCTTCGACGGCCAACTGGAAGCCGTCGTCGACCAGTTCACCTCCCTGCTGGGCCCACCCGACCACGACGTCACGCACGACTCCCGACCCGCGTTCAACCACCACTGGCGCTACCGGGTCTGGCGCCGGGGCGACAACGCCCTGGTCGTCGCACCAGGGCTGGACGGCTTCTCGTACTCGCAGTTCGAGCACCTCTTCGTCCAGATCCGCCCCCTCCCGGCAACGGCACCCCTCCCGGACCTCGACGAGCTGCCCGAGTTCTTCACCTGGTGAGCATCGTCCGGCGCAGGAAGTCGGCGGGGCCGACTTCCTGCGCTTCCTGCTACCGGTCCAGTCGGAGCGCGGCGAGTGCGCGCCCGGCCACCTCGTCGGGCGTGCCGTCGGCGTCGACCGTGACGAGGAGGTCCTGCCCGGCGTAGTGCTGGGTGATCGGCTCCAGCTCCGCTTCGCGGGACCTGAACCGACTGCGGAAGAAGTCCTCGTTGTTCTCCTCGCTTTGATAGAACTCACCGCCGCAGGCGTTGCAGACGCCCTCGACGGGGAGATGATCCACCGATGGCTCGAAGACGTGGGTCCGGTCGTCGCGGCAGAGCCGACGGCCCGCCCGGAGGCGGACGCGGCGCTCCACCTGCTCCTCGGAAGGGCGCAGGTCCACCACGCTGTCGAGGGGCATGCCGAGCTCGCGGAGCAGCGCGTCCAGAGCGAGCGCCTGGGCCTCGCTGTGCGGGTATCCGACGAGGAGGAACTCCGCACGGGCCAACCGGTGCAGGCGGTCGCGGAGGATCGTGGTGATGAGCTCGTCGGGGAACAGTGTGCCGGAGTTGATGATCTCCAAGGCTCGGACGCCGAGTTCGGTGCCCTGGGAAACGTGAGCACGCACGAGATCGCCGATGTGGATCTCCGGCACGGCCAGGGCCTTGGCCAGCGCGATGGCCGGGGTTTCCCGCATGAACACCGGTGGCTGGAAGAGGATGACGCGCATCGGTCCATCGCTCCTCGGCTCGGTTCTGATCTCGGATGACCGCGGAACCTGGACCGATCGCGCACCCCGGTTCGGTCGGTCACGGCGCCCAACCTACCCGGGCGGTCGGATCGGCCGGGCGGGGTCGTCGAGCCAGGCGTGCCAGCCGCTCGGGGTGACGGTCAGGCCGAGGCGGTCGACCCCGGGTTCGCCGGCCCGGTACCACCAGGTGAGCGTTCGTTCGAACTCGTCCCAGAGGTGGCGAGCGCCGCACTGGCGGACGGGGTGGATGGCCTCCCCGTCGCGGAAGGTGGCGGCGGACCAGGCCGGGGTGGTGAGGGAGTAGAGCCACAGGGTGCGGGCGCCGTCGCCGTGGGGTTGGACGGCGTGGGTCACGTCGCGCAGGTGCAGGCCGGCCGCGAGGGGGAAGGGGTCGAACCTGCCGTGGGGCGGCAGGGCGGTGGAGGTGGTGCTCTCGGCGACGGTGCCGCCGTCGGTGGGGTACTGCGGCCGGGGCAGGCGGTGGGAGCGCATCTTCATGAACTCCACCGGCTGGAGGAACGGCCCGCCGGCGGTTCCGTCGCCGTGGACGGTGAGGCGGACGAGGGCGTCGGCGTTGGAGTAGTGGGTGCCGAACGGCGCGAGGATCAGGCCGCCGGGGCGGGTCTGCTCGATCCAGGCGCGCGGGACGGCGCGCAGCCCGAAGGTGGCGATGATCCGGTCGTACGGTGCGTTGGCGCTCCAGCCGAGCGTGCCGTCCTCGCAGATGGCGGTCGGACGGTAGCCGACGGCGTGCAGGGCTGATCGGGCCCGGGTGTGGACCTGCCGGTCGACCTCGACCGTGGTCACGTTCGCGTCGCCGAGGCGGTGGCTCAACAGCGCCGCGTTCCAGCCGGTGCCGGTGCCCTGCTCCAGCACCCGCATTCCGGGCTCGACCCGGAGGTCGTCCAGCATCGAGGCGACGAGGGAGGGCATCGAGGCCGAACTCGTCGGAACCGTACCGGGATTGGTGCCCTGGTGCTCGCCGTCGTCCCACTGGGTGACGATCGGGACGTCGGCGGCGGCCGCGGCCAGCCACGCCCGTTCGTCCACGGTTCGGTCGAGGGCCCGGTTGGTCCCGGTGGCGATGTCGTGCGCCCAGATGAGGCCGGGAAGGAAGAGCGAGCGCGGAACGGCGCCGAAGGCGGGCGCCCACGCGTCGGCGACGGGGAAGGACCGCCCCGGCTGCGCGGGGCGGCCCTCCTGCTCGGGGGCGAGCGTCACTTGCGGTGTCCTCCGTCTCCGGGCGGGGTGCTGCCGTCGGGGGACGGCGGGTCGGGCGGCGGGGTCCACGGAGTGCCCGGGTGCTCGTCGCCGCCGTCGTCTGCGGTGATGTTCATGCGGAACTCCTTGTCGTCGTTGCCAACGCCCCGGTCGGGCAGGGTATTCAGCCCGTCACCGAGGGCGACGATCTGACGGTAGGGAGTGGGCGGAGGCGCGTTCAAGGCGATTGCGGGTGATTGCGGCGATTCACCCGAGGGAGTCGATCGCGTCGGCGATCAGGGCCCGGGCCGGCGCGCCACGGACGGCGGACTTCGCCAGTTGGGCGAACGCGCGGTGGTAGTCGGCGAGTTCGCGCTGCTGGGTCACGGTGATCTCGGCGGTCAGCGTCTCCACGCACGCCTGCCCGGTGTCGAAGAGGTAGAACGCCTCCAGCGGCCAGATCCGGCGTCGCGCCGTGAAGGGGATGATTCCGAGGGAGACGGACGGCAGCGGCATCACCGCCAGGAGATGGCCGAGTTGGCCGGCCATCGTCTCCGCGTCGCCGAGCCGGTAGCGCAGCACCGTCTCCTCCACGAGGACGACGAACCGGTGGCGGCCGTCGTGGAGCAGCCGACCGCGCTCGACGCGGGCGGCGACCGCGTCGGCCACGTCGTCGGGGGTGCCCTGGAACTCGGTGATCGAGCGCAGGAGTTCGGTGGCGTAGGCCGCCGTCTGGAGGAACCCCGGGACGACGTTGGAGACGTAGGCCCGGCACACCGTGGTCTCTCGGTGCCGGGCCAGCGACTCCTGCTGCACCTGTCGCATGCCCGTGCGATGCACCCGGCGCCACTCCCGGTACATCAGCTCCACCGCACGGAGGGATGCGATCAGGTCGGCGGCCTGGCCCTCCGCACCGCAGGCCGTGCACCAGGCGCTCAGATCGGCCTCGGACGGTGCCGACTTCCCGCCGAGGATGCGGGAGGTCTTTGAGGGATGCCAGCCGCACCGGGAGGACAGCTCCTTGCCGTCGATCCCGGCGTCCAGCATCAGCTCACGCAGCCGCGCGGCGAGCGCGACCCGCGCGGCCTGAGCGCTGGAGGAGGGCAAGGAAGACACGGATCGAGGCGGGTCAGACGGTGAACTGCTCGTGCGGGACGCCTAGTTCCCACACCGCATCGAACGCGGCGGCGCAGAGCTTCGCCACCGCAGGCTCCTCGGTGTACGAGGTGCGCGGGTCGGCCCAGTCGCCGTCTCCGGTGAAGTGGTTGAACCGTACGGAGCGGTCGTCGAACAGCCAGAAGTCGTTACCGGGCAGCGCCAGGCAGGAGGCGTTACGGCGGGGCAGCCAGCGGACCTGCTCACCGGCTGCGATGTTGACCGGGGTCATGGCGTGCAGGTACCGGGTGTAGGCCGTGACCGGCTCGGACACGATCCGGGCGCGGCGGACGGAGACACCTCGCGCGGTTGCCGCGCGCAACATTGCTGTCCAGTCGTGCCAGTACTCCGACTCCGGGTCGAGGTCGGATTCACCGGTCAGCCTGAACCGTTCGACGGCTTCGGCCTCGTCCGGGACGCGGTAGCTGTCGCGCAGCTCCAGGTGGACGGCTGAGAACCGGGCGGCTGCCAGCAGGTCAGAGAAGGCCATCGCGCTCTGCGTCATCGCACGCCTTTCGCAGGATAGGGATCATCCGGGTGGGAACCCAGACCACGGCCTCGTGACCCGGGATGCCGGCCTTGTGGCCCGACACCCAACTGCGCTCCCCGATCTCGACTTCCAGCGCCTCCTCGGCCTTCACGCCTTGGAGCACGAGCCTGCGGTTGGCGCGGTCCAGCCAGATCGTCGGCGAGCCCTCCTTGCCGGTCTCGGGATCGATCCCGATGAAGTCCAGTTCCACGACACCCTCCGGAGTCGGTTGCGGGCACGTGCGCGTCACGGTTCCGCAGGGCTGAGTGGCCGTCAAGGGCGCGCGGATGCAGTTGGGCGGCGCGCCGGGTGGGGTCTGTTGCGCAGGAAGTCGGCGGGGCCGACTTCCTGCTCACGCCGACCGTGTCGCGTTGAGGCGGCGTTGGGTGTGGGTGTGGGTGATGCGGGTGTCGGGGGTGGTGAGGAGGAGTTCGTTGGCAGTCATTCGAGCCGCCGGCCCGGAAGATCATGAACGGCCGGACGATAGAGGCAGGGACTGGCAAACTCCCTGTGCAGCCCTACGCGTTCATCGCCCCCGTGCACCGTCCATCACCTCTGGAGTCCCCTTCCCATGAGCGTCACCTGCCCAAGCTGCGGAGCGGCGGACGAAGTCGTCGCCGTACACAAGGCACTGCTGAATGACGACCGGCCCCTTGACCCGCAGACCAGGGATCTGCTGTCGCTGCCCACTGAACCCGGGCGTACGACCGGAGGCGCGATCGTACTCTTCGTCCTGGCCGGCGTCTTCGGCTTGCTCGGCCTGAGCGGGCTGCTCGCCGGTGATGCCGGCGGCGGCCACCGCTCCGGCGCTCTTGTCATCGCCGTGATCCTGCTGGGGATCGGACTCGCCTTCCATGCCGACCACCGAAGCCGTCGCAGTGACGCGGCTGATCAATGGCCCCAGACCTCCGAACAGTGGCTGCAACTCGAACGGGTATGGCGGGAAACCTGGTTCTGCCGACACTGCCAGGTCGCTTTCCTCCCCACCGCATCGCAGGCGATACCCGTGGCGCAGTTCCCGCAGTGGACAGCGGCCGTCGCGCGCCAGGACGACCGCCCCGGCGCCTGATCACCTGCGGAGAGGCCCGATGAGGCTGGAGTACGGGCGCTCTCCTAGGCTTTCAGCACCGATGAGGGAGGACAGTGGAGCTCACCACGCCAATTCCGGGGCGAAAGCTCGGGCCGTATCCGTTGAACGAGGGCGGAATCGCAGCCCTGCTGGCGCGTTATGAGTTCGGTGACTCCTGTCTCCGGCGTGTCGTCCTTGATCAGGAATACGGTGCCCGGGCAGCGCGAGGACGGGCCGTCAGGCTTGTGATCGACGCCAGGGTTGTCAGTGATGGGCTGCGCTGGGAGCCCGTGTGCCTGGATCTCGTGGACGTCCAGCGGTTTCGCATCGATGAGAGCGTCGGGTTCAGCTGGGTGCTCTACGAGGCACCGCTGTTCACGCGCTTCGATGGACTGTTGCAGGTGGATCTTTGCGCCGAGCGTTTTGACGGGCCACGGCCCGCGAGCTCCGGAGAGGTCTTTGAGGGATCGGAACTCGTCTTCGCGGCAGCAGGCGGCACTTGGAGCGCCCTGCATCCGTGGAGTAAGTAGACCCCGCCTCCAGGGCCTGTGTCGGATATCTGAAGTCGCCCGAACGGTTGACGCGGCCCCAGTGTTCGACTGTGTCCGGTGATATCGCGGCGGCAGGTGGGGCAGGCGCCGGCCCAGGTGGCGAGGAGCAACTGCAGCTCGCGGACGACTTCCTCGCCGCGTGCACGAGCGACCCGGCGAAGGAGCCAGTCAGAACACGAGCCCGTCTCCGATCGAGGTGGTGGGTCAGCGTGGTAGTTGGCTGACCGTGCTGCTGCCCCACAGTTCGGTGATTCGGCCCTCGGCAACCCTGAATATCTCCAGCATGGTTCCAGCAGCCGCGTCCGCGCCGCCAGCAGGCAGACCGTACACAGTGGAGCGCAGGGCCACCCGGTCGCCGTCCACCAGCACGTCCTCGACGACGGTTCGGGCGGTCGGACACGCCGTGAGCATTGCCGTCCAGGCCGCCTTCACGGCTTCGACGCCTCCCCGTAGCGGGTGGCTGTAGAAGCCGGGCGCGAAGATCTCGTCCGCAGCTGCGATGTCACGCGTGTTGAAAGCCTCGTGCATGCGCTGTGCGAGGTGACGAGGGTCAGGAATGGTCATGAGGCGCATCCTTACTTGTCGGCAGGTAAGGATTGTGCCACGGGCGGCTACGCGCCGTCTCGCCTGGGGGAAGGCCGGTCTGTCGGTCCATCAGCGGTTGGTCGCGGTTCAGGCGCACCGCCGCCAACCTGGCGAACACCCACGCGTTCACAGGGCTGGCGCAGGAAGTCGGCGAGGCCGACTTCCTGCGCGGATGTGCGGCCCGGTTCAGGCTCGCTGTCAGCTCTTGAGGAAGGAGTGGCTGCGGCCGAGCTCGGTGAAGCCGCGGCGGGTGTACCACTCGCGGGACCAGTCAGCCGCGTCGGTGAGGAGAAAGAGGTACGGGATCCCAGCTGTGGCGGCCAGTGCCAGGCCGGTGGCGAGCAGCGCGTCGCCGTGGCCCTGCCCACGGTGACTCGTCTCAGCGAAGTTTGACCGGTCTCACCGAAGTTTGACGGGCCGGTCTTTGTCTCATCGGACTTTGACCGCTGGTGGATCTGCGGGTGTGGTCGTTCGGGTCATTGCGGGTCCTGGGTGCTCGTGGCCGCTTCACGATCGGCGAGGAAGGCATCGAGGAGCTCGAAGAGGACCTTGATAGCCCGCTGCTCGTCCTCAGGCGGCAGATCCCACATGTTCTTCCAGCCGTGCGGCAGAGCGATGTGCAGGACGTGGCCCGGCCAGCCGTGGTTGCAGTCCCGACCGCGGCGGGCGACGAGCCACTCGTCCAGGCCCGTGAGAAGGCTCGGACCGCCGTGGCGGTCGGCGTACGTTTCGTAGCCGGCCAGGAACGCGGTCACCATGTGGAACGAGGCCTTGCCTACGAACATGCCTGGACGCTGACCGATGAAGGCGAAGTACTCGCGCTCGCTCATGTCGGAGGGGTGCTTCATGTGCCGGAGCCTATTGATCACCGCGTTTCACCGACAGGCCTGGCCACCGCCCGGTTCCTCAAGCAGTCCTGACGCGGTTCAGGAGATGTCGTTCTCGACTGCGTTGGGGTTCTCGTAGAGGGCGAGTTCTACCCGGGCTACTCGGAGTACTGGCCTCCGCCTGGCCACGCGACGTCTTGGGGCGACTGGCAGCCTCCCTTCTAGGCTGGGCGTGAACGGCCACGATGCCAACAGGCACCGACTGCTACCGCGCGAGTTCCGTAAAGCCCGCATGTCGGCGGCCGCCGTTGGCGATCATGGTGGGTGTCCGTCACTGATCTTCTGGTCATGTTGTTCCCTCAGTTCGCGCTACTGCACGTGGAGTTGGTCAAGTCGGCCGGTCGGCCGGTCCGTGTTCCACCGGTAGGCGCCGGGGGACGTCTCGACTACTTCGCCGGGCCATGTCCGCCGGACCTGCTCCACACGCTCGTGGTGATCGTTGATCCAGTTCTCGTCCGGACGGGCCCCGAGCATGGCGACGAGCCGGTCCGGATCGTCGACCGTGATCGAGAGCCAACCGTCCTCGTGCAGGTGGAGTCCGAGCGTCAGCCCGCGGTCGCCGCCGATGCAGGCGTTTCGTCCCGGTGCGAGGGCGGCCAGGTCCTGCTGCCACGCGTCCAGCTCGTGCTGGGAGAGGTAGACGTCCAGCCGGGCGTCGACGAAGCTCGCGGAGACGAGCACATTCGCATGCAGGGTGTCGTGGAACATCGGGTCACCGGGCTTGAAGCGCCCGGTGACCCGTACGATGCAGCGGTTCCCCTCCGCATCGGCGAGGTGAATCAGGTCCACCGGGACAGGGTTGGTCATCTCGCCGTCGCTCGCTCTCGTCATCCGGCCTTGCTCCGCATCCTGCCACCCGAGCCGCTGCCCCAACGTGACGCCTTCGCAGCGTGAGCTGTCTTGATGCGCCGGCCAGTGGAGTTGTCGGACTACTGGGTCAAGGGGGGACGAGGTCCGTTGCGCAGGAAGTCGGCGGGGCCGACTTCCTGCGCTGGGCCGTGTCTCGTCATCGATCGTGCGGGTGGAAAACGTCGTTGAGCATTTGGTCGGCGGCCGGAAGACTGCGGCCATGAGTCCTCGACGCTTCGTCTTCCTCGATCCTGACGGTGCGAGCGGCGGTGGCTGGCTGTATGCGGTGGTCGAGGCGCGGACGGGCGTCGTCTACCAGCAGCAGTACGGCGGAACTGCCGGCAGGCAGGGGCAGGTTGAAGGTTTCCGGGTGCCGCTGTTCGGCCCTGGTGAGCTGGAGGCGTTGCGCGAGCTGTTCGAGAAGCACTTCCGTGGTGCCGGCACCCGGGACCACGCGTGGCCGGACGACGGGCGGGGCAGGCTCCGCGAGATCGTCGGGACCATCCGCTACTGGGCATGCGACGGGACCACCGAGGAACCGCACCCCTTGAGGCTGGACGAGACCCGGATCCGTGAAGCCGATGAGGCCTGGGTGCCGGTGATCACGCCGGACGGCCCGGCGGTGCTGGTGTGGTTCAACTCGGACTGAACCCGGCGTACAGGTCGACTCTTCCGTCGGCCAACTGAGGGGAGGCCCCTCCAGACTGGATCTTTGGAGGGCAGAGGGCCTTTTCACGTCTCGCGAGAGCGCAGTCGGATGCTGACTCTTCGCGACTGTTCCAGCCCGTTCCTGAGTGCTCTGTGGTGATTGAGTGGCGACGAGCAGGCCCCCCGAAGGCAGGCCCGGAGGTACCTGTCCCGGACCCCGGGGCCGACAGCAGGAAGTCCCCTAGCGCGCTAGGGGACTTCTTCGCGGCGCTCCTGTGGCCACGGGTGGCAGTGCGTCTGTTCAATGCCGCTGTCGCCCCTACTGAACCGGTGCCGGGGGCTTGACCACGCTCGGATCGCTCGGATGAGCCGGCGGACCGGTGCGGGCCGACTCGATCAACTTCATGGCCTTGCAGCGCCCCTCGCCGCTCTTGCTAGCGCGGCTCCACCAGTTCAGGAGTTGGCACGGGGGCGGGCGGCACGCTTGGCGGTTGCTGGCCGGGGACGCTCGCACGATCAGGTTGCTGCTGGCCGCTGCCGCTGTGGCGCTGCCGCAGGACGAACAAGGCGACAACACCGATCATGGTCGGCCCCGCCAGAATCCCCGCCGACACCTCCTGCTTGTTTAGTGCTTCGATCACAGACCCGCAGAGCATTCCGGCGCAGAGGACGAATCCGGCCACGAGACCGCCCATGTAAAGACGGTGGGAACGCTCAGCCTGACGCTCCTGGGCTTCGCGTGCAGCTTGGCGCTCCTCAGCTTCGCGCGCGGCTTGGCGCTCGTGGGCTTCGCGCAAGGCTTGGCGCTCCTTAGCTTCGCGCGCGGCTTGGCGCTCCTTAGCCTCGCGCACGGCTTCCCGCTCTCGTTGCTTGTTGTCGAGTTCCTTCATTCTCTCCAGGTGAACGCGCTTGAGTTCGGGTTGCACCGCTGCTGTGGCGACCTTAAGGAATCCTGAGTCGAGTTTCGCCCATTGCCTCGCGATCTCCACAACGCTCGGTTCGCGGCCGGCGTCATGTTCAGGTGTCGTCACTGCTGCCCTCCACCGTCGCCGACCAGAACCACATCTGTGTCCCCTGGTGGCGGAGCCGGGGGCGGGCCCAGGGCCCGGAACAGTCGATCAAGTCCCTCCACCAGGTGGCGGGAAGCGGTTGGCATATCTTCGTCATCTGCCATCCGCGCAAGATCGGCATCTAGCTCGCCGAGCTGTGTCGAAAGCGCATCCGCAGGGTCCTCAGCGGCTTCCCGGACCAGTGAGGGTGCCGCCTGCCCGTACCCAGCGAGATCGGCGGAATCGACGGAGAGGCCGATCTCGCCGTCAACCAGCGCCCTGACAGGGTCCTCCACACGTGGAACGTGATGTTGCCGTGTCACCTGGCCCGACTTGGCTCGGCTCGGCTCCCTCGGTGGCCGCGAGGGGCGATGCGCCAAATGGACTAGGGACGACACCACGAGCAGCGCAACCATGAAGTACTTGGCTACCCCGAGGGCCCCGTGCAGGGCACCCGTGAAGCTCTTGACCGCCTCGAAGACCCCGTGCAGCAGGCTCAAGGACAAGGCAGGCCACCTCCCTCCCAAGTCAGGCCGGCTCTACGCCAAGCCTGCTGTGACGGCGAGGTTGTCCCCGGCAGGCGACAACCCGCGAACGGCGGCACGGGGTACGTGCTTCCAACGATGCTGTCACAAAAGCCTGTTGCCGGGAGGCAGGTTGCTTGGGCCTCTGGAAGAGCCGCGGCAGTAGCAGTCGCCTGGGGCCTGACGGGCGGTGTGATAATCGACTTAGCGACGCCGTGGGGCGGCCTCGCGCAACCGACACCGCCGCGCCTCAAGCTCCGGCGGATGCCAGGGCACTCCTGGCCTTCCAGGCCAGTAGCGCGAGCGCTCCACGGGGCTGGTGTCCTGCCCGCAGAGAGTCCGCAGAAGCGGGTCCTCGGGGACCCCTCCGGGCGCTCTGCCTCCAGCTCGAAGAGGACGACGATCCCTGCCATACCTCCACCACGAGCACTGATTCTCGGGACTGCACATTCAAGGCGCGCCTAGGGAGTGGGCAGGTCGAGGGCATTCTCTGACGACATGTCAGAACAGGGTCGAAGGGGTGCTGGTAGGACGCTCGGGGCACTTCTGGCGTGGTTGTGTGAAATCCAAAGCGACAGGAAGTTCGAATACGCGTCTGTGAAGACGTGATGGACCTCTGGGATTTCGTCGACTGGGTAGAGGTCAATCCCGTGCTCGGCTACGACGCCGAAACTACCGGACTCAACTGGTGGGACCGGGATAGGGACTTCCGGTGTCGACCGGCCCAGTTCGGAAACGCCACGGAATCTTGGGTCCTGCCAGTCGAGATTGACCCCGAATTCGCTGAGGCCGCTGCGTGGGCTCTGAGGACGGCCCACCGGGTCATCGCCCACAACGCCAATTTCGATGCCCACGTTGCTGAGGTCACTCTCGGGGTCACTCTGGAGGAGCTGGCTCCCCGACTCCTGTGCACTAAGATCAGCGCCCATCTCGTCGACCCTAGGGCCGTTAAGGAACAAGGCCCCGGCCTCAAGCTCGAAGAGCTGACAAAGCACTACATCTCTGCCGATCTCGCAACTGGGGTCAAGAGGAGCACGACTCGAATAGCCCAGCGCTACAGCTCGGACGATAGCTCGTGGGTCCGGAATGGGAGCGGACGGAGGTAGGGGCCAGGGGGTTGGTGCGGTGGAAGTCGGCCCCGCCGACTTCCTGCGCCTATGTCGTCCGGGTGGCGTTGAGGCGGCATTGGGTGAGGGCGTAGGTGAGGCGGGTGTCGGGGTTGGGGGTGGTGAGGAGGAGTTCGCCGGCGTGGGTGAGAGTGGTCCAGTAGTGGGTGGAGTCAAGGGAGTTGGGGTGGGTGGTGGTGAGGGAGAGGTAGGCGGTGGTGAGGTTGCCGGTGGTGATCCAGCGGGTGAGGGCGTGGTGGCGGCCGGCGCGGATGGCGTTGTGAGTGGTGATGGCGGTGGTGAGGAGGTCGGCGATGGCCTGTTCGCGGTCGTCGAGGGGCTTGGGGATGTCGAAGACGCCGAGGGCTTCGAGGAGTTCGCCGGTGTCGGCTTCGGAACCGGGGCGGGGGTTGGCGAGGAGGGCGTGGTAGCAGTCGTCGAGGCGGTGGTTGGCTTCGGTGGCGGGGATGGTGAGGGCCGCGCACACGGCGCGGGCCGAGCGCAGGGGCTGGCGGGTTCGGCGGGCGAGGTTGGCGTAGGTCTCGGCGGGGGTGGCGCCGGTGTGGAGGAGGTGGCGGGCGGTGAGGGCGAGTCGCACGGGGCGCTCCTCAGGTGGTGGGGGCGACGAGGGCCCAGACGTACTTGCCGATCCCGCCGGCTCGGGGGCAGCAACCCCAGCGCTCGGCGAGCTCGTTGACGAGGAACAGTCCACGTCCGCGCTCGTCGTCGGACTTCGCGGGTCGGAGAGCGGGGCGGCCGGTGCCGGCATCGTGGACTTCGATGCGCAGGAGGTCGTTCACGAGGGAGATGCGGATCTCGATGTGGCGGTCGTCGGGGGCGTCGGAGTGCTGGACGGCGTTGGCGAAGAGTTCGCCGAGGAGGAGTTCGGCGGTGTCGAAGTAGCGGTCGCCGGTGGAGAGACCGGAGAGGTACGCGCGGAGCAAGTGCCGGGCGAACGGCGTGGATTCGACGTCGGAGGAGAGGCAGGCGGCGAACGTGCGGGGGCGGCAGCAGGTTGCGAGCATGGCGAAGTTCCTCAGGGGGCAGGTGGGGGCGCAGGGTAGTGCGCGAATCGCGCCCATGCGCAGCGTCACTCCGATCCGTAGCGCTACGACTACCCGGAGTGCCCACTTTCCTCTAGGCTTCTGAGCTGTTCAACTTGTCGCCATTGTTTGATTGGTGGGGTGGACCGCCGTGAACAAGCGGGAACTTGATCCGCAGGCCTCCCCTGCGGCTGAGTTTGGGGCATTCCTTCGTGAGCACCGCGAGCAACGAGGGTGGATTCAGGAGCAGCTTGCAGAGCTGGCCGGTTGCACGTCGTCTCACATCTCTGCTCTAGAAAATGGTCGCAGAAGACCAACTCAACGCATGTCGATGGCACTTGACAGAGCGTTCGGCACATCCCAGGCGGGCACGTTCAAGCAGAGGGCAAGTGGCGTCAAGTACAGCGCTCTGCTGGACGGGTTCGGCGAGTTCGTCACCCACGAGCATCGGGCGGTCGAGCTGAGGCTCTTCGAAGTCGGAATCGTGCCCGGCCTGTTGCAGACGCGGGAGTACGCAACGGCCATCGCGGCGGGTGCTGTGCGTCGGAGGACCATCACGCAGGACCAGGCCGATGAGCGGGTGCGTGTCCTCATAAATCGCCAGGCCGGTGTGCACCGGGAGCGGCCGCCGATGATTCACGTGGTCATGGATGAGAGTTGCATCCGACGGATTGTGGGTGGGGGCGCCGTGATGGCGGCTCAATTGGACCATCTGGTCGGCTTGGCCGATGAGCCCAACGTGAGGCTTCAGATCGCTCCGTTCCTGCTCGGTGAGGACAGGGCGTTCGATCTTCCGGTGTCCATTCTGACGTTGCCGGATCGATCGCTGATCTCGTACGCGGAGAGTGCGCACCAGGGGCGTTTGGAGCGGGACCTCGGGGCGGTGGCCGCTGAGTTGGCGGCCTACTATCAGCTTCAAACGCATGCTCTATCACAGGCGGACTCGGTGGCGATGATCCGCGAGGTACGGAGGCAACTATGACCCTCGACTGGTTCAAGTCCAGCTACAGCAGCAACGGTGGACAGTGCATCGAGGTATCCGGCAGCGTGCCTGGAGTCGTTCCCGTTCGTGACTCCAAGGACTCCGAGGGTCCGGCCCTGGCCTTCCCCGCCGAGGCCTGGCGATCGTTCGTCGCGGCCGTTCGCGCTGGCGAGTTTGGCGACGTCTGACGCACCCGAGAAGTGTTCGAGACCCCACTGCCCGTTGGAGGGCAGTGGGGTCTTTGTCTTGCTACTTCCTCGCGTTGGTGCGGCGGGTTGGCTCAGCTGTGGTGGGGTCTTCGGGCCAGGGGTGGCGGGGGTAGCGGCCCCGCAGATCCGCTCGTACGGCCTTGTAGCCGGATTGCCAGAAGGAGGCCAGGTCGCTGGTCACAGCTGCGGGGCGGCCGGCGGGGGAGAGGAGGTGGATGGTGACGGGGACTCGTCCGCCCGCCAGGGTGGGGGTGGTGGTCCAGCCGAAGAGTTCTTGCACCTTGGCTGCCAGGACCGGGCGGTCGGTGCCGTAGTCGACGCGGATCTTGGAGCCGGACGGGACAGTGAGGCGTTCGGGGGCCAGCTCGTCCAGGCGGCCCGCTTCTCCTGTGGACCAGGGGAGGAGGCGTTGGAGGGCCGCCGTTGTGTCGATACGGGCGAGGTCGGATCTGCGGCGGGCGCGGGAGAGTTCGGGGTCCAGCCATTCGTCGGCGCGGGCGAGCAAGGCCTCGTCGGAGACGTCGGGCCAGGGCGCGCCGAGGGTGGTGTGCAGGAACGCCAGGCGCTCGCGGAGGTTGGTGGGGAAGGTGAGGAGGCTGCTGACGCCTTCGCGGGTGAGACCTTCGAGGAGGGCGGCGCGGATGAGAGTGGGAGTGGGGCGGTTCAGCGGGGTTGAGGACAGTTCGATGGCGCCGAGCGAGTCGACCTGACGGGAGACGACCTCGCCCTGGCGGGTGTCCCAGCGGACTTCCGAGCGCGTGGCGAGGAGCGCCGCACCGGCGAGGCGGGCGGTGTCCTCGTCCATGGCCGCCGCGTGGCGGATGCGGGCGGACGGCGACCCCGCCGGGCGGTCGGCGACGGCGATGGCGAGCCAGGGGTGGTGGCCGAGGCGCGTATCAGGGGCGAGGTCGGCGGCCGTGCCGGAGGCCATCAAGTACGGGCTGCGTTCGCCGGGTTCGGGCTTCTCCACGCGGGCGCGGGCGATGCGTTCGGGGAAGGCGAGGGCGATGACGAGTCCGGCCGCAGTGGAGTCGGGGAGGGACGTGATTCCTTCTCCCGAGGTGGCGCGTTCGAGTCGGCGGACTTCGTCGCGCCAGCGGGAGGAATAGGGGTCCTGCGAGGAACGTACGGCGCGCCAGACGGCGGTGAGGTCGTCGCCGAGGGCACGCGGAGGCTCCTCCGAGAGGAGGGCGACGATCTCGGCGGCACGCCGCGCGCCCACGGCGGGCGCCCCGTCCACCAGCGCCCGCCCGAGGCGCGGGTGCAGCCCCGTACGGGCGAGCCGGATGCCGCGCGGGGTCGCCCGCCCGTCGGCGGAGACGGCGCCGAGCGCGAGCAGCGTCTGCCGGGCCGCCGCCATCGCGCCCGCAGGCGGCGCGTCGGGCAGGGCGAGCCCCGTCGCGTCCGAGTCGCCCCAGCAGGCGGCCTGGAGCGCGAACGAGGTGAGGTCCGCGAGGGCGATCTCCGGTGTGGGGAAGCGTGCCGCCCGCGCATCCTCCGCCTCGTGCCAGCAGCGGTACACCGTGCCCGGCGCCTCGCGCCCGGCGCGCCCCGAGCGTTGGCGGGCGGCGGCGAGCGAAGCGCGTACGGTCACGAGAGCTGACAGGCCGCGTGCGTGGTCCGTACGCGGCTCGCGCGCGAGCCCGGCATCCACGACGACCCGTACGCCCGGCACGGTCAGCGATGACTCGGCGACGGCGGTGGACAGGACGACCCGCCGTGAGGTGGAGGGGGTGAGGGCCGCGTCCTGGACGGACTGCGGTGCCCGGCCGTGGAGTTGGAGCACGTCGCACGGAAGGTCCGACAACTGTCCGGCCACGCGGGCGATTTCGCCGACGCCGGGCAGGAAGCACAACACGTCCCCGTCGTGCGAGGCGAGGGCCCGCCGCACGACCGAAGCCACGTGGTCCAGCAGCGCGAAGTCCACCCGCGTCCCGTGCGCCGGCCGCACCGCACGCGCCGGTGGCGCCCACTCGACCTCCACCGGGTGCGACACCCCGTGCGCCTCCACCACCGGTGCCCCGCCGAGGAGTTCGGCCCAGGCGGCGGTGTCCGAGGTCGCGGAGGCGCAGACCAGCCGCAGTTCCGGCCGCAGCGCCGCCCGTACGTCGAGGAGGAAGGCGAGCGCGGTGTCGGCGTCGAGGTGCCGTTCGTGGCACTCGTCGAGCACGACCACGTCGACCCCGGTCAACTCCTGGTCCCGCTGGAGCCGTTGCAGCAGCACGCCCGTCGTGACGACCTCGACGACCGTCGAGGGCCCGACCTTCCGCTCCCCGCGCACGGTGTACCCGACTTCGCGCCCCACCGACGAGCCGAGCAGCCACGCCATCCGCCGCGCGGCGGCCCGTACGGCGAGCCGGCGTGGTTCGGCGACGAGGACGCGCAGGGAAGGGCCGGTGCCGAGCAGCCCGGCCAGCGCGAGCGGCACGAGCGTCGTCTTCCCCGTCCCGGGCGGAGCCGCCAGCACCGCGACGCCGCCCGACTCCAGCGCATCCGAAAGGGCCGGCAGGGCGGAGCGGACGGGCAGTTCCCGCCACGCAGGGTTCACGAACGCTCCGCCACGAAGATCGCCGTCCCCGGGATGAGCCGCCCGCGCAGCGGGGACCAGCCGCCCCACTCCTGCTCCAGCCCCTCCGGCCACTCCGGCTCGATCAGGTCGAGCAGCCGGAACCCGGCCCCGACCAGCTCCCGTACCCGGTCCCCGATCGTCCGGTGGTGCTCGACGTAGCTGGCGCGCCCCTGCTCGTCCTCCTCGACGTACGGGGTGCGGTCGAAGTACGAGGAGATCGCCGTCAGTCCCTCCACCCCCGGCTCGTCGGGGAACGCCCAGCGGATCGGGTGGGTGACCGAGAACACCCAGCGCCCGCCGGGCCGCAGCACCCGGTGCACCTCGCGCATCAATCTGGCGGTGTCGGCGCTGAACGGCACGGCCCCGTACGCGGAGCAGGCGATGTCGAACGACTCCGGGGCGAACGGCAGCACCGCCGCGTCGGCCTGGACGACGGGTACGGGGGAGGCCCCCCGTGCGAGGTCGATGCGCAGCGAGTGCTGGAGCTGCCGGTGCGAGATGTCCAGGGCGACGGGCCGCGCCCCCTGCGCGCGCAGCCAGCGCGAGCACTGGCCGGCGCCCGCCCCGATCTCCAGGACGTCGCGACCGTCGACGGCGCCCAGCAGCCGGGCGGAGGCCTCGTCCAGCCCCTCCGGGCACCAGGTGAACCGGTCGTCGCCGAGGAACTCCCCGTGCTCGTCCTGGTATTCGTCCGCGTTGCGGTCCCACCAGTGACGGCTGGCGCGGCTGCTCTCGCCCGTCCCCGCGGCCCGCCTTACCGCGTCGTCGCCGCCGTCGTCAAGATCGTGGAGCTCGGGCAGGGGCTCGGACTGGGGGGTGGTGGCCACGGTGATAATGCCCATCGCGTAGGGTGTGGACTGCGGAAGCGCCGCTGCCGCGACCCGGCCCGAGAGGTCCGAGTCCTGGCGGTGGCATCCGGGGAAGGGCCCCTCCGGGGGTGCCGCCGCGAGGTGCGCTATCGGAGGATATGGCCTGATCCGTACCGGGCTCCACCGTCTTGCCGTCCTTCGGCATTGACCGTGCCTGGCCGTCCCCGTATGCTACAAGTTGCGCTGCGGGCCTGCGCGCCTCGGACGGAGCAGGTCGCGCTCGCATTCTGTCGAAGACCCCACGGTCGCGAGACGGACGCCGGTTCCCCGTACTCACGGGATTTCCGGTGTGCCGTTTTCCTGGCTGTCCGGCTTTCGGTGGGAGCGATACGGGCCCTCCGCGTGGCATTACCTACGACTTCATGTCCGTACCGGAGCCCTTTTCCTAATGACGAGCCCCACCGACTCCTCCCTCAGCACCACCCCGCAGGTCGCGGTCAACGACATCGGCGACGCGGAGGCCTTCCTCGCCGCCATCGACGAGACCATCAAGTACTTCAACGATGGCGACATCGTCGAGGGCGTCATCGTGAAGGTCGACCGTGACGAGGTCCTCCTCGACATCGGTTACAAGACCGAGGGCGTCATCCCGTCCCGCGAGCTCTCGATCAAGCACGACGTTGACCCCCACGAGGTCGTCGCCGTCGGTGACAACATCGAGGCCCTGGTTCTCCAGAAGGAGGACAAGGAGGGTCGTCTCATCCTGTCCAAGAAGCGCGCTCAGTACGAGCGTGCCTGGGGCACGATCGAGAAGATCAAGGAAGAGGACGGCATCGTCACCGGTACCGTCATCGAGGTCGTCAAGGGTGGTCTCATCCTCGACATCGGCCTCCGTGGCTTCCTGCCGGCCTCGCTCGTCGAGATGCGCCGCGTCCGCGACCTCCAGCCCTACGTGGGCAAGGAGCTCGAGGCCAAGATCATCGAGCTGGACAAGAACCGCAACAACGTGGTCCTGTCCCGCCGTGCCTGGCTGGAGCAGACCCAGAGCGAGGTCCGCCAGACCTTCCTCACCACCCTCCAGAAGGGCCAGGTGCGCTCCGGCGTCGTCTCCTCGATCGTCAACTTCGGTGCCTTCGTGGACCTGGGTGGCGTCGACGGCCTCGTGCACGTCTCCGAGCTGTCCTGGAAGCACATCGACCACCCGTCCGAGGTTGTCGAGGTCGGCCAGGAGGTCACCGTCGAGGTTCTCGACGTTGACATGGACCGCGAGCGCGTCTCCCTGTCGCTGAAGGCGACCCAGGAGGACCCGTGGCAGCAGTTCGCCCGTACCCACCAGATCGGCCAGGTCGTTCCGGGTAAGGTCACCAAGCTGGTTCCGTTCGGTGCGTTCGTCCGCGTGGACGAGGGCATCGAGGGTCTGGTCCACATCTCCGAGCTGGCCGAGCGCCACGTCGAGATCCCGGAGCAGGTCGTCCAGGTCGGCGACGAGATCTTCGTCAAGGTCATCGACATCGACCTCGAGCGTCGTCGCATCAGCCTGTCGCTCAAGCAGGCCAACGAGGCCCTGGGTGCCAACCCGGCCGAGGTCGAGTTCGACCCGACCCTGTACGGCATGGCCGCCTCGTACGACGACCAGGGCAACTACATCTACCCGGAGGGCTTCGACCCCGAGGCGAACGACTGGCTGGCCGGCTACGAGAAGCAGCGTGAGGAGTGGGAGCGCCAGTACGCCGAGGCGCAGACCCGCTTCGAGCAGCACCAGGCCCAGGTCATCAAGAGCCGCGAGGCCGATGCCCAGGCCGCCGAGGAGGGTGGCGACGCCGTCGCCGCCGCCGCGGGTGGCTCGTACTCGTCCTCCAGCGACGAGGGTGCCGGCGCCCTGGCCTCCGACGAGGCCCTGGCCGCCCTGCGCGAGAAGCTGGCCGGTGGCCAGAGCTGAGGCTCTCGCTTCCCGCTAGCGGATAGCTAGGGGAGGGGCCCTGTTCGGATTCACGAATCCGAACAGGGCCCCTTTCGTTTTCCCCTTTCGTTTTCCGCCCTTTCTTATGTGTGGTTTATGTGAAGGAAAGTGTGATGTGAGGCTCATCGGCCTTCTCTAGGCCGGGAGTTCGGTTCCACCTACATTGAGTGGAACTGCCCGAAAGGCTCCTCATGCGCAACCCCTCCTCCGCCGCCCCCGACGCCGTGGTCGGCGGCCGGCTGGCCGCGATCGGCCGGTTCTGCTTCCGCCACCGCCGCTGGGTGCTCGGCTTCTGGGCCGTGGTCCTGGTGGTCGGCGTGCTGATCGGCGGCCGGGTGTTCGAGGGGTCGGTGGCCGGGGCCTCCTCCGCCGGCTCCGAGGCGGACCGGGGGAGTGCGGTGGTCGCCGCGGTCGATCCGTCCGAGGGCACCGTCACCGCGGTCGTCGACAGCAAGCAGGCGGGCAGGCCGGTGGGCGACCCGGCCGTACGGGCGGCCGTGGAGAAGGCCACCGCCGAGATCGCCGCCCTGCCCGGGGTCACCTCCGCGACGGACGCGTACGGGCCCGGCCCGGCGAGCGCCGCCCTGCGCTCCGCGGACGGCACGGCGAGCCTGGTGACCGTACGGATGGCGGACGGCGCCACCACCGCCCAGACCGACGCCGTCGCGAAGCAGCTGGCCGCCCTGGACGGCGCGGGCGGGGCGCACGTGACCGTGGGCGGGGACCTCGTGCTCCAGCAGGAGGTCAAGAAGCAGACCGAACGGGACACCCGCTTCGGCGAGATGGTGACCCTGCCGCTCACCCTGGTCGTGATGGTGCTGGTCTTCGGCGGCCTGGCGGCGGCCTCGCTGCCGGTGATCGGGGCGGTCGCCTCGGTGGGCGGGGCCCTGCTGGCGATGTTCGGTTTCAGCCGGATCATGGACATCGACACCAGCGTGCTGCCGATCGCCACCGTGCTCGGGCTCGGGCTCTCGATCGACTACGCGCTGCTCATGGTGAATCGTTTCCGCGAGGAACGCGGCCACGGTGCGGGCATCGCCGCCGCCGTGGAGCGCACCGCCGCGACGGCCGGGCGCACCGTCGCCTTCTCCGGGCTGACCGTCGCCGTGGCGCTCTCCGGCCTGTTCGTCTTCACCAGCCCGGTGCTGGGGGCGGTGGCCGCGGCGGGCGTGAGCGTGGTGGTGATCGCCGTGGCGGCGGCGCTCACCCTGATCCCCGCGCTGCTCGGCTTCGCGGGCTCGCGGATCAAGGCGCCGGCGAAGCCCGTCGCGGACGAGGGGTTCTTCAGCCGGACGGTCCGGCGGGTCAGCAAGCGGGCCGTGCCCGTCTCGCTGGCCTGCGTCGCGCTGCTGATGGCCGCCGGGGCGCCCTTCTTGCACGCCGAGATGCGCAGCTCCGGCGCGGCCGTGCTGCCCGCCTCCTCGGCGGGGCGGCAGGTGGCCGAGACGGTCGACCAGCGCTTCCCGCAGGCCTCGGCCGCGCCGATCACCGTGGTGGTCGAGGCGGACGCGAAGGCGGCGCAGGCCTACGCGGACACGGTGGTGGCCAAGCTGCCGGGCGTCAGCGGGGTCCGGGCGGTGACGCCGGTGGGCGGTTCGGTGTCGACGGTGGACGTGCTGGTGCCCGGGGATCCGCAGGGCGGCGGGGCCAAGCAGGTCGTGGAGGAGCTGCGGGCGGACCGGGGCGGGCTGACCACGTACGTCACCGGCGGCGCGGCCTCGGTGGTGGACTTCCAGGACGAGCTGTCCTCGCGCGGCCCCTGGGCGCTGGGGCTGGTCGCGGCGGGGACGCTGGTGCTGCTGTTCCTGATGACGGGCTCGGTGGTGATGCCCGTCAAGGCGCTGCTGATGAACCTGCTCTCGCTGGGCGCCTCGCTCGGTGCGCTGACGCTGGTGTTCCAGGACGGCTGGTTCAGCGGGCTGCTCGGGTTCAGTCCGACGGGCGGGCTGGAGACGTTCATCCCGGTGCTGGTGTTCGCCTTCGCGTTCGGGCTGTCGATGGACTACGAGGTGTTCCTGCTCGCCCGGATCAAGGAGCTGCACGCGCGCGGGTACGGCTGCCGGCGGGCGGTGGAGCTGGGGCTGCAGCGCAGCGGTCGGATCATCACCTCGGCGGCGCTGCTGATGGTGATCGTCTTCGCGGGCTTCGCGGCCGGGGACATGCTGATGGTCAAGCAGATGGGCATCGCCCTGGCCGTCGCGGTGGCGGTGGACGCGACGCTGGTGCGCTCGCTGCTGGTGCCCGCCGCGATGACCTTCTTCGGCGAGTTCAACTGGTGGGCCCCGGCGCCGCTGCGGCGGCTGCACCGGCGGTTCGGGCTGAGCGAGCACGTGGAGCTGCCGGAGCTCGGGCAGGCGCCGATCCCGGGGCAGCGGGACGGCGCGAAGGCGGAGGACCTGGTCGGGGCGCCCTAGGGGGTGCGGAGCAGGGCGAGGCGGCTGGCCGTACGGTCCAGGTCGCGCTGGAGCGGGGAGCCCGGGTCCAGGCCGATCATCGGATCGGCACCGATCAGAATCAGCCGGATGTCGCGGTCGCAGCAGACGTCCACCAGATTGGCGAAGCGCTGACGGCCGTCCGCGCCGGCCTCGAGCAGCGGCGGCACGCCGTCCAGGACGAGGGTGGGGAAGCGGTCGGCGAGCGCCAGGTAGTCGGGGACGGCGGTGCGGCCCTCGCAGAGCGCCTCGAAGGAGAACCAGACCAGGCCCTCGCGCACGGCCCGGGCGGGCAGGTCGCGCAGGTGGGCGGGGGCCGGGGCGGCCTCCTCGGGCGAGGGCGGGGTCAGGCCGAGGGAGGGCTCGCGGCCGGCGGGCAGCACGGCTCCGGTGGCGAAGCGCAGGGCGGCGGAGCGCTCCCCGGCGGGGGCCAGGCGGCGGAAGTCGACCGGGCCGGCCACGTCGAGGACGTCCATCCGCTCCTCGATGAGCGCGATCGTCGGCTCGAAGAGGTGGTGGTAGATCGGGTCGGGGAGCAGCCCGGCGGGCGGGTAGTTGGACGTGGTGACCAGGGTGATCCGCCGCTCCAGCAGGGTGCGCATCAGGCGGGCCATCAGCATCGCGTCGCCCGCGTCGTGGGCGTGGAACTCGTCGAAGACCAGCAGGCGGCAGTCGCCGAGCAGGTCGTCGACCGCCCGGTCGACGGCGGAGACGTCCGGGGCGGAGTGCCGGGCGACGCCCTGGTGGAGGCGGCGGAAGAAGTCGTGGAAGTGCAGCCGCCGCTTGTGCGGGGTGGCGAGACCGTCGAGGAAGGTGTCCACCAGCCAGCTCTTGCCGCGCCCGACCGGGCCCCACAGGTACAGGTGGCGCGGCGGGCGGCGCAACCGCCAGGCGGGGCGGGCCAGTTCGCCGGCGAGCCGGGAGAGGCGCTCGGCGGCCGCGAGTTGGGCGGGGGCGAGGGTGAATCCCCGCTGGTCGGCGGCGCGGTGGAAGTGGTCGAGCATGGCCCGGGACGGCTGTGTCACGGGGTCGGACCCTAACAGGACGTCACGGGAGGGCGGCGAGCAGGTCGGCCGTGCAGTCCTCGACGGTGCGGTGGGCGGTGTCGAGGACGAGGTGGTCGCGGTCCCAGGGCTCGTACGGGCGGGTGGTGACGGCCGTCCAGTCGGGCAGGGCGAGGCCGGGGACGTCGACGGTGCGGGTCTCGGTGCGGCGGCGGTGCTCGGCGGGGTCGGAGCAGACGGTCTCGGCCTCCAGGTACGGGACGCCGGCCCGGAGGGCGACGGCGCGCCAGGCGTCGCGGGTGACGGTGAGCGGGTTGACGGACTCGGCGATCACGGTGAGGCCCTGGCGCAGGTGCTCCTCGGCGAGGGCGTGGGCGACGGCGTAGCCGACGGGGCCGAGGGGCGCGGGGAGTTCGCCGGAGTCGCGCAGGGCCTGCTCGATGGTGTCGACGCGCAGGTGGACGGCGCCGGTGCGGCGGGCGAGGGCGCGGGCGACGGTGGTCTTTCCGGTGGCGGGGAGGCCGCCCAGGATGATCAGCACAGGAGTCATGCTGCCCCAGGGGCCCGGGTCAGGACAGGCGGTTCAGGAGGTCGATCGCCGAGCGGAGCCGCTCCCGCTCGGCGGGGGTGAGGCGGGCCTCGATGGCGGTGGCGATCCGGTGCTCGCGGCGGGCGCGCTGGTCGAGGAGGGCTGTGCGGCCGGCCTCGGTGGCGGCGATCAGCAGCTTGCGGCCGTCGGTGGGGTGGGGCTGCTGGGCGACGAGTCCGGCTCCGGTCATCAGGGCGACGGTGCGGGCCATGGACTGGTGGCGCACCCGGCGGCGGTCGGCGAGTTCGGCGACGGTGTACGCGCGGTCGTCGCGGACGAGCAGGCCGAGGACGGCGGCCTGGTTCTGCGGCAGCTCGTCGGTGTCGCGCAGGGAGCGGACGAGGGTGCCGAGGCTCGCGCGCAGGTCGGCGGCGAGGCCCAGGGTGTCGGGGCGGGGGGACGGGGCGTCGTCGGCGGGCGCGGGGTCGGCGGGCATCGGGTCGTGGGGCATCGGTTCGTGGGGCATGGGGGCAGTCTACCGTCGGGAAATACAGCAAGGCTGTACAGCAATGCTGTACTGTTTCGACCATGCGAATCACCAAGTTCGGACACGCGTGCGTCCGCATCGAGCACGCCGGAACCACCGTCGTCGTCGACCCCGGAGCGTTCAGCGACCCGTCCGCGTTCGCGGGGGCCGGCGCCGTCCTCATCACCCACGAGCACTTCGACCACTTCGAGGAGGCCCGGCTGCGCGCCGCGCTGGAGGCGGACCCGGCCCTGCGGGTGTGGACCAACAGCGCCGTCGCCGCCCAACTGGACGGCGTCGCGCAGCGCGTCACCGTCGTGGGGGAGGGCGACGCCTTCGAGGTCGGAGGGCCCGGCGGGCTCGCCGTCTCCGTGCACGGCGAGTGGCACGCCGAGATCCACCCCGACATCCCCCGGGTGCGCAACATCGGCTTCCTCTTCGACGGCCGCCTCTTCCACCCCGGCGACTCCTTCACCCTGCCCCCGCAGGCCGTGGACACCCTGCTGCTGCCGATCGCCGCGCCCTGGAGCAAGGGTGCCGAGGTCGTCGACTACGTCCGCGAGGCGGCCCCGCGCCGGGCGGTGCCGGTGCACGAGGCGGTGCTCAGTCCGATCGGCTTCGCGGTGCAGACCCGGCTGGTCGGGCCCCAGGGCCCGGGCGTCGGCGCGGAGCTGACTGTCCTGGCCGAGGGCGAGAGCCTGGAGCTGGGCTGACCGGCTGGGCCGACCAGCTGGGCCGACCGACTGGCCTGACCGGGCTGGGCCGACCCGACCGGGCTGACCGGCCCCCGGGCCGCCGGTAGCCTGGCGCCATGCTGAAGATCGGACTGACGGGCGGCATCGGCGCGGGCAAGAGCGAGGTGTCCCGGCTGTTCGCCGCCCGGGGCGCGGTGATCGTCGACTCCGACGTGATCGCCCGCGAGGTGGTCGAACCCGGGACGGACGGGCTCGCGGCCGTGGTCGTCGAGTTCGGCCCGCAGGTGCTGCGGGAGGACGGCGCGCTGGACCGCCCGGCGCTCGGGGCGGTGGTCTTCGCCGACCCCGAGCGGCTCAAGGCGCTCAACGCGATCGTCCACCCGCTGGTCCGCGCCCGCTCCGCCGAGCTGGAGGCCGCCGCCGCGCCGGACGCGGTGGTGGTGCACGACGTGCCGCTGCTCGCGGAGAACGGGCTGGCGCCGCTGTACGACCTGGTCGTGGTGGTCGACGCCGAGGACGAGGTGCGGGTGGACCGGTTGGTGCGGCTGCGCGGCATGACGGAGGAGGAGGCCCGGGCCCGGATGGCCGCGCAGGCCACCCGGGCCGACCGGCTGGCGATCGCGGACCTGGTGATCGACAACAGCGGCCCCCTGGAGGGGCTGGCGGGCCGGGTCGACGAGGTGTGGGCGCAGCTGGTTCGCCGGGCCGTCGCTTAGGGGAGCAGGGCCCGGACGGCGAACCCGCCGTCCGGGGTCGGCCCCGCCTCCAGGGTGCCGCCGAGGTCGGTGGCGCGGGTGCGCATGCCGTCCAGCCCGTGCCCGCCGGAGGGCAGGGCCGGAGTTGCGCCGGAGCCGGGCGAGTTGACCACCGCCAGGCGCAGCCCGTCCGCCCCGGCTTCGACGGTGACGGCGACCTCGGCGGCGGGCGCGTGCTTGTGCGCGTTGGTCAGCGCCTCCTGGACGATCCGGTACGCGGCGTACTGCGCGTCGGGGTCGGCCTGCTCCGCCGAGCCCGTGAGCGTCAGCTCGACGGCCAGGCCCGCCCGCCGGGACTCCTCGACCAGCGCGGGCAGCCCGCTCAGCGAGGGCCGCTCCTCCGAGGCCGGGGTCAGCACGCCCAGCAGGCCGCGCAGTTCGGTGAGCGCCTGGAGCCCGAGGGCGCGGATCAGCCCGAGGGTCTCCCCGACGGCCGCCGGGTCCCCGGTCTGGGCGAGCTGGGCGCCGCCCGCGTGCAGGGTGATCAGCGACACCCGGTTGGAGACCACGTCGTGCATCTCCCGCGCCAGCCGGGCCCGTTCGGCCGCCGCCGCCCGCTCCTCGGCGTGCAGCCGGGCCTCCTCCAGCAGTCGGTTGCGTTCGGCCAGCAGCCGGTTCCGCTCGGCGAGCACGGAGACGGTGCGGGCCCGCTGGTGCGCGGTGAGGCCGAGCGCGATCGGGACGGCGCCGAAGACCAGCGGGTCCTCGATCAGGTTGGCGAGCGCGGACATCCCCGAGAGGTCGCCGAGGTCGAAGGGCCCGAGCAGCCGCGCCACGGCGAGCGAGGCCAGGCCGTACGTCATCGGGCTCGGGCCGCGCCGGGAGGTGAGGGCGTACAGGGCGACGGCGAGCGGGAGTTGGCCACAGGGCAGGGTGAGCAGGGCGACGGCCTCCGGCCAGCGCCGGCGCAGTGCCAGCGCCAGTGCGCCGGCCGCCATCAGGGCGGCGTTGAGCGGGCGCGAGGTGCTCGGCCCGACCTCCGGATCGTGGGCGGCGAGCGGCACCATCACCAGCAGGACGAGCGCGGCGGGCGCCAGGGCGGTGACCGGGCGCGGCAGTTGGGGTGCGAGGGAGAGGTCGTCGAGGGTGAAGGTCCGGCGCATGGTGCGCATGCTTCCACACGCCCCTCCCGGACCGGCCGGGAGGCCCTGTGGCCGGGAAAGGGGTGGTCAACGGGCCTGAGGAGAGGAGAGCATGGCGCCATGAACGATCATGACTCCGTCACCGTCGAACGGCTGGCGCACTACGACAGCGCCGGGCAGGACGAGATCCTCGGCCCGGGCACGGACGCGTACGGCGTCGCCCACCTCGGGCTGTCCTTCCTCCCCAAGGAGATCCACTTCGGCGTCCGGGCCGAGGACGGTCGGCTCGTCGCCCACACCGGGCTGCGGCCGGTGACGCTCACCGTCGGCGGCACCGACCTGGACGCGATGGGCGTCGGCGGGGTCTGCGTCGCCCCCGCACGGCGCGGCCGGGGCCTCGCGGGGACGGTCGTCACCGCCGCGCTCGACCACGCGCGGGGGCTCGGCTTCCGCTACGCGCTGCTGTTCTGCCTGCCGCAGAAGACCGCCCTCTACCGGGGGCTGGGCTTCCGCGAGGTCGCGGAGGCCGTCACCGTGGAGCAGCCGGAGGGGCGGCTGGTGGTGATGCCGCTGCGCACCATGTGGGCGCCGCTGGTGGAGGGGGCCGGCTGGCCGGAGGGGCCGGTGCGGCTGCGGTCGCTGCCGCTCTGAGCCCAGGAGCCGATCTGAACCCGGGAGTCGAGGCGAGCCCGGGAGCCGCTCCGAGCCCCGGAGCCGAGGCGAGCCCCGGAGCCGAGGCGCGTCAGGCGGCCGCGTGCGCGACGGCCGCGGCGGCCAGCGCCCGGATCGCGGTGTGCGCCCGGGTGCCGTCCCCGGACAGCTCCGGCTGGAACAGCGTGGCCAGGAAGAAGGGGTGCTCCGGCAGTTCCACGATGCGGACCTCCCCCGCCTCGTCCGTGCCGGTGACCCGCAGGCCCCGGGCGGTCAGCCGCTCCAGGTAGGCGGAGTTGAGCCCGTACGCGCAGTGGTAGCGCTCCTGGGAGCGGGTGGCGCCGAAGGCCCGCGCGGCGAGGCTGTCGGGGGCGATGTCGACGGCGCCCTCGTGGCCGACCAGGGAGCAGGCGAGGGCGGCGATCACCTGCTCGTCCCCGTCCGGGTCCAGCTCGCCGTGGGCGGCGTCGGCGAGGCCGCAGACGTTGCGGGCGTACTCCAGCAGCGCGTGCTGGAACCCGGCGCAGGTGCCGAGGAAGGGGATGCCCCGCTCGCGGGCCGTGCGGACGGCGGCCACGGCGCCGGCCTCGCTGGCGTACGGGCTGCCGGGCAGCAGCCAGATCGCGTCGAAGCCGTCGAGCGCGCCGGGCGCCTCCGCGTCCGGGGTGGGAATCCAGTAGGCGTCCAGGACGAGCCGCTCCTGCTGGGCGAGGGCGTCGAGCAGTCCGGGGACGCGGGCGTGGGAGCGGACGGCGGGGGAGCGGTCGCCGACCAGGGCGAGGCGAGGGGTGGTGTAGGTCATGCGGCTATCCTGACCCCGCACCGGGGATCAGCGCCAACGATGATCTCTTACGCTCCGATCAGATGGGCTGATGCCGCCGTGGACCCGCAGCAGCTGCGCACCTTCGTCACCGTCGCCCGCCTCGGCTCCTTCTCGGAGGCCGCCCGGGAGCTGGGCTACACCCAGTCCGCCGTCTCCCAGCAGATCGCCTCCCTGGAGGCGGACCTCGGCGCGGCCCTGCTGGTGCGCCGCCCCGTCGGCCCGACCACGGCCGGGCGGCGGCTGCTGGAGCACGCCGCGCCCCTGCTCGTACGGCTGGCGGCGGCGCGCGCCGACATCGCGCGCCTGGCGGGTGCCCCGGACGCCCGACTGGTGGTCGGCGCGACGCCGCTGGCGCTCGGGGCACGGCTGGGGCGCGCACTGGGCGAGGTGCGCCGGGCGTACCCGAGGACGGAGCCGGACGTACGGGTGCTGGGCCAGGGCGTGCTGCCCACGCAGCTCGCCACCGGCGAGGTCGACCTCGCGCTGATCGACGGCCTCGCCGCGCCCAGCGACCCGCTGCCGCTGCCCGAGGTCGGCCCGCTCACCACCGTCGCCCTCGACGAGCAGCCCGTGGCCGTCGCCCTGCCCGCCGGCCACCCGCTGGCCGGGCGGGCCGGGCTCGCGCTCGCAGACCTGTCCGCCGCCCGCTGGCTGGACGCGCCCGAACTGGCGCCCACCGGCGCCCGGTTGAGGGCCGTCGCCGGGGTGGACGGCTTCGCCGCCGCGACCCGCTACCGGGGCACGGACGTGCGCGGGCTGCTCGCGCTGGTCGCGCACGGGCACGGGCTGGTGCTGCTGCCCGGGCCCGTCCTGGAGGGGGTGGAGGGCGTGGTCGGCGTGACGGTGACGCTGCCGCGCCTGGTGCACCGGACGGAACTGGTGCACGGCAGCCTCCCCGAGGGGCCGGCGGCGGTGCTGGCACGGGCGCTCCAGCCCTGAGACCTGCCGAACTCCTCCGCCGGCAGCGGGTATTGACCTGCTGATGTGTACACGTGGACACAAGTCGTTCACGTCCCGGGACTGACGTCCGTCGCCCGCGCGATGCTGTCATAGGGCGCAGTCGCCCGGCATCCAGGCCGGGCCGGCCCAGGAGAGCGCCATCATGATGAACCGTCAGCGTTTCACCGCCGTCGCCGTGGCGACCGCCCTCGGCCTGGCCCTCGCCGGGCTCGCCGGCGGCGCCGCGCAGGCCGCCCCGGCCAAGCACAAGCCCCCGACCAAGGGCGGTACGAGCGCTGCGAGTTGTTCGCGGGCGTACCTGCCGCTGCCCGACCCGAACTGCACGCCCGGCGCGTACAACCCGGACGTCACCCAGGCGACGATCAACACGACCATCTGCGTCTCCGGCTGGACGGCGACCGTCCGCCCGCCGACGAGCTACACCAACCAGCTCAAGGCGCAGCAGATCGTGCAGTACGGCTTCTCGGACACCAACCCCTCGGACTACGAGGAGGACCACTTCGTCCCGCTGGAGCTCGGCGGCGCGCCGCGCGACCCGCGCAACCTGTGGCCGGAGCCGCGCTACGGCAACGAGCCGGCGCAGAGCAAGGACTCGGTCGAGAACAAGCTCAAGAAGGCGGTGTGCGGCGGCCAGGTCACGCTGAACGCCGCGCGCAGCGCCATCGCGAGCGACTGGACCACGGCGCTCAGCCGCCTGGGCCTGTGAGCCTGTAGAGCCAGGAGGAGCTGAGCCGGCCGGTCCGTCCGGTCCCCTGTGCCGGACGGGCCGACCGGCCGTCAGTGCGGGGGACCGGACGGCCGTCCGTCGACGGTCGTCGCCTCGGACAGGGCATGGCTGTTCCTTCCCCCGGGTGCTCGTCGACGGCCGTCCGCGGCCTGCGGGACGGGCAGGTTCGGGACGTCCAGTTCGACGGCGGTCGAAAACCTATGCCACCCGGAGGCTGGGAGCAAAGCGGGATTTCCGCTGGTGGGCGCCCCGGCATATGCAGTTGCAGGGCTGTTGCAGGGGCTTGGTGGCGAAGGTGTGTACGAGCCGCCCGGGTCGGGTGGGGCGGCGGGTGGGGCCGGGCGCGGCCGACTGCCCCCGTGGGCAGGGGGGTTGGCGTCCGTTCGTGCCCGGTGAGGCGGTGCGGGCGCCGCCGCCGGCCGGGCACGGACGGTTCGTGACACCAAGGATTTCCCAGACCCGACGCGTTATGCGCGGGTACCCGGTACGCCGAGCTGCTGCGCGAGCCAGGGCAGAGCCTGGGCGAAGGTCGCCGAGCCCGTCTGCCAGGTGTGCTTGCCGGAGGTGCTGCCGGTGGTGGTGCGGATGCCGTCCTTCCTCGCCGCCGCGTCGAGCGCCTTCGCGGACTCGATCTGGCCGTGCTCCTCGTCGCCCTGCCCGAAGTAGCCGGACACGCCCTGGTACTTGGGGTGGTGGGCGAGGACGGTCAGCGGGTCGTGGGCGGCCCAGGCGGCCGCGTCACCGCCGTACAGCTCCTGGACGGTGTGCTCCTTGTCACCGATGTACGGCCCCTTGTCACCGGAGAAGTCCCCGAAGTGGGCGAAGACGGCGGGGTGTTCGACGGTCAGGTCGAAGGCGCAGGTGCCGCCCATGGACCAGCCGGCCACGCCCCACTTGTGCGGGTCGACGGCGGCGTTGAACGTCTTCTGGATGTACGGGGGCACGTCCTTGACCAGGTGGCTCTCGGAGTTGCCGTGCGGCCCGTCCACGCACTCGGTGTCCACCCGGAAGCCGCCGGTCGCGTCCACGAAGACCAGGATCGGGGCGAAGCCGTTGTGCTTGGCGGCGAACGCGTCGGCCGTCTTGACCGCGTCCCCGGAGCGGATCCAGTTGTCGGGGGAGGAGAACTCGCCGCCGATCATCTCCAGCACGGGGAGCTTGGGCCGGTTCAGGCTGCGGAACCAGGCCGGGGGCAGGTAGACCAGCTCCTGGCGGTGGGCGAAGCCGCTGGCGGTGTCGGGGATGTCGACCTGGACGATGCGGCCCGTCCTCGTCCTGCCGTGGATGGAGGCGACCTCGCCGAGGGTGATCTGGTCGGGCAGCGGCTGGCCGGTCAGCTCGCCGACGGCGTCGTCCAGGGTCGGGTAGTAGCCGGTGGCGATGTTGACGCTGTTCGCGGCGCAGAACAGCGCGAGCAGCACGGCGGGCGCCACGAGGGCGCGCCGCCACCAGCGGGCCCCGCGCCAGCCGAAGCCCAGCACGGCGAGGGCGGTGATCGCGGCGCCGCTCCAGAGCCAGACGCCGAACGGGATCGGGTCGGTGATCCCGGCGAAGGCGAGGACGCAGACGGCCGTCACGGCGGTCAGGGCGAGGGCCGTGCCCAGGGCCATCGGTCCCCACTTGAGGCGCCAGGGGCGGTCCCGCCGGCCGGCGGCGGCCAGGAGGAGCGCGAGGGCGGCGGCCTGGACGGTCCACGGGAACCAGCCGTCGAGCAGGGAGACGTTCATGCGCGGAGGCTAGGGGCGGGGGATGAGAAGGCGGTGAGAGGCTGGGAGTTGGCTGTGAGAAACCTGTGAGCCGGGCGGTGCGGCCGAAGCAGGCGGCACGCCCGGGGTGAGGTGCGTTGGGCTGACAGCGTGAGAGGGTCCCACCGGTCGGCGTGCTGGCGCGGCGGGGCGGCCCGCTCCCGTTCACAGTGCAGGAATGCGCTTCCTTCCCTCCTGGTGCCGCCTTGCCGTGGTGACCGTGCTGACCTGCCTGCTCTCCGTGGCCGGGACACAGGCCGTGGCCGCTCCCGCCGGCTCCTCGTCGACCGGGTTCTCCTTCCCGTTCGCGGGGTCGCCCCGCTACCTGGCCGCCACGCCGACCGAGGTTCCGTCAGGAGGCGTGCTCCACCGCCCCCTCGGGCAGGAGGTGGCCGACGCGATCGCGGTGCGGCTCGGGCTGCGCAAGGCGGACGCGTTCACGACGGCGCAGTACCTGGAGTTCATCTCCGGCGGCGGTGTCGGCGGCGACCCCGAGGCGGCGGCGCTGGTCGACGCGAGCGTGCGCATCCTCACCAACACCATCGGGCGCCCGCTCCTCGCCGATGTCGACGGCGTCGTCACGCCGACGGTCCTCGCCAGTTACGGCCTCTTCGTCACCGAGGACGGCTGGCTGGAGAGCCCGGCCTACGCGACGGCCCCGACGCGCCTGGTGAACACCGTGATCGAGCCGGGCGGCTACATGGGCACCTGGATGCGGGCCAACGGCGCGACCGCCTCGCTGCGGATGCTCTACCGCTCCGCCTACCCGGTCGAGGCCGCGTACGGCTTCGTCGCGCAGCAGATCTCCGGCGACGCGCAGCTCGCGCCGAACACCGAGGACGGAGTCCGCTCGGAGGTGGGGATGTCCATGGCCCCGGCCCTGTGGGCCACCAACTTCGCCCTCATCTACACGCTGAACCCCCAGCTCGCCGCCGACATGCCGGCCCGCTGGGCCCCGATCCCCGACGTCGTCGCGAACGCGATCCTCACCAGTCCCACGGGCCGCGTCCGCTACGCCGACTACGCCTCCTACCTGCGATGATCCACGTCGTCTAGTTCCCCCTAGTCGTCCCAGTCGTAGTCGGGGCCGTCGTCGTCGGGATCGGGGTCCGGGTCGGGGTCGATGTCGGATTCGAGGTCGAAGCTCTCGGTTCCGTCGAAGTAGTCGAGGCCGTGGTCCGGGACGGCACCGATGTGGCCCCAGTCGACGGGGGCGAAGTCGTCGAGGTCGAACTCGGGGGTGAACGGGCGGGTCTCGTCCGGGACTTCGGTGCGGGGCGTCGGTGCCGGGCGGGCCTCGGAGAGGGCCTCGGCGGCGGCCTTGAGCGACTCGGGGAACACGTACGGCTGCGGGAGGCCGCCCTTGCCCCGGGCTTTGATCGCGAAGGTGAACGTGCTCGCGTCGGAGTTCTTCCCGAGCGAGATGAACAGGGCGACGGCGGCCTCCCAGCGCTTGCGCGCCCGTCGGCCCCGGCCGGCGGCGGCCTCGGCCAGGCCGAGATTGGCCAGGCACCGGGCACGGCTGAACGCCTTGCCGCCGCTCTCGAAGAGGTCGTGGGCGCGCTGGTAGTAGGGGAGCGCCTGGTCGGGTTCGACGCGCCGCAGCGCCAGGTTGCCGAGGTGGACGAGGGAACGGGCGGTGCCGGGGCCGTCGCCGAGGTCCTCGCGGAGGCGGAGCGCGTCGAGGTGGCACTCCTCGGCGAGGGGGTGGTCGCCGTGGTCGAGGTGGGCGTTGCCCAGGCGGGAGAGCAGGACGGCGAGGGCGGCCGGCTCCCCGAGGTCGCGCAGGAGAGCCGCCACCCGCCGGTGCCGGTCGACGTATCGGCCCAGCTGTACGCCGGAGGCGGAGTCCGGCAGGAGGCCCAGCAGATCGGCGAACGCGGCGGCGGCGGAACCGGCGTCCCCGGCCGTGTGGTGGGCGGTGGCGGCGCGGACGAAGTGGTCGAAGGCACCGTCGGCGTCCCGCGCGTGCCTGCGGTTGCGGCCCAGTCGGTGCCACAGGCGGCCTGCGGTGGCGAAGTCGCCGATGAGGTCCGCGCACTCGGCGGCGACCAGGTGGGAGGCGTGGAGGTCGGAGGAGCGGGTGCGGGAGTCCACGTCGAGCAGGGTGGCGACCTGGAGGGAGAGGGCGGCGGCCTCGGCATGGAAGGCGGAGTCGACGGCGAGGCGGACGGCGGCGGCCAGGGTGTGGCGCTCGGCGTCGAACCAGGCGAGGGCGCGGGACTCCTGGCGGCGCAGCGCGGGGACGGCGCGGGCGGCGGTGTCCGTGTAGTGGCCGAGCAGGCGCCGGACGGCCTCGCGGCGGTGGGGGTCGGCGTCCTCGGCGAGGGTGCGGTGCTGGGCCAGGCGGCGCAGGTGGGGATGGTAGGCGTACCGGCCCCGGGAGGTGGAGAGCAGGCGGGCGTTGGTGAGGGCGTCGAGGGCGGCGAGGGTGTCGAGGAGGGGGAGGCCGAAGAGGGCGGCGGCCTCGCCGGTGCGCAGGTACGGGCCGGGGTGGAGGGAGGCCAGGCGGAACAGGCGGGCATGGGCGGGGTCGAGGCGGCCGTAGGCGTAGTGGGTGACGTCGGGGACGGACTCCAGGCGCCGGAGGAGGGTGTCGGGCTGGAGGCCGGGGTCGAGGGCGAGTTGGGCGGCCGCGATGCCGAGGTGGAGGGGGCGTTGGAGACAGGCCTGGGCGAGGGGGACGTGCGGGGTGCCGAGGAGGGTGACGGCGTTGTCCTCGTGCAGCTTGAGGAGGGTGCGGCGGCTCTTGCCGGTGGTGCGCAGGACGAGCGCGGCGTTGCGCGGGTGCGGGGGGATGAGGTCGCCGATCGTCCGGTGGTCGGAGACGCCGTCGATGACGAGGAGGACGGGCAGGCCGCGCCGGGCGAGCCGGGTCAGGACGGTGCGGCAGTGGGCCAGGCGGTCGGCGCCCGGGGCGGGCATGTCCTCGGGCCGTACGCCCAGGGCGCGCAGGAGGGCCGCGTGGGCGTCGGCGGAGGGGAGGACGGGGGTGGCGGGGGAGGGGACGTCGTGGAGGTCCAGGAGGATGACGCTGCTGTACCAGCGGCGGGAGACGACCTCGGCGGCGAGGCGCAGGGCGAGGGCGGTCCTGCCGCTGCCGGGCGGGCCGGAGAGGGAGGTCGAGGTGGTGGTGGCCTCCCAGGCGAGGACGTCGCGGCGCCAGGCGTAGACGGAGTCGCGGGTGGGGCGGGTGGGCTTCGTGGGGGCCTTGCGGGGGGCGAGGTCGCGCAGGAGGGCGTCGAGGACGGCGGAGCGGCCGACGAAGGGTGCCGGAGGTGGGGGTGGGAACGCGAGCGCGGTGGGCGGGGTCGGAGGGAGGACGAGGGAGCCGATCCGTCCGGGGTGGGGGGAGGTTGCGCTCGCGTCGGTCGCCACGGGTACTTCTTAGCTCAACTGGGCTGTGGTGCAAGGGGTTTTACAAAGGGTTGTGGATGTCCGTGGTCAGGTGGACGGTGCCGGTGAAGGACGGCGGGTAGACCGTGCAGCTCGCGGTGACCACCGCGTTGGGGGCGGCCGAGGGGAGGGGCGTGGTGCACCGGCCGACGACCCCGCTGGTGCCGGTGAGGCTGAAGGTCACGGACGCCCCGCCGGCCCGGCGGCCGTCGTTGACGAACGTGCCGGACACCGGGCAGCCGCTGGTGCTGCTGCACGTGCCCGCGAACTGGCTTCCGGACTCGATGAAGTACGCCGAGTCGCAGTGGGCGAAGCAGTAGGGGGTGACCGAGGAGTTCGGGGAACGGTCGTTGTGGGCCATCGACTTCAACAGGTTGGACCACCAGTGCTGGTTGAGGCCGACCCCGATGAGGACGAGGACGGCCAGCGTCGAGAGGCAGCCAAGGGCTTCCTTCGTCGCGGACTGGGCCTTCTGCGCGCCTGTCCCGGTGGGGGTGGGCTCGGTGGGCCCGTCCGGGTAGGTGGCCTGGGGGTCGTGGACCTTGAAGGTGACGGTGGCACCCGCCTGCTCCAGGACGGTCCTGACGTCGATGGCGGTCCTCCAGTTCACCCTGGTCAGGACCGGGCGGGACGGGGTGTCGAGGAGGTCCTTGGATTCTTTGAGGCCCTTGCCGGTGAGGTCCTTGAGGGCGTTGATGACGTGGATCTTCCGGTCGCCGGGGGCCTCGATGAGGACGTCGAAGAAGCTCGCCTCCTCGGTGGGCGGCGGGGCCTTCTTGGTGGTGTTGCCCGGCTTCGTCATGGCGAGTGCCTTGGCGATGGTCGGACGGTTGGCGGGGGTCTTGTCGAGGAGGGCCGTGATGAGCGGGGCCAGGTGGCCGGCGCGGGCCGGGGGCGGGGGCTCGTGGAAGGCGACGGCGCGGAGGGTGCCGGTGAGGGTGTCGCGCTCGAAGGGGGAGGTGCCTTCGGTGGCCTGGTAGAGGGTGGCGCCGAGGGAGAAGAGGTCGCTGGACGCGGTGCCCTGGTGGCCGTCGGCGCGCTCGGGGGCGATGTAGGCCATCGAACCGATGATGCCGCCCTCTTCGGTGAGTTTGGTGTCGGTGTCGTTGACGGCGATGCCGAAGTCGGTGAGGAGGACGTTGCCGTTGTCGGCGAGCATGATGTTCGCCGGTTTGACGTCGCGGTGGACGATTCCGGCGGCGTGGGCGGCGTCGAGGGCGGAGAGGATCGAGGCGGCGACTTTTTGGGCTTCCTGGACGGGCAAGGGGCCTTGCTTGAGGCGGGATTCGAGGGAGGTTCCCTTGACCAGGCGCATCACTGTCCACGGAATCGAGTCCTCAACCACCACGTCGAAGACGGCGACGATGTTGGGGTGATCGCGGAGTTTCGCGCCGTGGCGGGCTTCGCGGCGGGCGCGGATGAGGAGTTCGTTCCAGAAGTCGTCGGCGATGCCGGGGCGGCGGAAGACTTCCTTGATGGCGACATCGACGCCGAGCTGTTGGTCGTGGGCCCGCCAGACCCGCCCCATCCCGCCGGCGCCGAGGGGTTCGATCAGCCGGTAGCGGCCGCCGATGGCTCGGATCGGCGTGGTCTTCGGTTCCAACGGGGGAGCTCCTTAGAGGTCGAGGGATGCTCCCCACCATGGCCAGGGGCGAGGGAATAAGGACAGGTCAAGCCACCGGCCATCCCTGGCCGGTGGCGGAGAAGGAGGGGAAGAGACAACAACGGGCGGCCCCGCGTGGCGCGCGGGGCCGCCCGGGGAGTTCGGTTCAGAGTTCGGTCGGGAAGTCGCCGGCGCGGATGCCGGAGACGAAGGACTGCCAGCCCTCGGGTGTGAACCCGAGGGCTGGGCTGGCGAGTCTGGAGCAGGCCGGGGATGTACGCAGACTCGTATGACTTGTTGCTGACGGCCGTCTCTTCGTGGCGGATCAAGTCCGTGGAGAGCGGGTTCAGTTGTTCGTAGCCCGCCACCCTCGAATCCCTCTGGAACCGGGTCTGCTTCCTCCCCATGACCCGCCCCCAGTACCACCACCTCGAGCACGCCCTCACCGGCCCCTGCGCCGTCCGCGACGTCATCCGCCACCTCTCCGGCCACCCCCTCCTGGCCCTCCCCATCGGCGATCACGAACTCTGCATCGCCTGGGCGCCCGTCTAACCTCCCTGACCCCTGCGTGCTAGGTTTGAACGCGTTCAGATCGACCGCAGCATGCAGGGGGAACCATGCCAGGAGTGCCCACGAGCGCCCGGTGGTCGGCCGCAGCCGCCGTCGCCGTCTTCGCCCTCCCCGCGCTCCTCACCGCGCTGCTGCTCGGCCTCAGCTGGCCCTACCTCGCCCCAGTCGTCGAACTCCTGAGCGCCGCCGCCTGCGTTGCCCCGCTCTGCTTCCGCCGCCGTGACCACTTCCGCGTCGCCTGTGCCGCCGCCGGGGCGATCGTCGCGAGCGTCTGGCTGCCGACGCTGCTCGTCTTCACTGTGCTCTGCCTGGGGATCGGCGACCTGCTCGGACTGCTCGCCCGTTTCGCCGCCGTCGCCGCCTCGATCGCCGCGCTCATCGCCGCCTTCCAGCGCGCCAAGGGCACCGAGCACGGCCGCCCCGCCGCCTTCGTCGGCTGGACGGCCTCCGCGCTCGCCCTCGCCTCCTGGGCCTGCGCCGCCGTCCAGTAGCACTGGAACAGCGCGGAGCCCCCGTCCCGAAGGACGGGGGCTCCGAACCGTCAGAGGCCTCGGATCAAGGCCGTCAGCCGCCCACGACGTTGGCGCCGGAGCCCGTGAACGAGCCCGAGGTGCCGTTGTCGTCCGCCCAGATCCAGAAGTCGGCGTGCGAGACGCCGTCCGGGCCCACGTGGGACTCGACACCCGCCACGCCGGCGCCGTTCGGGCCGACGGTGAAGTAGCCCTTGCCGAAGTTCGCCTCGATGCCCTCGTGGGCGGAGGCCAGGCCCGCGCAGCCGATGACGAGCGGGACGGTGAGGGCGCTGACGGCGAGGACGCGTCGAACAGTACGCATGATGATCTTCTCCACGAAGGTGGTGGGTTGTCAGTGGCAGTGCCCGGCGGGCCTGCCTCCACCAGGGACACATGCTTCGTGAACGCACGCAAGCGATGCCGGGCCGGCATCGACCTGACTGGGTGTCGGAAACGCCGTGCCAACCTGCGGAAACGCGCCTTCTTGTGATCATAGGCAGGATCATTCGGCCGGAGCAGAGCCCCCGTGCTCGGACGCCGGTCGGCGCGGGCTCGGCCGGTGCCCGCCGGGCATCGCGCGGACCGTTCGGCCCCGAGGGCAGCCCGGAGCCCCCCGCCCCGAGGGGCGAGGGGCTCCGGGCCGTCATCGACCTTGGGCGGCGTTGTCGCGCCCGGGCGAGTCCGGGGTGATCGGTGGGCAGGTCAGCCGTTCGTCCAGGCGGCGCCCGAGCCCGTGAACCCGCCGGTGACGCCGCTGTCGTCGGACCAGATCCCGAAGTCGGCGTGCGAGACGCCCCCAGGGCTCACGCTGGACTCGGCGCCGGCCACGCCGGAGCCGTCCGGGCCGGCGGTGAAAAAGCCCTGGCCCCAATTCGCGTCGAGGCCTTCGGTGGCCGAGGCCAGGCCGGCGCAGCCGATGACGAGCGGGAGGGTGAGGGCGCTGACGGCGAGGGTGCGGCGAACAGTGCGCATGATGATCTTCTCCATGGGGGTGGGGGGTGTCAGCGGCAGTGCCCGGCGGGCCTGCCTGTGCCAGGGACGCATGCTTCGTGGGCGCACGCAATCGTGCGACGCATGATCAAGGGAAGGATCATTCGGCCGGAGCAGCGCCTTCCCCGGGCCTGCCCTCCGGCGCCCGGGCAGGTCACGGGGCCCTGCGAAATCCGGGTGACGGCGACGCGCCCGCGCCGTTACGGTGGCGGAATGTCAGCGATCAAGAAGGTCCAGGTCACCTTCGACTGTGCGGAGCCCCTGCTCGTCGCCCGCTTCTGGGCCGCGGCACTCGGGTACGTCCTGCCGGATCCGCCGGAGGGGTTCGCCTCCTGGGAGGACTTCGACCGCGACAAGCCGGCAGACTTCCACGGCCCGGACTGGGGCGTGGCGGCCGACCCCGAGGGAGTCGGCCCGCGGCTGTACTTCCAGCGCGTGCCCGAGGGCAAGGTCGTCAAGAACCGGGTGCACCTCGACGTCCGGGCCGTCACCGGGCTCGTCGGCGAGGAGCGCCTGGTCGCCCTCGAAGCAGAGACGCTGCGCCTGATCGCCCTCGGCGCCGTCCGCGGGACCCTTCTGCTCGCCGACGAGGTCAACGAGTCCTGCCAGAACATGCAGGACATCGAGGGCAACGAGTTCTGCCTGGACTGACCCCGACCCCCGTCGGCCGCCGCCGCCCCGCTACCTGAGCAGGAACGCGTACACCGCCTGCCGCCCCGCCGGGTTCGCCGCGCGGTTCTGCACGGAGTGGGCCGCCCCGGGCACGATCACGATCTCCGGGTCGTGGGCCAACGCGGCCTGCTCCTCCAGCACTTCGTACGGCGTCGAGATGTCCCGGTCGCCTCCGAGCAGCAGCACCGGCACGTTCGGCAGCCTGCGGTGCTCCGGCGGCGCGGGCGGCACCGGCATGCGCGGCCAGGCCTGGCAGACCAGCAGGCTGCCGAGCCCGGTGGCCGTCGCCGCGTCGAACGGCCAGGTCTGCTCGGGGGTGAGCCGCTGCCGGGTGAGTGCCACCGCCGCCGCCCGGCCCGCCACCGGGGTGTCGGCCGTACCCCACGGGAACCGCGAGTCGGCGCAGACGGCGGCCGAGTGCAGCCCCTGGCTGAGCTCCTCGGCCGGGGCGGCGTCGACCACCGTACGGACGAGGCCGACCAGCTCCTGGAGCTTCGCGGGCCGCCCGTCGGCGGCCTCGTGCAGGGCCTCCGGGACGCCGCCGAAGTCCGGGTCGATGAACTCGTAGCCGGTGAGCGTGCTCAGCACCTGCGCCCCGTTGCCGTACCGCCGCACGGTGGCCGCGAGGTCGGCGGTCGGGTCGGTGGTGCAGCCTGTCGCGGTGCAGGCGGCGCGCAGGACGCGGGCGGTGGCGGGCATCGCGGCCAGGTCGAGCGGGTCGAAGCCCCCGGGCGGAGCCACCGAGTCGAGCACCAGCCGGGCGACGTGCACCGGGTGCGCGAGGGCGTAGCGCTCGGCGACGAAGGTGCCGTACGAGACGCCGTCGATGCTCAGCCGGTGACGGCCCAGCGCCCGGCGCAGCTGGTCGATGTCGGCGACGGTCGCCGCCGTGCTGTAGTGGCGGGCGTTCGGGCCGAGGGCGGCGGCGCAGTCGGCGACGGACTGCGGGCGGGGGAGGGCGAGGTCGGAAGAGCCCATGTCCTCCTGGAGGCCCGGGCACTGGAGGGCGCCCCGGCCGGTGCCGCGCTGGTCGAACATCACCAGGCGGTAGTCCTTGAGAACGGGCGCCAGATTGCCCGCCGTCCGGCTGATCGCCGGGCCGCCGGGCTGGCCGGGGCCGCCGGTCAGGAACAGCAGGTCGCCCCTGGGGGCGTTCGCGTTGCCGGTCATGGCGACCCGGAGGTCGAGGGTGCCCGGGGTTGCGCCGTCGTGGTCGAGCGGGACGGTGAGGGTGCCGCAGGTGAACTCGGGCGCGTCCGGGCAGGGCGCCTGCCCGGTGATCCCGCCGCCGGGCGGGGGAACGGCCACGGCGGGGGTGGCGAGCGTGGTGCCGGCGGCGACCGCGAGGGCGCCCAGTACGGCGGCGAGGCGGGCCCGGGTGCTCTTCATGCCAGCCCCCGGTGGGTCAGGATGCCTTCGGCAGCCGGATGACCGCCTTGCCGCTCGCCAGGTCCACCTCGGAGTGGCGCGGCGGGGCGCCCTCGCCCTCCTCGTCGCGCAGCATCAGCACGGCCTGCCGCTCCTTGAGCTCGTGCTGCTTGCCCGCCGAGAAGTTCGCGTGCAACTGCTCGAAGCCCGTGGCGGAGACCTGCCCCTGCCGGGCTCCGGTGCGCCAGGGCAGCAGCCCGGCGCGGCCGGCCCGCAACAGGATCTGGTCGACCACCGCGAGCGCGGTGAGCAGCAGGACGAGCCCGGGCAGCGTGACGAAGACGAGCATTCCCATGCGGCCAGTATCACCGGCGGGCCGCCAACGGGGAACCGTTGGTGGATTGTTGGGCCGCTGTTGGAGCCCGCTGCGAGCCTCGGGCCGTTCCCGCGTGGACGGCCCTCGCAGCGAGGTCGGGCCGCTCGCGCGCACCCCATGCCCGGAGGTAGGACGCGTGAAGATCAGAGTTCCCCGATTCCGCCGGATCAGAGCCGGACTGACGGTCGCCGCCATGCTGGTGGCGGGCCTGTCGTTCTCCGCCGGGCAGGCCTCGGCCGATGTGCACCCCCTGGCGTTCCAGATCCAGAACAAGGCGACCGGGCAGTGCCTCGTGGGCACCACCGACACCGGCGCGTGGCCGATCGGGTTCCAGCCCTGCGGCAGCAACGACAACCAGTACTTCGTCACCGGGTACCAGAACCAGATCGTCGACGGCTCGATGTACTACGGAGGCTCCTGCCTGGCGACGGACGGCTCCAGCGTCCTGACCGTCGGCTGCGGCAGCCACGACTACGGGCTCGCCTGGATGGAGCTGGACGCGACCGGCGGGTGGACGACCATCTCCAGCCCCAAGGGCTGCTACCTGAAGGTCACCCACGACACCCCCGTCTGCCGGCCCGGCTTCCAGGGCGACGACGCCCAGTGGCGCATGATCAGGACGCACTGGGACCACCACAAGGGCACCGAGGCCGGCAACGGCCGCGTGAAGTGGGCGGACTTCTGGGGCCGGGGCAAGGACGACTACATCACCATCGGCTCCACCGGCGCCGTCACGGTCTGGCCGAACAACGGCGGCGACGGCCGCGGCGGCTGGGGCTCGCCCGTCCAGGTCGCCACCGGCATCACCGCCGACCCCAACCGGGTGCGCTTCGCCGACTTCGACGGTGACGGGCTGCCCGACTACATCGCCATCAACCCCGACGGCTCGGTGCGCGTCTTCCTCAACCGGGGCGGCGACACGGGCGGCGGCTGGCAGGACATGGGCATCGTCGCCTCCGGCCTGACCACCGACCTCAGCCGGGTGCGCTTCGCGGACATCGACGGCGACGGCCGGGCGGACTACAACGCCATCAACCCGGACGGCTCGGTCACCACCTACCTCAACCACGGCGGCAACAACGGCGGCGGCTGGCAGAACATCGGCATCACCGCCACCGGCCTCACCACCGACCAGAGCCGGGTGCGCCTCGCCGACCTCGACGGCGACGGCCGGGCCGACTACACCGTGATCAACGGCAACGGCTCGCTCACCGCGTACCGCAACGTCGACGGCCACGGCCAGTGGTCCTCCATGGGCCAGATCGCCACCGGCGTCACCACCAACCAGAACGCCGTCGTCCTCGCCGACTTCACCGGCGACAACCGGGCCGACTACCTCACCACCAACCCGAACAACTCGGTCAACGCCTACCGCTACGACGGCGGCAGCAACTGGACCAACCTCGGTCAGATCGCCACCGGCGCCTGACACCCCTGACCGGCGCCGGCCACCTTCACCGGCGCCCCCGTGGGGGCTCCGGTCCGTCAACCGGAGCCCCCACCGAGACCGGACCACCGCACGACCGCACGTCCTGGGGGAGACCTTGAAACGCATCCTGGCCCTCGGCCTGAGCGCCCTGCTCGGCGCGGCCACCGTCCCGGCCGCCGCGCAGGCCGCCGCCAACCCGGCTGCCACTACCGCCGCCGTACCCTCGCTGCGCGTCATGCCGCTCGGCGACTCGATCACCGCGGGCGCGGGCAGCGCCACCGGCTCGTCCTACCGGGCTCCGCTGTGGAGCCTCGTCGCCGGCCAATCCCGGTACACCGTACGGTTCGTGGGCTCCCAGGCCGGCGGGCAGCTGCCCGACCTCGCCCACGAGGGCCACTCCGGCTTCATGATCGAGAACATCGCCGCCGGAATCGACCAGTGGCTCGCCGCCGCCCACCCGGACGTCGTCCTGCTGCACATCGGCGTCAACGACCTCGACCGCAGCACCGACCCGGCGCACGCGCCCGACCGCCTCAAGGCGCTCCTCGACCGGATCTACGCGGACCGGCCGGGCGTCGCCGTGGTCATGGAGGGCGTGATCCCCACCACCCAGGGCCTCGCGGCCTCCCCGGCGGTCTACAACGACAGGGCCCGCCAGCTGCAGGCCGTCGAGGCCCAGGCCGGCAACTCCTTCCGGTACGTGGACCCGCCCGCGCTGACCTCCGCCGAGATGTCCGACCGCCTCCACCCGAACGACAGCGGCTACCGGCGGATCGCGCAGGCCTTCTATGGCGGGCTCGACCAGGCCTTCTCCTCCGGCGCGGCGCGCGCCTCCGTGGTCTCGAACACCGCGAGCGAGTCGGGCGGCCTCGGCCGCGTCCGGTACGCGGACTTCGACGGTGACGGCAAGGCCGACTACCTCACCGTCAACCAGGACGGCTCGGTCAGCGTCTGGCTGAACAAGGGCGGTGACGGGCACGGCGGTTGGCAGTCGCTCGGCCAGGTCGCCACCGGCCTGACCACCGACCCGACCAGGGTCCGCTTCGCCGACTTCGACGGGGACGGCAAGGCCGACTACGAGGTGATCGAACCGGACGGATCGGTCCGCGTCTACCTCAACAAGTTCACCGGCGGGCAGGGAAGTTGGCAGGACCTCGGGACCGTCGCGACCGGTCTGACCACCGACCAGAGCCGCGTGCGCCTCGCCGACTTCGACGGTGACGGCAAGGCCGACTACGAGGTGATCAACGCGGACGGCTCCGTGCACGCCTACCTCAACAAGTTCACCGGCGGGCAGGGAAGTTGGCAGGACCTCGGGACGGTCGCGAGCGGCCTCACCACCGACCAGAGCCGGGTGCGCCTCGCCGACTTCGACGGCGACGGCCGGGCCGACTACGCCGTCATCGACCCGAACGGCGTTGTACGGGTCTGGCTGAACCGCGGCGGCGACTCCGGCGGCGGCTGGCTGGGCATCGGCCAGGCCGCCAGCGGTCTCACCCCGGACCAGAGCCGCGTCCAGTTCGCCGACTTCGACGGCGGGGGCAACGCGGACTACATCCGCACCGACCCGCCGTCCAACGCGGCCCTCGTCTACTCCTGGAACGGCGGCGACAGCCACGGGGGGTGGGCAAGCCTCGGCCAGGTGGCCGGCGGCGTGCCCACCGGCTGACCCGTCCGCCCGGCGCCGCCCGGGGGCCTCGGCCCTCGGGCGGCGCCGGGGTTTTCGCCGCTCGTGGCGTCAACCGACGGGCAGCGACAGAGAATTCACTGCTCGTGGCGTCAACCGGCGGACAGTGCACGAGAGTTCACCGCCGTGCGCCGTCCAGCTGCGCGAGCCCGTCGAGGCCCTGCCGCACGTACAGCGGCATGTTGTGCTCCCGGCCGAGCCCGGCCGCCTGCTCGAAGCAGGCCCGGGCTCGCAGGGCCCGGCCGAAGTGGGCGTGGGTGCGGCCGGTGATGACCAGGGTGTCGGCGACGCCGCTCATGTCGCCCAGGCGGCGCCGGATCTCCAGGGACTCGTCGAGCGCCGCGAAGGCCTCCTCCTGCCGGTCGAGCCCGCGCAGGCAGTCGCCGAGGTTGGCCAGGACCACGGCGGTGTGCGTGAGGTTGCCGAGGGCCCGGCAGAGGTCGAGGGCGGAGCGGAAGTGCGCGTACGCGGCCGCGAAGTCCCCGCTCTGGAGGTACGCCTGGGCCAGGGCGGCCCGCACGCCGAGCGAGCCCTCCTGCGCCCCGGTGCGCCGGTGCAGCTCCCAGGCCTCCTCGGCGTGCACGAGGGCCTGGCCGTAGTCGCCCCGCTGGCTGAGGGCCATGGCCAGGTTCCCCAGGAGGGTGGCCCGGCAGAGGTCGTCCTTGTGTCCGCCGTCGCCGTCGTGGACGTCGAAGACGGCGAGGGCGGCCCGCAGGGTCTCGATGGCCTCGTCGTTGCGGAAGGCCATGCCGTGGGAGGTGCCGAGCCGGCGCAGCGTCCAGGCCTGGCCGAGGAGGTCGCCGCGCTCCTCGGCGGACTTCAGGGCGAGGTTCAGGCAGGTGTCCCACTCGCCCGTCCACCAGAAGGTGTGCGCGTAGCCCATGAGCCAGATCGCCAGCCGCCAGGTGAGGTCGGGGCGGGAGGAGTCGGCGGCCCGACGGATCACCTCCTTGACGACGGGCAGCTCCTGCCGGCACCAGTCCAGCGCGTGCTGGGGGTCGGTGAAGGCGGGCACCGGGGCGGCGGGCGGCTCGGCCAGGCGCGGCGCGCCCGTCGCGTCGATGGTCGTCCCGGCGGCCTCCAGGGCGAGCGCGTACCAGACGCCTAGGCGCTGTTCGGCCGCCTCGCGGTCCCCGGCGGGCTCCTCCTCCAGGGCGCGCTGCGCGGCGAACTCGCCGAGCAGGTCGTGGAAGCGGTAGCGCCACTGCTCCGGCGTCTGCACGAGGTGGACGTCGGCGAGCAGTTCGAGCAGGTCGGCGGTCTGCTCCCGGGAGCGGTCCAGCAGGGCGGCGGAGGCGTCCACGCCCAGTGTGTGGCCCGCCCACAGGCCCAACAGCCGGAAGGCGCGGGCGGCTTCGCGCTCCGTCCGGTCCTCGCTGTCGCGGATCGCGAGGTAGCTGGTGGCGAAGGTGGTGTCGACGGCGAGCCGGCCCACCGACAGGGCGCGCAGCCGGCCCCGGCTGTCGTCCAGGCGCTCGGCCAGGGTGCCGGGGCTCCAGGCCGGGCGGGAGGAGAGCCGGGCGCCGGCGATCCGCAGGGCCAGGGGCAGGCCCGCGCAGGCGGCCAGCAGGCGCAGCGCGCCGTCCGGGTCCTGCCGGATGCGCTCGGGGCCGCAGAGGCGGGAGAGCAGGGCGCGCTGCTCCTCGACGTCGAGCGGGGGCAGGGACAGGTGCAGGGCCGCGGGGAGGTCGGAGAGGGTGCCGCGGGTGGTGACGATCACCGCGCTGCGGCCGTCGCCGGGCAGCAGGGGGAGGACCTGGGCGCTGTCGCGGGCGTTGTCGAGCACCAGGAGGACGCGGCGGGTGGCCAGGGCGGTGCGCAGCAACGCGGCGCGGTCGTCGGGGTGTTCGGGGATCGGGTGGGCGCGGCCCTCCTGCCGGCCGAGGGCGGCGAGGAGGGAGGCGAGCAGTTCGTGGGGCTCGCGGGCGGCTCCGGCGCCGAAGCCCCGCAGGTCGGCGTAGAGGCGGCCGTCGGGGAAGAGGTGCTTGGCGGCGTGGGCGGCCTGGAGGGCGAGGGCGGTCTTGCCGATGCCGCCCATGCCGGAGACGACGGCCAGGCGCGGGGCGTCGCCGTGGGCGGGCGGGGTGGTCAACAGGGCGGTGAGGGCGTCGAGTTCCGGTTGTCTGCCGGTGAAGTCGGTGACGGTGGCGGGGAGTTGGGACGGCGGGTCGGCTTCGGGCCGGACGGGCGGCGCATCGGTGGGCCGCGCATCGGTGGGCGGCGCCTCGTCGCGCGGTGCTTCGTCCTGGAGGAGCTGTTCGTGGAGCTGCTGGGCGGCCGGTCCGGGGTCGATGCCGAGCTCCTCGGCGAGGATGCGGCGCAGCCGCTGGTAGGCGGCCAGGGCCTCGGAGCGTCGGCCGAGGCCGTGCAGGGCGCGCATCAGCTGGGTGTGGAAGGGCTCGTGCAGCGGGTGCTCGGCCGTCAGGGTCGTCAACTCGGCGGCCAGGCCGTGGAGTCGGCCGAGGTGCAGGTCGGCCTCGATCCGCCACTCCAGCGCCTGGAGGTGCGCCTCCTGCCACTGCCGGCGCGGGGCCTCGGCCTCGGGGAGGTCGGGGAACTCGGCGAGGGGGACGCCGCGCCACGGGGCGAGGGCGGTGGCCGCCTCCTCCCGTACGGCCGTCCAGTCCTCGCGGAGCACGGCCTCGCGGGCGCGCTGGACACCCAGGGTGAGGACCCGGGCGTCCAGTTCGCCCTCGGCGACCTCCAGCAGGTAGCCGAGCGGGGTGGTGCGCAGGCGCTCGCCGCCGCCGAGCTGGGTGCGCAGCCGGGCGAGCATGTTGTGGAGCGAGGCGTTCGCCGAGGCCGGCGGGCGGTCGCCCCAGAGCGCGGCCTTGAGCCGGTCGGCCGTCACCGGCCGGCCCTCCGCCAGCAGGAGCACGGCGAGCAGGGCGCGGACCTTGGCGCCGCCGACCGTCCGTTCCCGGTGGCCGTCGCGGACGAGGAGCGGGCCGAGAAGGCTGTAGTGCATGATCGATCCCCCGGTCTGACCCACCGCGCGGGCTGTTCGGGCGCGGTGGTCATGCACACCGTAGGGGACGGGCGGGCCCGGCCCGCACGGGGGGTTCAGCCGGATCGTCGCCGGTCAGCGGCCTCCAGCAGCAGCCTCGCGGCCGTGGTCGTCCCGTCCGTGCGGATCGTGGCCGCCACCTCGCGCGCCCGGCGGGCCGTCGCGGGGGAGAGGGCGGCGGCGAGCGCGGCCGACAGGGAGGCGGCGGTGGGCACCGGGCCGTCGTGGGCCGCGCCGATGCCCAGCTCGGCGACGCGGGCCGCCCAGTGCGGCTGGTCCACGATCTGCGGGACGATCACCTGCGGCGCGCCCGCGAGGGCGGCCTTGGCGGTGGTGCCCGCGCCGCCGTGGTGCACGACGGCGGCGACCCGGCCGAACAGCGCCCGGTGGTCGACCTCGCCGACCACCAGGTGGTCGCCCCGGTCGTCCACCGCCGCCAGCCCCGCCCAGCCGCTGCCGAGCAGGACACGCCTGCCCCGGGCCCGTACGGCCTCCACGGCCACCCGGGCGAGGTCGGGCGCGGTGCGCATGGCCATGCTGCCGAAGCCCACGTACACCGGGGGCTCCCCGGCGGCCAGGAACGCCTCCAGCTCAGGCGGCAGCGGGCGCTCGTCGGGCAGGAACCAGGCGCCGGTCTGGACGAGGTCGTAGTCCGTCGCGTCCTGCCAGGGGCCCAGCACCGGGTCGGCCGCCAGCCACGGCCGCGCGGTGTACACGTGGTCGCGGACGTTCGTCACCGGGGCCAGGCCGAGCGCCGCCCGGTGGGTGTTCAGCGCCTCCCCGTACAGCGCGTCCACCCGCTCGGCGTCCTGGCGCCACAGCACCCGGTTGTCCGTCTCCCCGGCGGGCGAGGGCGTGCCCGGGCGGCGCTGCGGCAGGAAGCGCGGCGAGGGCAGCCCGAAGGGGTGGAAGCAGGCGAAGACGTACGGGACGCCCAGGCCCTCCGCCACCTCGCGCACCCCGGCGGGCATCAGCCCCGTCGCGAGGATCGCGTCGCAGCCCTTCGCCGCCTCCGCGAGGGCGCCGAACCGGCTCGCCACCAGCTCGGCGGCGAGCCGGAACGCGTCCTCCGTGGTCGGCGCCTTCGCGCCCGTCACGACGGAGCGCACGGACGGGCCGACCGGCGCCATCGGCACCCCGGCGCGGGCCAGCACCGCCGCGAACTCCTCGTCCGGCGGCGCGCACACCACCGCCTCCGCCCCCAGCTCCCGCAGGCGCGCCGCGAGGCCCGCCAGCGGTTCGACGTCCCCGCGCGATCCCCAGGTCGACAACAGCACACGCATGCCGCGAATCACCCCAACTCCGTAGGTTCCAGGTCAGGTCGGCCATTGTGAGGGCTCACGGGGGTCTTGCCGCAAGGGCGGGGGTGCGCTATAGCTTGGAAATGGAGGGGGACGCCCTTCCTGGCGTGCGAACCGCTCGCGCAGCGCGGCCAGCCCGGTGGTGAACACCCCCTGCACCAGCGCCGTCGACTCCTCGCGCTGCTGCGGGTCGACGTCGAAGACGGCGCTCCACTCGACGAAGCTCGCGCCCAGTTCGGTCACCGGGGCGAGGCGCAGGGTGGCGCGGTAGCCGACCAGCGCGAAGGTGCCGTCCGGGAACCCGTACGTGTGGCTGCGGCCCTCCGCGTCGTAGGCGAGCAGGGTCTCGCGCAGCACGACCCCGTTGAACTCGAACACCCGGATCGAGCCGATCGCGTTGCCGTGCAGCTCGTTGCCGGCCGTGCTCGGCGGCAGCCCCGGGTGCCACTCGCCGAGGCGGTGGAAGTCGCCGATCAGCGCCCAGACCTCCTCGGCCGGGGCCTGGACGAGCGTGCTGACGTACGTTCCCGCCATGGTGTGCCGCCTCTCTGATGATCCATCAGGGTCTTGGTCTCCATCCTGGGCCGCGTGCGCGCCCGATGCCAGAAGGCGCGGGCGCCGGGGCCTGTGGGACGATCGCCGCATGCTGTTGACGTGGATCGCCGAAGTGGCGGAGGAACCGCTCGCCCTGGAGCCGGACGACCGGCGGGTGGAATGGGAGACCAACACCTGGCTGCTGGGCGGAGAGGACGACGACCGGGGCGAGCTGGCCGCGCCCGAGGTCGTCGCCGCCTTCGAGCGGACGGCCGAGGGCCTGCGGGTGCGCATCCGCGACTCGGGCTACGCCGGGGTGGCGACGTTCTACGTGTGGCACGACGAGCAGGCGCGGCAACTGCGCTGCTCCACCGGCTCGGTGGGCCCCGACGACCTCCCCTTCGGCGGGGCGTACGTGCCGTCCGAGGACCTCGCGCCCGTCGTCGAGGACTTCCTGCGGGGCGTCGACCGCAACCGCTCGCCGTTCCCGGTGTGGGTCAGGGGCGTCGGAATTCCCTCGCGCTGATCGCGGCGGCCTGCCTAGGATCGCGATCATGGACGCGAGTACCCGCCTGATCGCCGTGCCGTTCGGGCACGTCACGTTGTCGGACCGCCGCACGCAGCGCCGCTGGGACGTCGAGGTCGGGCCGTACGAGCTGGCGCCCTGTCCCGTCACCCGCGAGCAGTACCAGGGCCTCGCGGGCGACCGGCGGCCCGCCGACGGCGTCTCCTGGCACGACGCGGTGCGGTACTGCAACGAACTCTCCCTGCGCGAGGGCCTCTTGCCCGCCTACCGGCTGTCCGGCGAGGACGTCACCTGGGACACCGGCGCGGACGGGTACCGCCTGCCCACCGAGGCCGAGTGGGAGCACGCCTGCCGCGCCGGGACGGACGGGCCGCGCTACGGGCCGCTCGACGAGATCGCCTGGTACCGGGGCAACTCCGGGGAACGGCCGCACGAGGTCGGTGAGTTGGCGCCCAACGCGCTCGGGTTCCACGACCTGCTCGGCAACGTGTGGGAGTGGTGCTGGGACGTGTACGACGCCGAGGTGTACGGGAGCTACCGGGTGCTGCGCGGCGGCGGCTGGTTCGACGAGCACTGGAGCTGCCGGGCCTCCGTGCGCCGCCGCAGCCACCCCACGCTGCGGATCGACGACGTCGGCTTCCGCCTCGCCCGCACGCCCCGGCGGCCGTCGGAGGTGCGGCGGTGAGCCCCATGCAGGTGGCGGCGGGACAGGACCCGCGGACGTGGGGCATCGTCCTCGACTTCGAGGACATGGAAGGCGTGGTCGGCGACCTGGTGCCGCCGCGCCAGGCGCCGATGCCGGTGATGAGCGCGCTGGACACCGCGCGCGAACTCCTGCGGCACTCCTTCCACCGCTACGAGTTCGGCACCGTCGCCGTGGTGCACTCGCTGCACGCCCTGGACCAGGTCCTCGCGGGCAACCCGGCGCCCCCGCAGGCGTTGCCCGTCGAGCTTCCGGTCGAGCTTCCCGCCGAACTCGCCGCCGAACTCGGCCGCGCCCGGGCGCTGCGCGAGGATGTCGCGAGCGGCAAGGACACCAGCGCCGCCATCACGCCCACGAGGGCGGTCCTCATGGTGCGCGCCGTCTTCGAGGCCGTCGCCCTGCTCCTGCCCCCGCCCGCCGACCCGCCGGAGGGCAGCGTCACCGGGCACTGGGAGGCGCACCTGGACGCCCGGTTCCCGCCGGGCTTCGTCGGCACGGAGATCGAGGGCGAGGACCTCCTCATGCTGGACTCCGGCGTCTCCAGCCTCGTCCACGCGGAGCTGAACCGCGGGCTCGACGAGATCGACATCGGCCGCCTCTGGACGTGCATCACCACCCTCGACAGGGTCGTGCCCGCCATCCAGGAGACCTACTGCGCAAGCTACTTCGCGCGGCTGCGCACACTCGCCGGGCTCGTCGCCGCCCGCTACGTCCCCGAGGCGACCTGACCTGCGGAACCGTGGAGGCGGCGCCGACGTTGGCGCGGGCATGAGCGAAGAAGAGATCACACTGCGCCCGATGGACGAGGAGGACCTCCGCTCCCTGACCGACCTGGTGGGGGACCCGGAGGCGCTGGGGGAGTTCCAGTGGTTCGGCTGGCGGAGCGCGGGCCGGTTCCGCCGGGAGTGGGCGGAGGACGGGCTGCTCTCCGAGGAGCGGGTCATGCTGGCCGTACGGGTCGGCGCCGGCGGCGGGGAGTTCGCCGGGTTCGTCGCCGCCCGCCGCACCGGGATGCGGCCGGTGGCGCCGCACTGGAACATCGGCATCCAGCTGGTGCCCGGGGTGCGCGGGCGCGGGATCGGGACGCGGGCGCAACTGCTCATCGCGGAGTACCTGTTCGCACACACGCCGACGATGCGGGTGGAGGCGGACACCGAGACGGGCAACCTCGCGGAGCAGCGCGCGCTGGAGAAGTCCGGCTTCCAGCGGGAGGGTGTGCAGCGGGCGCTGACCTTCCGGGACGGCGAGTGGCGCGACGTCGTCCGGTACTCGCGGCTGCGCACCGACCCCCGGCCGGCGGCGGTTGCGGCGTCTTGAGGCGCGCTTGTGCCCCTTGTGCCTTCGGCGCCCCTGCCCCCTGCCGATCGGCAGGGGGCAGGGGTGTTCTTGCTGCTCAGGATGTGCCGATCGGTACCTGTGGGATCGGGCCGGAACCGTCAACCTTGGTGACACCGGAGCGGAGGCCGTCGGGGTCTGCGCGGGAGGAGGTCGTCGTCATGGGGCGTTTCGTTCGACAGGTCGTTGCGTGGTGGCGCTCAGGCGGTGCCGAACCACTCCTGCGCCAGGTCGTCCAGGGTGGTCGCGGAGGGCTTCAACTCCCTCAGGTACCACGGCAGGTGGCTGTACACGTGCAGCAGGGTGTACGCCATCAGCAGGCGCGGGTCGGCGGGGCGGCCGTAGCCGTCCAGCAGCCGCCCGAACAGGGCCGGGTCGGCGCGGGTGGTGAACAGGCCGACCGCGACGAGGTCGTACGCAGGGTCGCCGATCATGGCGGGCTCGAAGTCGAACAGGCCGGTGAGGCGCCAGCCGTCGGCCGGGTCGACGAGCAGGTGCTCGCGCATGAACTCGGTGTGCAGCAGCGCGCGTTCCGGGGCGCGGGGGAGCGGCGCCGCCTCCAGGAACTCCGGGATCTGCTCCAGCCATGCCTGCGGCAGCCCGCGCTCACGCTGCCGCTCCACCGCGCCGGCCCGCTGCCGCGCCAGGAACGCGGCCCAGTCCCCGGGCCCGAGCACCGGCGCGAGCGGCTCCGGGTCGAGCCCGTGCAGCACGGCCAGCGCCTCGCCGCACTCCCGCGCGATCCGCCCCCGCTCGGCGTCCGGGACACGCGGCCAGGCCGTCGCCAGGCCCTCACCGGCCAGGCGGGACATCAGCACGTAGCGCCACCCGTTGACGTACTCCCCGGCGGCCTGGACCTCCGGCGTCGGAATCGGCAGCGCGCCGTGCAGCCGGGAGAGCACCCGCTCCTCCACGACCCCGTCCCGCGCACTCGGCGGCGGGAACAGCTTCAACACCAGCGCCCCGCCCACGGCGTACACCGGCACCGACCCCTCGGTGAACCGCTCCAACGGCACCCCGCCGAGCCCCAACCGCCCACAGAGGTCCTCGGCGCCCGCCCTCAGCACCGCCTCGTCCTCGGCGAGGACGTCCCACTGCTCTTCCGTCTCCACCACCGGCAACATGCCAGCACCGTAAGCACCCCGACGCCGGCCCCGCAAAACCCTTTCCACGAGAGGAGCACGATGGCCCCACCCACCCCAGGCACCCCACCCGCCTGCGGCCCCTCGCCTGCGGCCGGCCGCCCAACTGTCGCCACCTGCCTGCTTCCCCGTGCCACCTGCCTGCGGTCTGGCAGCATCCACCTGCCGCCCCCGCCACCCGCCTGCTGGCCGCCGGCGCGGACCGTCCCGCTTCCCGGGGTGTTCGTCAGCGCACCGCGCGGGCGGCCTCTGGGTGCTTGGGGGCGAGAGGGTGCCGTGTGCGCGAGTGCGCCGGCCGCCGCCCACTCCTCGGGGCGCTGTGGCCGCAGATCCCTGGCCGCCCGCGCTGTGACGTGCCCTCCGCCTCTGCGATCGCCACGGCCGCCCTGTCACTGCCTCCGCTGCCTCTGCACCTGCTGCTTCTACACCCGCGACGGCCGCCGCCCTGGTGGCTAGCGGGCGCCGCAGGGGGTGATGTCGGGGGTGGTGGGTTCGGGGCCGGTGGCGGGGTCGCGGGTGAGGAGGTAGCGGGCGCCGGGGCCGGATTCGCCTGCGCGGTCGGCCTGGTTGTAGAGGGCGCAGCGGGTCAGGGAGAGGCAGCCGCAGCCGATGCAGCCGGTGAGCTTGGCCTTGAGCCGTTCGAGTTCGGCGATCTGCTCGTCGATGCGGTTCTGCCAGGACGAGGCGACCTCGTCCCACTCCTCGCCGCTGGGCGCGGGCCGCTCCGGCAGGCGGTCGAGGGCGACGCGGGCCTCGTCGAGGGAGAGGCCGACGCGCTGGGCGGCGCGGACGAAGGCGATGCGGCGCAGGGTGGAGCGGGTGTAGCGGCGCTGGCCGCCGGTGGTGCGGGTGGCCTGGATGAGTCCGAGGCTCTCGTAGTAGCGCAGCGCCGAGGCCGCCAGCCCGCTGCGTCTGCCGAGCTGCCCGATGGTGAGCAGGTCGCTGTGGCGGGGGCCGGGTGCGCGGTCGGGGGCACGGTCGGGAGTCTCGGTCACGGGCACTCACTGTAGCCGCTTGACCTCAAGCTCGCTTGAGGTTGCACGATCGGGGCATGACGACGAACGCGGCAGCGGATGCACGCTTCGAGGACCTCCCGAAGCTGATGGCCCTGATGACCGGCGACGAGAAGCACGACCCCGCCGCCACCTCCACCCTGGACGCTCTCTGGGTGCTGTACGACCGGGTGCTGCGCGTCTCCCCGGCCACCGTCGGGGCCCAGGACCGCGACCGGTTCCTGCTCTCCAAGGGCCACGGCCCGATGGCGTACTACGCCGTCCTGGCGGCCAAGGGCTTCCTCGACCCCGAGGTGCTGCCGAGCTTCGGCGGCTACGACTCCCCGCTCGGCTACCACCCGGACCGGATGCTGCTGCCCGGGGTGGAGATCTCCTCCGGCTCGCTCGGCCACGGCCTGCCGCTGGCGGTCGGCACGGCGCTGGGCCTGCGGGCGCAGGGGCTGACGGACCCGGTGGTGTGGGTGCTGCTGGGCGACGCGGAGTTCGACGAGGGCTCCAACCACGAGGCGGTGGCCTTCGCCGGCGCGTACGGCCTGGAGCGGCTGCATGCGGTGGTGATCGACAACTCCTCGGCCACGCACGGCTGGCGGGGCGGCATCGCGCAGCGCTTCGCCGCCGAGGGCTGGTCCACGGCCACGGTGGACGGCCGCGACCACGAGGCCCTGCACCACGCCTACACCGCCGAGCACCCGGGCCGCCCGCACGTCGTGGTCGCCCGCGTCGAGCCCAAGAACTCCTGAGCCCGAGAACTCCTGAGCCCGAGAACTCCTGAGCCCAAGAACCACTGAACCCGCCACCCGCAGACCCGCAGCCGGAAGCACCAGAGAGGCACCCCACCCATGGACACCATGCGCGAACGCTTCATCGACGTCACCACCCGCCTCCTCGACGAGGACCCCCGCCTGGCCCTGGTGCTCGCGGACATCTCCGCCGCCGCCTTCGAGCCCGCCCAGGAGCGCCACCCGGACCGGGTGGTCAACGTCGGCATCCGCGAGCAGCTGCTGATCGGCGCGGCCGGCGGCCTGGCCCTGTCCGGGATGCGCCCGATCGCCCACACCTTCGCCAGCTTCCTGGTGGAACGCCCCTTCGAGCAGGTCAAGTTGAGCCTGGTCCACCAGGGCGTCGGTGCCGTCCTGGTGAGTGCGGGCGGCAGCTACGACAACCCTGCGGCCGGCCGCACCCACATGTCCCCGGGCGACGTCGCCCTCCTGGACACCCTGCCGGACTGGACGGTCCACGTCCCCGGCCACCCGGACGAGGCGGAGCGGCTGCTGCGCCACGCCTACGCGGACGGCGACCGCAATGTCTACGTCCGCCTGTCCAACCACCAGAACGCCGCCCCGATCGCCGTCGAGCCAGGCCGCTTCACCACCGTCCGCAGCGGCAGCCGCAGCGGTGGCGGCGCCGGCGGCGGCGTGGTGATCGCCGTCGGCCCGATGCTGGACGCGGTCCTCGCCGCCACCGAGGGCATGGACGTGACGGTGCTGTACGCGGCGACGGTGCGCCCCTTCGACACGGCGGCCCTGCGCGCCGCCGTCGGCGAGCGCCCGGACGTGGTGCTGGTGGAGCCGTACCTCGCGGGCACCTCCGCGAACGCCGTGCACGAGGCGCTGGCCGACTGCGCGCACCGGGTGCTGGCCCTGGGCGTGCCGCGCGCCGAGCACCGCCACTACGGCTCGATGGCGGAGCACGTGGCCGCGTACGGCCTGGACGCCGCCTCGCTGCGCGAGCGCATCGGCACCTACCTCTGGTAGCCGACCGAGCAGACCGAGCAGACCGAGATGATCGCCACCGAGTCCGCCCCCACCCGCACCCCGCCGCCCTCCAGCGCGGCCGCCCCGAAGGCCGCCACCACCTCCCGCCCCTCGCCCTCCAGCGGCAGCACGGCCTCCTCCGCCCCGAGGTTGACCGCGACCCGGTACGGCCCCCGGTGCACCACCACCCACCCCCGCTCCTCCGAGAAGTCGACCCGCACGGCCCCGAGGTCCGGGTCGCCCAGTTCCGGCCGCTCCCGCCGCAGCCGGATCAACGTCCGGTACCAGTCCAGCAGTTCGGCGTGCGGCGCCCGGTGCGGCTCGGTCCAGTCGAGGACGGAGCGCAGCACGGTGGCCGGCTCCTGAGGGTCGGGCACGGCCTCGGCGGCCCACCCGTGCTCGGCGAACTCCCGCCGCCGCCCCTGCCGGACGGCCTCGGCCAGCCCCGGGTCGGTGTGGTCGGTGAAGTACTGCCAGGGGGTGGCCGCGCCCCACTCCTCGCCCATGAACAGCATCGGGGTGAACGGTGAGGTGAGCACCAGCGCGGCCCCGCAGGCGAGCCGCCCGCCGCCGAGGCTGGTGGAGACGCGGTCGCCGAGGGCCCGGTTGCCGATCTGGTCGTGGGTCTGGAGGTAGCCGAGCAGCCGGTGCCCCTCGCCGAGCGGGCCGAAGGGCCGCCCGTGGCTCCGGCCCCGGAAGCCGGACCAGGTGCCGTCGTGGAAGAACCCGTGCCGCAGCGTCTTGGCGAGGGCGGCGAGCGGGGCGCGCGCGAAGTCGCCGTAGTAGCCGTGGGATTCGCCGGTGAGCGCGCAGTGCAGGGCGTGGTGGAAGTCGTCGCTCCACTGCGCGGCGAGGCCCTGCCCGCCGGCCTCGCGCGGGGCGGTGGTGCGCGGGGTGTTGAGGTCGGACTCGGCGACGAGGAACAGCGGGCGGTTGACGGCGACCGCCAACGTCTCGACGGCCAGCGCCAGTTCCTCCAGAACGTGCACGGCCCGGTGGTCGACGAGGGCGTGCACGGCGTCCAGCCGCAGCCCGTCGAGGCGGTAGTCGCGCAGCCAGGAAAGCGCGCTGCCGATCAGGTAGGCGCGCACCTCGTCGGAGCCGGGGGCGTCCAGATTGACGGCCGAGCCCCACGGGGTCTGGTGCCGGTCGGTGAAGTACGGCCCGTACGCCGGAAGGTAGTTGCCGGAGGGGCCGAGGTGGTTGTGCACCACGTCGAGGATCACGCCGAGCCCCCGCCCGTGCGCCGCGTCGACGAACCGCTTGAGCCCGGCCGGCCCGCCGTAGGGCTCGTGCACGGCCCACGGCGACACCCCGTCGTAGCCCCAGCCGTGCTTGCCGGGGAACGGGCAGACCGGCATCAGCTCGACGAAGTCGACGCCCAACCCGACCAGGTGGTCGAGGTGTTCGGCGGCCGCGTCGAAGGTGCCGCGCGCCGTGAACGTGCCGACGTGCAGCTCGTACACCACCGCGCCCGGCAGCGCCCGCCCGCGCCATCCGGCGGCGGACCAGCGGAAGGCCGCGTGGTCGACGGCCCGGCTGGGCCCGTCCGGCCCGTACGGCTGCCGGGGCGAGCGCGGGTCGGGCAGCGGGGGGCCGCCGTCGAGCCGGAAGGCGTAGTCGCCCTCGGGCGCCACGCCGCTCCACCACCCCTCCCGCTCCGGGCAGCGCGCCAACGCGTGCCGGAACCCGCCGACCTCGACCTCCACCCGGTCGCCCGCCGCCGGTGCCCACACCTCGTACACCGCCATGCTCAGCCCCTTCCGCCCTCTCTCGTCAGCAGCGCCACCGGGTACACGGCCAGCAGGTCCGCGACCGGCACCGGCCCCGCGGGGAAGCCCCGCTGCGTCAGCTCCTCCGTCCACGGCCCGCCCCCGGGCAGCTCCAGCACGGCGGAGCCCCAGCCGCCGGAGCGCTCCAGCCCGTACGGGAGCCGGGTGACGGCGGTGACGACGCCCTCGCCCCGGGCGAAGGCCAGCAGGTGCCCGGGCGCGGCCAGCGGCCGGTACGGGCCGAGCGGGCGCGCCCGGCGCAGGTGCAGGGCCGTGGCGGTCAGGTGCAGCTTCTCCCGGGCGAGGTCCCCGGGCCGCGCGGCGGCGGAGTCGGTGAGCCGCACGGCGAGCGCGCCGAGGTCGACGACGCCCCGGTTGTCGGGGTCGACGAGCGTGTACAGCGGCTCCTCGCCGCCCTGGTACACGTCCGGCACGCCGGGCACGGTCAGGTGCAGCAGCGCCGCCGCCAGCGTGTTCGAGCGGGCGTACGGGGCCAGGGCGCGCACCCGTTCCTCGATCCGGCCCAGCAGTGCGGGGGAGTCGTACACGGCCCGCGCCCGCCGCTCCAGCGCCCGCTCGTAGGAGGCGTCCGGCGCCGTCCAGGAGGTCCGCTCCTTGGCCTCGCGCGCCGCCTTGAGCAGCGCCGCGACCAGCCGGTCCGGCCCGATCGGCCAGGCCGCGACGAGGGTGTGCCACAGCACCCAGTCCGCCTCCGGATCCCATGGGTCCGCACCCGACCACCCGGCGAGCTCCGCCGCCCACTGCCCGGGCAGCTCCGCCAGCACCGCCAGCCGCGCCCGGGCGTCGGCGCTGCGCTTGGTGTCGTGCGTGGACAGCGCCGTCATGCTCCCCGGCCACGCCTGTTCCAGGTACGCGCACCACGCGTGGAACTCCTCCGGCGCGACCCCCGGCCGCCCGGGCTCGCCGCCGACCTCGTTCAGGCCCGGCAGCGCGTTCCACCGGTAGAAGGCGGTGTCCTCCACCCCCTTCGCGGCCACGGCCGCCGCCGTCTGGGCGAAGCGCACGCAGAACTCGTCCTCCTCCGCCCCGCGCCCCAGCAGCCCGAGCGCCAGCGCCGTCACCAGCCGCTCCGTCGGGCCCTCGGCCGTGTCCAGCAGCCCCTGGAGGTGCCGGTCCCCGCCCTCCTCCCCGGGCCGCACGTACGGCCGGTACACCGGGTACGCGGTGAGCAGCCGCCGCAGCGCCCCGTGCAGCTCCCAGGGCGCGTGGTCGGCGTACGCGGGGTCGGCGGCGCCGATCCGCAGCGCGATCCGCACCAGCCGGTCCACCTCGGCGGCCAGCTCGCCGCGCGGCGCCGTCATCTCCGCCCGCCCCCGCCGGGCCTGCTCCACCGGCCCCGCGCCGTCCCCCGACGGCAGGCCGGTGAACTCCCGGTACGCCGCCGCCAGGCGCCGCGCGCCCTCCCCGTCCAGGAGCACCCCGTCGATCCGGCGCAGCGCGTCGTACCCGGTGGTGCCCGCCACCGGCCAGTCGGCGGGCAGCCGCTCCTCGCCGGTGAGGATCTTCTCCACCACCACGTACGCCCCGCCGGTCGCCCCGGCCAGCCGCCGCAGGTACCCGCGCGGATCCGCCAGGCCGTCCGGGTGGTCGATCCGGAAGCCGTCCAGGACGCCCTCGCGGTGCAGCCGCAGCAGCACGGCGTGGGTCGCGGCGAACACCTCCTCGTCCTCCACGCGCAGCGCGATCAGCTCGTTGACGGTGAAGAACCGCCGGTAGTTGAGCTCGGTCCGGGCCAGGCGCCAGTGCGCGAGCCGGTACCACTGCCGGGCGAGCAGCTCCGCGAGCGGCAGCTCCTGCGTCCCGGGCCGCAGCGGCAGCTCGTGCGCGTGGTAGCGCAGCACCGGGCCGTCGACCGCCAGCTGGTCCAGCACCGCGCCGATCCGGTCGCCGAGCAGCGGCAGCAGCACCCGCCCGCGCCCGGGCGCGTCGGCGGGCCCGCGCTGCGCCGTCCAGTCGATGTCGAACCAGCGGGCGTACGGCGAGTCGGGCCCGTCGCGCAGCACCTCCCACAGCGGCCGGTTGAGCCGCTCGGGCACGGGCACGGCCATGTGGTTGGGCACCACGTCGGCGATCAGCCGCAGGCCGTGCCGCCGCGCCTCGGCGGCGAGGGCGCGCAGGGCGTCCTCGCCGCCGAGCTGCTCGCTGATCCGGGTGTGGTCGACGGTGTCGTAGCCGTGCGTGGAGCCGGGCGCGGCCTCCAGCAGCGGGGACAGGTGCAGGTGCGAGACGCCGAGGGCGGCCAGGTAGGGGACGGCCGAGGCGGCGTCGCGCAGGGTGAAGCCGGGCTGGAGCTGCAGCCGGTAGCTCGCGGTCGGCGGGTGGACGGCGTCCGGGCGGGCCTGTGCGGGCTCGGCGTCGGAGGTCATGCCTCCATAGGTACCCGTCCGGGCCCGGGGCCAAGACCCGCTGCTGGCCCGAACAGGTGACCGCCGGGGCCTGTCAGGCCGGCCGCTGGAGGACCATCATCGACCGGTCGGTCAGCCACAGCGCGTCCCCGGCCTTGACCGTCGCCCCCGTGCCCGGCGCCGGCAGCCGGGGCTGCGCCGTGTCCACCACGACCTGCCACTCCTGCCCGTGGTCGGCCGGCACGGTGAACTCCAGCGGCTCGAAGTGCGCGTTGAACATCAGCAGGAACGAGTCGTCGACGATCCGCCCGCCCCGCCGGTCCGGCTCCGAGATCGCGTACCCGTTGAGGAACACCGTCAGCGACTTGGCGTAGCCGACGCCCCAGTTGCGCTTGGTCATCTCCTCCCCGGCCGGGGTGAACCAGGCGATGTCGGTGAGGTCGTCGTAGGCGCCCGAGGCCGACACCGGCTGCCCCGACTGCGGGCGCCCCGACACCGGCCGCCCGTGGAAGAACCGCCGCCGCCGGAACACCGGGTGGTCGCGGCGCAGCCAGATCATCCCCTGGGTGAACTCCAGCATCCGCGCCTGCGGCCCGTCCCCCTGCGGCCAGTGCACCCAACTCAGCTCGTTGTCCTGGCAGTACGTGTTGTTGTTGCCCAGCTGGGTGCGGCCCAGCTCGTCCCCGTGCGAGAGCATCGGCGTGCCCTGGGAGAGCATCAGCGTGGCGATGAAGTTGCGCTGCTGGCGCGCCCGCAGCTCCTCCACCGCCGGGTCCTCGCCCGGGCCCTCGACGCCGTGGTTCCAGGAGCGGTTGAAGGACTCCCCGTCCCGGTTGTCCTCCCCGTTGGCCTCGTTGTGCTTCTCGTTGTACGAGACCAGGTCGCGCAGCGTGAAACCGTCGTGGCAGGTCACGAAGTTGATGGAGGCGATCGGGCGGCGGCCGTCGTCCTGGTACAGGTCGGAGGAGCCCGTCAGCCGGGAGCCGAATTCGGCCAGCGCCGCGTTCTCCCCGCGCCACAGGTCGCGCACCGTGTCCCGGTACATGCCGTTCCACTCCGTCCACAGCGGAGGGAAGTTGCCGACCTGGTAGCCGCCCTCGCCGAGGTCCCAGGGCTCGGCGATCAGCTTGGTCTGGGAGACCACCGGGTCCTGCTGGACGAGGTCGAAGAAGGAGGACAGCCGGTCCACCTCGTGGAACTGCCGGGCCAGGGTGGCGGCGAGGTCGAAGCGGAACCCGTCCACGTGCATCTCGGTGACCCAGTAGCGCAGCGAGTCCATGATCAGCTGGAGCACGTGCGGGCTGCGCATCAGCAGGCTGTTGCCGGTGCCGGTGGTGTCCTCGTAGAAGCGCTGGTCCCGGGCGAGGCGGTAGTACGAGACGTTGTCCAGGCCGCGCAGCGACAGCGTCGGCCCGAGGTGGTTGCCCTCGGCGGTGTGGTTGTAGACCACGTCGAGGATCACCTCGATACCGGCCGCGTGCAGCGCCTTCACCATCGACTTGAACTCCTGCACCTGCTGGCCCCGGTCGCCCGTGGAGGAGTAGGAGGAGTGCGGGGCGAAGAAGCCGATCGTGTTGTAGCCCCAGTAGTTGGCCAGCCCCAGGTCCCGCAGCCGGTGGTCCCGGACGAACTGGTGCACCGGCATCAGCTCGATCGCGGTGACGCCGAGCTTGGCCAGGTGCTCGATCACCGCCGGGTGCGCCAGGCCCGCGTAGGTGCCCCGGATCTCCTCCGGGATGCCCGGGTGCAGCCGGGTGAGGCCCTTGACGTGCGCCTCGTAGATGACGGTGCGGTGGTAGTCGGTGCGCGGCGGCCGGTCGGTGCCCCAGTCGAAGTACGGGTTGACGACCACCGAGTGCATCGTGTGCGGGGCCGAGTCGAGGTCGTTGCGGCGCTCGGGCGCGCCGAAGTGGTAGCCGTAGACGGACTCGTCCCAGTCGATGGTCCCGCTCATCGCCTTGGCGTACGGGTCCAGCAGCAGCTTGGCCGCGTTGTGCCGCAGGCCCAGGCCCGGGTTGTACGGGCCGTGCACGCGGAAGCCGTAGCGCTGCCCCGGCTGGACGCCCGGCAGGTAGGCGTGGCGGACGAAGGCGTCCGTCTCGCGCAGTTCGACGGCCGTCTCGGAGCCGTCCTCGTCGAGCAGGCACAGCTCGATCCGGTCGGCGCTCTCGGAGAACACCGCGAAGTTGGTGCCGGCCCCGTCGTAGGTGGCGCCGAGGGGGTAGGGCTTGCCCGGCCAGACCTGCATGAGTCCTCGACTTCCTGGGGGCGTGGGGTGAGCGTGGGGTGACCAAGGGGACGTGGGGTGACGAGGGGCGTGGGGTGACGAGGGGCGTGGGGTGACGAGGGGCGTGCGGTGACGACGAACCGGATGGCGAACCAGAGGGCATACTCCCCGAGCCTTCCCCCGACGGCCGGGACACGCGGCCCCGGTTCGCCCGAACGGGTGTCCGGCCCGGCATTCCTGTGAAGAGACGCCCAGGTGATCCCCGCGAGCCCCCCTCGACCATCCGGCTGCGGGCCGCTCACGCCGGGCAGTACCCTTGATCGTCCGGCCGCGCCGGCCGGTGGCGATCCGTCAGCGGCCCCCGTCCGCCGCCGGTTCCGCAACGAAGCAGCAAACCAGTGAGGTGGCGCATGGTGTTCCCCGCCGGCGGCCGGGGCTCCGGGCCGGGCGGCCCCGCCCGGGGCGGCGCCCGCAGCGAGGCCCCCACGGTGGTCATGCGCCCCACCCTGACCGGCCGCCCCCTGGTGCCCGCCCAGGCCGGCCCCGTCGAGATACCGGCCCTCGCCTGGTCCGCCGCCGAATGGGAGGACGCCTACCAGCGGGTCCGGCTCTCCGGGCGCGCCTACGTCTGGCTCAACCTCGTCGAGCAGCGGCTGCGCTCCCTCGTCGACGAGGTCCTCCACCCCATCTACGCCCCCGCCCACGGCGAGGACTGGGTCACCGCCGCCGCCGGCCCCGCCGGCGAGGAGTGGGCCCACCGCGCCGGCGCCGTACGGGAGGTCAGCCGCCGCAAGGGGTACCTGCTCGACCCGGCCGACGACGACCCGCTGGTCTTCCTCACCCTGCCGCAGCTGCGCGAACTGATGGTCCAGCACTGGCCCTGCTTCGAGCCCTACCTCGCCGACCGGCGCGAGATCGAACTCGCCCTGGACGAACTGGAGGTGGCCCGGCACGTCGTCTCCCGCAACCGCGTCCTCACCGGCACCGTCCTCGCCCAGACCGAACGCGCCGCCGCCCGCCTGCTCGCCGTCCTCGACGGCGGCGCCGGGGGAGTGCCCGCCGACGTCGTCGAGTCCCTCGTCGCCGGGCGCTACGCCGACGTCGTCGCCGTCCACGCCGACCGCGTACGCCTCCAGCGCGACCTGCCCGTCGAGGACCTCCTCGACGGCGCCCGGCGCCTCGACGCGCTCGGCATCGGCCTCGGCATGCTCTGCCAGAACTACACCGGCAAGCGCCTCGTGCGCCTCGCCGGGGACGGCTGCCGCGTCCGGCTGCTCTTCCTCAACCCCGCCAGCAGCGCCGTACGCCGCCGCGAACGCGAACTCGGCCTCGGGCGTGGCGAGTTGGCGCGATCCATCGAGATGAACATCATGCACGTGCGCCGCGTCCGCGCCCGGCTGCGCGACCAGGGCGGCTTCGAGATCCGCGTCTTCGACGAGACCCCCCGCTTCACCGCCTACCTCGTCGAGGGCCCCCGCCCCACCGGCCCCGTCGCCGGGCGCCGCCAGAGCCGCGACCTCGGCGTCGTCCAGCCCTACCTGCGCCGCGCCCGCGGCATGGAGTCCCCCGCGCTCGTCCTGCGCGGCGGCGCCGGCCAGCAGCCCGGCGGCACCGAGGCGGGCCTGCTGGAGGTCTACCGCGAGGAGTTCGAGGGCGCCTGGGACGACTCCCGTCCCGTCTCCTGAAACACGCTGGTCGGGCGGGGCCGCCTCTGCCACACTGCGCGCCGTGAACAGCCGCCCCGCCCCGACCACCAGTCCCGCCCCGACCCGCCGCCCCGCCTGGAGCCTGCGCCCCGCGACCCCCGCCGACGTCGAACCCGTCGCCGAACTGCGGGCCGTCGTCATGCGCCCCGACCTCGAACGCCTCGGCCGCTACGACGAGCAGCGGGTCCGCACCCGCCTGCGCGAGGGCTTCTCCACCACCCACACCTCCGTCCTGCTCGTCGACGGCGCCTTCGCCGGCTCCGTCACCGTCCGCCCCGCCGAGCAGGGCGTCCGCCTCCTCGAACACTTCTACCTCGACCCCGCCCACCACGGCCGCGGCATCGGCACCGCCGTCCTGCGCCGCCTCCTCGCCGAGGCCGACACCGCCGGGGAACCCGTCCGCCTCACCGTCCTCCAGGGCAGCCCCGCCCGCCGCCTCTACGAGCGCCACGGCTTCGCCCTCGACAGCGAGGACCCGGTCGACGCCCACCTCCTGCGCCCCGCACCGGACGGGGCCGGACCGGGGAACCGCCCGCCCCTGCCGTAACGATTCCTCAAAATGCCCTGGCCAGGCACGATGCCCGGATGGTACTCATGACCCCCGTGATGATCATGGGGGATGAGAGCGCCGCACTGCGCCTCGACGACGTACACCGCACCTACGGCACCGGCCCCGAGGCCGTCCGCGCGCTCAGGGGGGTCGACGTCGCCTTCGCCCGCGGCGGCTTCACCGCCGTCATGGGCCCCTCCGGCTCCGGCAAGAGCACCCTGCTCCAGTGCGCCGCCGGCCTCGACCGGCCCGACCGCGGCCGCGTCGTCCTCGACGGCACCGACCTCTCCGGCCTCGGCGAGAACCAGCTCACCGTCCTGCGCCGGGAGAAGCTCGGCTTCGTCTTCCAGGCCTTCAACCTCGTCGGCTCCCTCACCGCCGAACAGAACGTCGGCCTGCCGCTGCGCCTCGCCGGCCGCCGGCCCGACCGCGCCGAGATCCACCAGGCCCTCGCCGCCGTCGGCCTCGCCGAACGCGCCCGCCACCTGCCCTCCCAGCTCTCCGGAGGCCAGCAGCAGCGCGTCGCCGTCGCCCGCGCCCTCATCACCCGCCCCAAGATGCTCTTCGCCGACGAACCCACCGGCGCCCTCGACAGCACCAGCAGCCGCGACGTCCTGACACTCCTGCGCGACCTCGTCGACCGCGACGGCCAGAGCACCGTCATGGTCACCCACGACCCCGTCGCCGCCTCCTACGCCGACCGCGTCCTCTTCCTCGCCGACGGCACCGTCGTCGGCGACCTCGAACGCCCCAGCGCCCAGCAGATCGCCGAGCGGATGACCGCCCTGGAGACCGCGGCATGAGAACCCCCGCCACCCTCCTGCCCGTCGCCGCCGCCGGACTGCGCCACCGCAAGGCCGCCTTCGCCGGCTCCTACCTCGCCCTCGCCTTCGGCGTCACCCTCGTCGCCACCACCGGCAGCCTCCTCGCCGACACCGCCGGCGACGACTCCCCGCTCGGCGCCCCCTCCCTCCACAAGGTGCTGCTCTTCACCTCCGCGATGGCCGCCTTCGTCGCCGTCTTCGTCGTCGCCGGCACCTTCGCCTTCGCCGTCGCCCAGCGCCGCCGCGAGATCGCCATGCTGCGCGCCGTCGGCGCCACCCCCCGCCAGATCGTCGCGCTCATCACCGGCGAGGCCGCCGTCGTCGCCCTCGCGGCCGCCGTCACCGGCTGCCTGCTCTCCCTGCCCGGCGCCCCCGCCCTCGCCGCCTGGCTCGTCGCCCGCGGCGCCGCCCCCGCCGGATTCACCGCCCACCCCGCCGCCGGCCCCATGCTCCTCGCCGCCGCCACCGGCCTCGCCGTCGCCCTCCTCGGCGCCGTCACCGCCGCCGTGCGCGCCGGGCGCGTCCGCGCCGCCGAAGCCCTCGCCGACGCCGCCGCCGACCGCACCGTCATGACCCCGCTGCGCTGGGCCGCCGGCGCCGCCCACCTGCTCGCCCTCGCCGGCGCCCTCGGCTACTACCTCGCCGCCCCCACCCTGCCCGCAGCCCCCGGCGACCAGACCGGCGACCCGCAGTTCGCCTCCCAGTGGGTCATGGGCCTCGACCTGCTCACCATCACCGCCCTCGCCCTCCTCGCCCCCGTCCTCGTCCCCCCGCTCGTACGGCTGCTCACCGCGCCCCTCACCCGCGCCGTCGCCGCCGCCCCGCTCCTCGCCCGGCAGAACGCCCTCACCGCCGTACGCCGCACCGTCTCCACCGCCACCCCCGCCTTCCTCGCCATCGCGCTCACCGGCACCGTCGTCGGCTCCACCGCCGCCTTCGCCGACGCCATGACCGCCCAGAACCGCGCCACCACCGCAGCCCGCTACGTCCTGCGCCCCGGCGGCCAACCACTGCCCGCCGACGCCGCCCACCGGCTCACCGGCACCGCCACCACCCCCACCGTCGTCACCGGCCTCGGCGCCGACACCGCCGCCTTCGACGACCACGGCGAGGACTCGCCCGCCACCGTCCCCACCGCCGCCACCGTCGTCGACGGCGACCTCGCCGCCGCCTGGCACCTGCCCGCCGACCAGGGCACGCCCGCCGACCTGCACGGCCCCGCCTTCGCCGCCTCCACCGACCAGGCACGCGCCCACGGCTGGCACCTCGGCGACCAGGTCAACCTCCGCCTCGCCGACGGCACCGTCACCCACCTGCGCCTCGCCCTCGTCTACCGCACCCAGCTCGGCCTCGACGAGATCCTCCTCGCCGGCGACACCCTCACCCCCCACCTCGCCGGCGCCCGCCCCACCGCCGTCCACCTCGGCGACCGCCCCGCCGACCTCCTCGGCGGCACCCTCACCGACTCCCGCGACCCCGGGCCCGACCCCGGCGCCCACTACGCCTGGATCGCCACCACCACCATCCTCGGCCCCGCCCTGCTCTACGCCCTCATCGCCATCGTCAACACCATGGTCATGAGCGTCGCCGACCGCCGCCGCGACTTCGACGTGCTGCGCCTCACCGGGACACTGCGCCGCCAGATCCTCCACACCGTCGCCCTGGAGTCCGCCCTCGTCGTCGCCGTCGCGGCGGCCCTCGCCCTCGCCGTCACCGCCCTCACCCAGTGGGGCACCACCGCACTGCTCAACCACCGCATCCTCACCGGCCAGGCCACCATCCCCCTCCACCTCCCCTGGCCCGCCCTCACCGCCGGCACCGCCGTCTGCCTCACCCTCGCCACCACCGCCGCCCTCCTCCCCACCCGCCTCGCCCTGACGAGGCACACCCCGGCCCGCTGACGGGGAAACCGACGCCCCCGCCCGCAGAGAGCGGCCGGGGGCGTTCAGGAGTCCCAGGGATCGAACACGACTGCGGACGCAGTGCGGTCCAGCGCCGCCCGCCCCGACGGGGCGGGCGGCGAGTGCCTCCCGGGCCTCGAGCCGCGCTTGAGCAGGCGTCGAATCGGCCCGGCCCCACGCCCCCCGGGGCCGGGTTGTCGGTGGGGCGGGCGATGATAGGGGCTGTTTCGAGGAGCCGGACGGAAGGACACACCCCTATGAGCTGGTGGCAGCAGCCACTGGTCGGCTTCGACCTGGAGACCACGGGCACCGACCCGGCCGTGGACCGCATCGTCACGGCCGCGCTCGTGGACACGGTCGGCGCGGTCAGGGTGGGCGGCGCCAACTGGCTGCTGGACCCGGGCGTGCCGATCCCCGCCGAGGCCGAGGCGATCCACGGGATCGGGGACGACCTCGCACGCCGCAAGGGCCGGCCGGCCAAGGAGGCCGTGGAGGAGATAGCCGCGGCCCTGTGCGAGCGCCTCGCGGCCGGGCGGCCGGTCGTGGCGTTCAACGCCCCGTTCGACCTGTCCCTGCTGGACGCCGAGCTGCGCCGCCACGGCCTGCCCACGCTCGCCGACCGCCTCGGCGGGCCGGTCGGGCCGGTGCTGGACGCCCTGGTCATCGACCGCGCCGTGGACAAGTACCGCAAGGGCTCCCGCACCCTGCAGCGGGTCTGCGAGCTGTACGGCGTCGAGCTGACGGACGCCCACGAGGCGGGCAGCGACGCGCTGGCCGCCGTCCGGGTCGCCGTGGCCCTCGCCGAGCGGTACCGGGCGGAGGTCGGCGGGCTCAGCCCGGAGCAGCTGCACCGCCGCCAGATCGGCTGGTACCGGGAGTGGGCCGAGAGCCTCCAGGCCTGGCTGCGCCGCGGCAAGGACCCGCAGGCGGAGGTCGACTCGCGCTGGCCCGCCCGGTGAGCCCGGTGAGCCGTCGCACATGACCGTCACCGTCCGCCCGGCCCGCCCCGCCGACCTGCCGGGCTTCCTCGCCCTCGCCGCCGAGGTGGAGCACTGGTTCGGCCCGATGGTCGACGACCCGGGCTTCCACCGGGCCGTCGGCCGGAGCATCGAGCGGGGCCGGGCGAGCGTCGCGGTCGGCGAGGGCGGCGCGCTGCTCGGTGGTCTCCTGTACGGCAGCGAGGGCGCGCCCCCGGTCCACCACCTGCACTGGCTGGTGGTCGCCGAGCCCGCCCGGGGCACGGGCGCGGGCCGCGCCCTGGTCGAGGACGCGCTGCGCCGCCTCGGCGACGGCCCGGCCACGGTGGAGGTGGTCACCTTCGGCCCCGACCACCCCGGCGCGACGGCCGGTGGCGCCCGGGTCTTCTACGAACGCCTGGGCTTCACCCCGGCCGAGCCCGCGCCCCCGGGCCCGGAGGGCGGCTCCCGCCAGGTCTACCGCCTGTGGAGGGGGAGGGCCTAACCCCCCGCCAGCAGCCGCCGCCGGGCCTCCTCGTACTCCGTCCCGTCCAGCTCCCCGTCGCGGCGCCGCTCGGCGAGCCGCTCCAGCCGCACGGCCAGCGAGGGCCCCGCGTCCCGCACCGGCACGGGCCCGGGCAGCAGTTCGCCGAGCAGGGCGTCGCCCGGCGCGGAGGGGTCGTAGCGGACGGCCATCCGGTCGCCGACCCGGGGCCGGGCGGAGGCGGGGTGGAAGCGGATCTCGGTGCACCGGTGCTCGGAGCCGTCGCCGGCCGGGTAGCGCACGGTGACCATCAGCTCCGGGTCCCCGCGGTGGGTGCGGTCGGTGGGCTCGGCCACGACGACGACGCCGGTGCTGCTCACCCCGCGCGCGGCGACGGCCAGGCCGACGGTCCGGGCGGCGACGAACTCCCGCCGCCGGCGCCGCAGTCCGCGTTCGCCGAGCGCGGAGGCGGCCAGGGTGAGCACGGTGAGCACGCCGAGCCCGGGCAGCAGTTCGGGCGGCATGCGCAGGCCGAGGGCGGCGCCGGTGTAGCCGAGGAGGACGGCGCCGAGGACGATCGCGGTGGTCGGCAGCCGGTCCGGGGTGTTGCGGCCGAGGCCCGCCGCGAGCCCGGCGGCGGTGGTCAGGCCGAGGACCCAGACGAACAGGGCGGCGGCGCCGTAGCCCAGGGCGGCGGACCAGTCGTGGCAGGGCGTGGCGGGCTCGCAGGTCGCGGGGCCGAGGAAGCCGGTGACCGCGAGGTGGAGCAGCAGGCCGCTCGACAGGCAGGAGGCCGCGCACGCCACCAGGCCGATGATACGACCAGCACCCAATCGCGGGCCGCCGTACGGGACTTGGGCCTCGGGCAGGCTCATTGCGGTCATGCTCCGGATGCTAACCCCGGCCGCCGCAGCGCCCGGGGACGCCACCGCGTCCTCGGGCCGTCCATCGGGGGAACAGGGGGTGAACCGCCGGCCCCTCAACCCCGTTACGCCGCCGGGAAGTCGAAGGTGTACCCCTGGGCGACGAGCCAGGGCAGCAGCTGCTTGAGCGCGGCCACGGTCTGGCTGCGGTCGCCGCCGCCGTCGTGCATGAGGATCACGCCGCCGGGCTTCAGCTGGTGCTGCACGGTGGAGACGATCGAGGCGACCCCGGGGCGGGCCCAGTCGCGCGGGTCGACGGACCAGCCGAGGGAGGACATGCCGAGGCTCGCGGTGATGTGCTCGTTGTCGGCGTTGAACCCGCCGCCGGGGGCGCGGAACCAGCTCACCTTCGTCCCGGGCCCGCCGGCCTGGACGATCATGTCGCGGGCGGCGGTGATCTCGTACACGGCCCTGTCGTGGGGGAGCTTCGCGAAGGGCTGCGGGTGGTGGACGCTGTGGTCGCAGAGCCGGTGCCCCTCGGCCAGGACGCGCTTGACCAGGGCGGGGTTGGCGGCGGCGTTCTGCCCGATCTGGCAGAAGGTGGCCTTGACGCCGTACCGGTCGAGCAGGTCGAGGACCTGGCCGGTGGCGGGGCCGGGGCCGTCGTCGAAGGTGAGGGCGACGGTCCGGCCGCCGGAGGCGGTGGAGCCGATCACGGTGGTCGGCCCGGTGTGCCCGGGCGGCGGCGCGGGCGCGCCCGTCGGGGTGGAGGCGGGGGCGCCCGACGAGCCGGTGGCCCCTGACGGAGAAGAGGACGGGTGCGAGGGCGAGGCCGGCGGAGCCCCGTCCGCCCCCGGGCTCGGCGCGATGGTGGCGGGGGCGGTGGAGGGCGCGGTGGAGGCACTGCCGCTGCTGCTGGGCGCGGCCGTCGGCTGGAGCGCCCCGCTGGCGGTGCCGCAGGCGGCCAGGCCCAGGGCGGCCGCCACCGCGACGCATCCGGCGGTCAGCCGCCGGCGGGAGGTGGACGGGAGGGAGGAGGGGCGGCGGCGGACGGTCCTGGACATGGCGGCGGCTCCTGAGGCGCGGGACGGGTGCCGATCCCTCCGTCGGGAAGGTTCAGGATGGTTGTGTGATGGGACGCCGATCGTACGGTCCTCGGTTGCCTGCCGGACCGAAGCGCCGTAGGAGTCTTCTCACACCCGCCCGGATCGCGCCGCCCCGTCAGAAGGGGTACCAGCGCACCCCGGTGGCCCCGTCCCGCAGCGAGTCCACCCGGCGCCGGAACTCCGCCAGCGCGGCCGGGCTGCTCGCCGCCTGCTGCGCGACCCAGGAGGCGCTGGCCGTCTCGCGGGCCCCGCGCAGCACCGTGAAGCCGGGCCACTCCCGCACGTCCCAGCCGTACGCCTCGGTGAACGCCCGGTAGTCCTCGGCGGGCACCCCGTAGCGGTCCTGGCTGAGGGCGAGAACGACGAGGTCGTGCTCGCGCAGGTCGTCCGCGACGAACTCCAGGTCGAGCAGGACGGGCCCGTCCGGGCCGACGTGGACGTTGCGCGGCAGGGCGTCCCCGTGGATGACGCCGGGGTGCAGCCGCGGGGCGAGGTCCTCCAGCGCGGCCTCGAAGGCGGCGCGCCGGTGGCGCAGGAACGCGACGTCCGCCGGGTCGACGTGGCCCTCGGCGGAGGCCAGCCAGCGCTCGACCGGCGCCATCAGGTCCCGCCGGCCCAGCGGGACGGGCGGCAGCGGCAGCCGGTGCAGGGCGCGCAGCAGCGGCGCGAGGTCCGCCGTGCGCGCCGGGCGGACGGCGGGGGCGAGGCGGTGCCAGAAGGTGACGGGGTGCCCGTGGGAGAGCTGCGGCTCGGGCGCGACCGCGTCGTACGGGCGCACGACGGGGACGCCCTGCCCGGCCAGCCAGTGGGCGACGGTCAGTTCGCGGTGCGCCCGGTCGTACAGCTCGGGGCCGCGCCCGACCTTGGCGACCACGGCCGGGTCGCCGAGGTCGAAGACGGCGTTCTCCCCGAGCGCGAGCAGCCGGGCGTCGCCGGGGCCGGGCAGGCCGGCGGACTCGCAGGCGTGGGCGAGCAGCAGCCGGGCGCGCCCTTCGTCGAAGGGGATCATGGCTGGGCTCCGTTCCGCCGGCGTTCATCCGAAAGGCTCCCGGACGGTGATCATCATGACGCACGGACGCCGGGCCCCGCGCGCTGCGGGGCCCGGCGTCGGGTGGAGCGGGAGGGTCAGACCGAGACCCTGCGATGGCGTCCGGCCTCCGCGAGCTCGACGACGGGGGCGGGTCCGTCGGCGGGGACGGCCTCGCCGTGCGAGAGGTCCGGCAGCCAGCCGAGCCAGCGCGGCAGGTACCAGTTGCGCTCGCCCAGCAGGGTCATCAGCGAGGGCAGCAGCACCGCGCGGATCACCGTCGCGTCGATCAGGACGGCGACGGCCAGGCCGACGCCCATCTGCTTCATCGCCTGCATGGACAGGGTGCCGAAGACCCCGAACACCGCGACCATGATCACCGCGGCGCTGGTGACCACGCCGGCCGTGGAGCGGATGCCGTGGGCGATGGCGGCCCGGGTCGGCATCCCGCGGTCGCGGCCCTCCTTGATCCGGGAGACCACGAAGACGTGGTAGTCCATCGAGAGGCCGAAGAGGATCACGAAGAGGAACAGCGGCACCCAGGACTCGATCGCGCCGACCCCGGCGGTGCCCAGCAGCGAGGCGCCCACGCCGTGCTGGAAGACCAGGGTCAGCACCCCGTACGCGGCGCCCACCGACAGCAGGTTGAGCACGACGGCGGTGGCGGCGACGGCCAGCGAGCGGAAGGAGGTGAGCATCAGCACGAAGGCGAAGGCGACGACGAAGCCGAGGACCAGCGGCATCGAGCCGGTCATCTTGGCGTTGAAGTCGTGGGAGCCGGCGGTGCGTCCGGTCACGGGCGCCTCGGTCCCGGGCACCTTGAGGACGGTCGCGGGGACGAGGTCCTCGCGCAGGGTGCGCAGCGCCTCGTTGCTGACGGAGTCGTTGCCGGTGCCGTTGAGCGGGACGTCCACGACGGCCACGTTCTTGTCCGCGTGGACGGCGACGTCGATCGGGCCGTGCATCTTCCCGCTGGCCAGGGCCCTGGTCTTCAGGTCGGCGATGGCGGCGGTCATCGCGGGGGAGGAGATGTCGGTGGACCTGATCACCACGCCGGCGGGGGCGGGGCTGCCGGGGAAGGCGGCCTCGATCTTCTGCGAGGCGGCCACCAGCTGGTTCCCGGCGGGCAGTTGCTGCTGGAAGGTCAGGTTGGCGGTGTTCATGGTGAGCAGCGGCGCGGCCAGCCCGAGCAGGGCGGCCCCGGCGAGCAGGGTGGCGGCCAGCGGGCGGCGCAGCACGGGGGTGAGCACGGCGTTCCAGAAGCGCCCGCCGGTCTGCGCGGCGTCGGGGCGGCGCAGCTTGGCGACCAGCGGCACCCGGCCCTTGTCGACGCGGTCGCCGAGCATGGACAGCAGGGCGGGCAGCACGGTGAGCGAGCCGAGCACGGCGGTGATCACCACGACGATGGTGGCGTAGGCCATCGCCCGGAAGTCGGCGATCCCGGTGAGGAACATGCCGGCCATGGCGACGACGACGGTGACGCCGGAGACGAGGACGGCCCGGCCGCTGGTGGCGGCGGCGATGCTCAGCGCGGTGGCGGCGTCGCGCCCGGCGGCCCGCTCCTCGCGTTCGCGGCGCAGGTAGAAGAGGCAGTAGTCGACGCCGACGGCGAGCCCGACCAGCAGCATCACCGAGCTGGCGTCGTTGCTGGTGTGCAGCATCCCGCTGGAGAGCGCGACCAGCCCGCCGGCGGCGACGAAGGCGGTGAGCGCGAGGACGACGGGCAGCACGGCGGCGACCAGCGCGCCGAAGGCGATCAGCAGGATGCCCAGCGCCAGCGGCACGGCCGTCCACTCGGCCCGGGCGAAGTCGTTCGTGAACTGGTCCTGGATCCACTTGCCGGAGCTGGCGTCGCCGAGTTCGACGACGGTGAGGTCCGGGTGCTGCTTCTGCACGCCGGCCACCGCGTCCATCACGGACCGGACGTTGGCCATCGCCTCGTCGCCGGTGCCCTTGAGGGTCAGCAGCACGAGCGCGGAGTGCCCGTCGGCGGAGACGGCCTTGGTGTCGTACGGGGAGCGGACCTCGGCGACGTGGCCGGTGCCGTCGGCGGCGGTGACGACCTGGCCGACGGCGGCCTTGAACTCCGGGTCGTCGGCGCTGCGGGAGGCGCTCTGGACGAGGACGGTCTCGCTCGCGGGGCTCTTGAGCCCGGCCTCGTCCAGGATCTTCGCGGCGCGGGAGACCTGGCCGGGCATCGACTCGGCCTCGGTGACGGTGGTGCTGCCGTGCAGTCCGCCGAGCACGGCGGCGAGGATGACGAAGAGCAGCCAGCCGAAGACGGCCGTCTTGCGGTTCCGGGCGCTCCACGCGCCCATGGCCGCAGCCGTGCCGAGTCTGGTCTTCACGGAAGGTCCCCCCGGGGAGAGCGGCGAGCGTCGTCGTCGCCTGACGGATCGTCGGCGGCCCGTTCGCCCAGGTCGCCGCGGTGTTCGCCGGTTCGTCCGGCGTCGTCAACGACCTTAGGGAGAGGGGAGTTGAGCGGTAATCCGGCTGGCGGGTGAGTGCTCCCTGGGGCCCGCATCGGGGTGGGGGTGGGGTTATCCCCACCCCCGGACCCTGAGACCTCCTCCCCTGGGTAGGGGACGAACTCCACCCTGAGGGGGAGTCGTCTCCACCCGGAGCACGAGGTCAAGGGGCGTGCGCCTGGGGGAAACTGGGTCGGGGCCGATTTCGGGGCGGCCCTGTACGGGGGTTGTATTACGGGGGCTCCTTGCCGGGCGGCAAGCACGTGCTCGTAGGATGATGCCCACACTTACTTACCTGCCGACCGGTAAGGGAGCTGCCGACGCGCGCTCCGCCGGTCCCGCCGTCGCCCGGCGTCCCGTCCCCCAGGGCTGCGGTGAGCCATGCCCAGGAGGCATCACGAGCATGTTCCACCGACTTGGACACTTCGTCGTCCGCCGCGCCTGGTGGGTGATCGCGGCGTGGATCGTCGCCGCGATCGCCATCGTCGGGACGGCCGCGAGCGTCACCTCCAGCACGGACGAGTCGTCCTTCCTCCCCAAGAACTACGAGTCCATCCGGGCGTCGAAGCTCCAGGGAGAGGCGTTCCCGGCGGCCTTCAGCCCCTCCGCCCTGCTGCTCTTCGAGCGCAACGACGGCCAGCCGCTGAGCAGCGCCGACGACGCCTCCATAGACAAGGTCATCAAGGGCCTGACCGCGGAGAACATCCCGCTCGTCCAGCACATCCTGCCGGTCAACGCCGAGTCGAAGTCCAAGGACGGCAAGTACGCGCTGTCCTCGGTCGGCATGGACAAGACCAAGCGGCAGGACGCCGCGTTCGCCGACGCGGCCAAGACGATGCGCACCGACGGCACCAAGCTCGCCGACGGCACCGGCCTGAAGTTCCAGGTCGGCGGCGAGGCCGCGAGCGACCTGGACCAGAAGGACTCCTCCGGCGCCACCGACGTGATCGTGATGCTGGGCAGCCTCCTGCTCGTCATCCTGATCGTCGGCATCATCTTCCGCAGCATCCTGGCCGGCGTGCTGCCGGTCCTGCTCGCGCTGCTCGTCGCCATGCCGGTGGCGAACGGCCTGATCGCCGACGCGGTCGACGCCTTCGGCCTCAAGACGTCCACCATGACCTCGGCCATCCTGATCATCGTGGTCCTCGGCGTCGGCACGGACTACTTCCTCTTCCTGGCCTTCCGCTACCGCGAGCGGCTGCGGATGGGCGAGGACCGCAAGACGGCCGTGGCCAACGCCGTCGGCCGGGTCGGCGAGGCGATCGCCTCCGCGGCCGGTGCCGTCGCCGTCGCCTTCGCCGTCCTGGCCCTCTCCAGCCTCGGCATGTTCACCTCGCTCGGCCCGGCACTGGCCATCGCCGTCGTCGTGACCGCCCTGGTCTCGGTGACCCTCGGCCCCGCCGTGCTCGCGGTCATCCCGTCCAGGGGCGTGTTCTGGCCCGGCAAGAAGTGGATGCAGGAGCCCAAGGGCGCCCGCTTCGCCGCGCTCGGCCGGCTGACCGGCCGCAAGCCCGGCCTGGTCGCGCTGGTCTCCGGCGGCCTCCTGCTGGTCCTCGCCCTGGCCGGCGTCAACTACAGCGGCACCTACGACCTGGCCGGCGCCTCCATGCCGAAGGACAAGGAGTCGATCGTCGTCCAGGACAAGCTGATGACCGGCTACTCGGCCGGCGCCACCGACCCGAGCCACGTCTTCCTGACCAGCACCAACGGCACCAAGCTCAGCGAGACCGCCTTCAAGGACTTCGCCGACAAGCTGAAGGGCGTCGACGGAGTCGCCGAGGTCACCCTGCCGACCGCCGAGAGCAAGACGATCAGCCAGGACGGCACCACCGCCGACTTCACCGTCATGCTCAAGGACTCGCCGGTCTCCAACAAGGCCATCGACACCATCGACACCCTGCGCGGCAAGGCGCACGCGGCGGCTCCGGCGGACACCCAGGCCCTGGTCGGCGGCGTCACCGCGATCTACAAGGACATCAACATCGCGATGGCCCACGACTACAAGCTGGTCTTCCCCATCGCGGCCGTGATCATCATGCTCATCCTGGGCCTCCAGCTGCGCAGCGTGGTCGCACCGTGGTACCTGATGGCCTCCGTCGGGCTCGGCTTCGCCGCCACCCTGGGCGCCACCACCCTGCTGTTCCAGAACATCAAGGGCGAGCCCGGCCTGATGTTCATGCTGCCGATCTTCATCTACCTATTCGTGGTGGCGATCGGCACGGACTACAACATCCTGATCATCGCCCGCCTCCGGGAGGAGGCCCGCGAGGGCCGCAGCCCGCGCGAGGCGGCCGCCGAGGCCGTCAAGCACGGCGGCCCGACCGTCGGCGCGGCCGGCTTCATCCTGGCCGCCTCGTTCGCGACCTTCATGCTCGCGGGCAACGTGCTCTTCATGGAGCTCGGCTTCTCGCTGGCCTTCGGCATCGTGCTGGCGGCCTTCGTGATGTCGATGTTCTTCACCCCGGCGCTCACGGCCCTGCTCGGCCACCGCGCCTGGTGGCCCGGCCACGCCGACACCGGCGGCCACGGCCAGGGCCAGGTGCGGCCCGTCGGCGCCCACGGGGCACCGGAGCCGGCCGGACGGCACTGACCCGGACGGGTGATACGAAACAGGCGGCGCCCCGCTTCGGCGGGGCGCCGCCTGCCCCGTTGCAGACGCCTGCAAACGTGATCTTCCGGGCCGGAAATCCCCGGTCAACCGGGGTGTCGCCGTGCTACAGTCGAAGCAGTTGCAGTTTTGGTTCCCATGAACGTATGTGTGCGCCTGCTGGTACCAACCAACAGGCGCATTTGTTTTGTCCGGTGTTTCAGCCTCCGGATGGGGATCGCGGCTACGTGGGGATTCACGCGGTGTGAATTCCTGACGCCCCAGTTAGAGGAGACGGTTATGGCTACCGGCACCGTGAAGTGGTTCAACAGCGAAAAGGGCTTCGGCTTCATCGAGCAGGCCGAGGGCGGCCCGGACGTGTTCGCGCACTACTCGAACATCTCGGCTCAGGGCTTCCGTGAGCTGCTCGAGGGCCAGCAGGTCGAGTTCGACGTGACCCAGGGCCAGAAGGGCCCGCAGGCCGAGAACATCCGCGTGATCGGCTGACCTCAGCCGTCACGCTGACTCGCGAACGTCAGAGCTCGCGAATCTTGTGACGTGGGGGCCCGCACCAGCAGGTGCGGGCCCCCGCTCATGCCGCCGTACGGCCGGGGCGGCACCCTCCGGGACCACGGCCGACCCAGCCCCATCGACACCCGACGGGCTGACGACCGATGGACGGAGAACCCGTGACCACCCCTGCCCGCCCGCCGCGCGACCGCGCCGCCGGCTCCCGCACCGCCCGTACCTCCGGCGCCCCGCGCACCGGCGCCTCCGACCGCCCGCGCAAGCCGCGCGGCCGCACCGGCGCCCCCAAGGGCACCCGCGCCGCCGTGCCCGAGGCCGCCGAGTTCACCGTCGTCCAGGGCACCCCCGCGCGCCCGCCGGCGGAGACCTTCGCCGAGCTGGACCTGCCCAAGGCGATCCTGTCCACGCTCACCCGCGAGGGCGTCACCGCGCCGTTCCCGATCCAGGGCGCCACGCTGCCCGACTCCATCGCCGGGCGCGACGTGCTCGGCCGCGGGCGCACCGGCTCCGGCAAGACCCTCGCGTTCGGCCTGTCGCTGCTCGCCCGCACCGCCGGCAGCCGCGCCGTCGCCCGGTACCCGCTCGCGCTCGTGCTGGTGCCCACCCGCGAGCTCGCCCAGCAGGTCACCGAGGCGCTCACCCCGTACGCCACCGCCGTCAACCTGCGGATCACCACCGTCGTCGGCGGCATGTCGATCAACAAGCAGGCCAACGCGGTGCGCCGCGGCACCGAGGTGCTCGTCGCCACCCCCGGCCGCCTCGACGACCTCATCGGGCGCGGCGACGTCAACCTCTCCGACGTCGCGATCACCGTCCTCGACGAGGCCGACCAGATGGCCGACATGGGCTTCCTGCCCCAGGTCAGCAAGCTGCTGGAGCAGGTCGCCGAGGGCGGGCAGCGGATGCTGTTCTCCGCGACCCTGGACCGCAACGTCGACCGCCTCGTCAAGCGCTTCCTCACCGACCCGGTGACCCACTCCGTCGACCCCTCGGCCGGCGCCGTCACCACCATGGACCACCACGTCCTCCAGCTCGACGCGGCGGACAAGGCCTCCACGGCGGCGCACATCGCCTCCCGCGACGGCCGGGTGATCATGTTCGTGCACACCAAGCACGGCGCCGACCGGCTCGCCAAGCAGCTGCTCGCCAACGGCGTCAAGGCCGCGGCCCTGCACGGCGGCAAGTCGCAGCCGCAGCGCAACCGCGTCCTCGACCAGTTCCGCGACGGCAACGTCACCGCGCTGATCGCCACCAACGTCGCGGCGCGCGGCATCCACATCGACGGCCTGGACCTCGTCGTCAACGTCGACCCGCCCGTCGACCACAAGGACTACCTGCACCGCGGCGGCCGCACCGCCCGCGCGGGCGAGTCCGGCACGGTCGTCACCCTCGTGCTGCCCGAGCAGCGCCGCGAGGTCAACCGGCTGATGACGGTCGCCGGCATCCGGCCCACCGTCACCAAGGTCCGCCCCGGCGACGCCGACCTCGCCAAGATCACCGGCGCCCGCACCCCCAGCGGCGTCCCGGTCGCCCTCGCGGTGCCCGTCGTCGCCGCGCCGGCGGAGGCCAAGGCCGACAAGTCCGGCGCCCCGCGCCGCCGCCCCGGCAAGCGCTCCGCGCTGCCCGCCGACGTCGACATGAACGGCAACCCGCGCCGCCCCCGCCCCAAGCAGCGCCTCGGCGCCGCCGGCACCGGCCAGAACGGCAACGGCGGCCGCCCCCAGGCCGCCGGCTTCATCGGCCGCTCCTCCGGCCGCTCCAAGCCCGGCAGCGGCTCCAAGTCCGGCTCCAACTACGGCACCGGCCGCCAGCGCCGCGCAGTCGACTAGTCCTCCCCCCCCGGTTTCTCAGGCGCCGTCACCCTCAGGGGTGACGGCGCCTTGCGTTGCGCACCCTCGGCAATGTTGGCAATGTACAGTTTGATGGACATCACCAACATCGATCGGCGGAGGTGCCGGATGTCCGTGACACAGATCGACATCGACGACGAGGCGTTGGCGCGTGTGATGGCGCTCCCCGACGTGCGGACGAAGAGGGAGGCCGTCAACCGCGCGCTGCGCGAGCTCGCGGAGCGGCAGGAACGCGCTACGCGCATCGCCAGGCACTTCGAGCGGGCCCAGCGCTGGGGAGCGGTCGAGGAGGCCGAGCGGCTGCACCGGGCCGAGAAGGACGCGCGGTGATCTACCTGCTCGACACCTCCGCACTCTTCCGGCTCCTGCGCGAGCCGAAGCTCCAGGCCGCCTGGTACGACGCGATCGACGTCGGGGGGATCGCGTCGTGCTATCCGCAGCGCGCCGAGTTCCTCTACAGCGCGCGCGACGGCCGGGAGTACGACGAGGTCTCCGAGATGTTCGCGGACCTCTACCCGGACGTCTCGGTGCCGAAGGGCGCGGGGCGATGGATCGACTCGGTGCAGCGACGGATGGCGCACGCCGGGCAGCACCGCAGCGCTTCGGCGGTGGACCTCGTCATCGCGGCGACGGCCGCCCACCACGGCCTCACCGTGCTCCACGACGACGCGGACTACCGCACCGTGGCCAGGCATGCGGCGGACTTCGCCGAGCACAGCGTCCTCGACGTCATCTGAGCCGAGTCCCCCGGCTCAGGCGGCCAGGCGGGCCGCCGTCATGCCTGCCTCGTCGAGGCGGTGGAGGATCAGGGTCGCCAACTCCGGGGCGGGGCCCAGGGGACGGGCGAGGTGGTCGGCGGTGGTGGCGGCGGCCGCGATGCGGTCGGGGAGGAGGCCGGGGGCCAGGAGGTGGGGGGAGACGGCGGTGCGGGCGGCGCCGGCGGCGCGCAGGGCGGCGAGGGCGTCGGGGACGCGGGGGCCGGCGGCGGAGGCGTAGGCGACCTCGACGCCCGCCCAGCCGCGGCTGCGCCGCCAGTGGGCGGCCAGGGCGCGGGTGGCGGCGTCGGCGGCCGGGTCGGAGGAGCCGGCCGCGGCCAGGACGACGCCGGTGCGGGCCCGTACGGCGGCCGAGCCCACGTCCAGCCCGGCCTCGGCGAGGCGCCGCTCCAGCGCGGCGAGCAGCAGCGGCGACGGGCCCAGCACGTCCGCGACGGGCAGCGCCGAGCCGGCCGAGCGCAGGGCGGCGGGGATGTCGTGCTTGGCGTGGTAGGCCCTGCCCAGCAGCAGCGGGACGGCCACCGCCTCGCCGGGCCCGTAGCGGCCGAGGACCTGCGGCAGCCGGGGCGCGCAGTGGTCCAGGTAGGCGGTGGCGACCTCCAGGCCGGGCCGCTGGGCCCGCACCTCCTCGACGAGCGCGGCGACGCTCGCGGCGTGCCGGGGGTCCCGGCTGCCGTGCGCGATCAGGAGGAGGGCGGGCATGGCGGAGGGCCTCACTTGACGGTGGCCAGCAGACCGCGGTTGCGCAGCACCCGGCGCTCGACCGGGGTGAAGACCAGCAGTTCGATGGCGATGCCGACGAACAGGATGAGGAGGATGCCCAGCAGCACCCCGGACATGTCGGAGAACTCCCGCGAGTCCTCCAGGAACCGGCCCAGACCCCGGCCGAGGTCCGGCGAGGAGGCGACGAGCTCGGCGGCCATCAGCGAGCGCCAGGAGAACGCCCAGCCCTGCTTGAGCCCCGCCAGGTAGCCGGGCAGCGCCGCCGGGATCAGCACGTGCCGGGCGCCCGTCAGGCCGGTGGCGCCGATCGTCCGCCCGGCCCGCAGGAACAGCGGCGGCACCTGGTCGATGCCGGCCACCAGGCCGTTGGCGATGGAGGGGACGGCGCCGAGCAGGATCACCGCGTACATCATCGAGTCGTTGATGCCCAGCCAGATGACGGCCGCCGGCACCCAGGCGACGGAGGGCAGCGACTGCAGTCCCTGCAGCACCGGGCCGATCGCGGTGCGCACGGGCCGCACCCGGGCGACGACCAGGCCGATCGGGGTGCCGATCACCACGGCCAGCAGGAAGCCGGACAGGCCGCGCCACACGCTCGTCCAGACGATCGACAGCAGCGTGCCCTTGTACCAGAGGTCCTGCGCGGAGCGCAGCACGTCGGCCGGGCTGGGCAGCTTGTACGACGGGGCGAGGTGCAGGCTGTACGCGCCCTGCCACAGCGCGAGCACCACCAGCACGGCGATCAGCGGCGGCAGCGCCTTGGAGCGCAGCACCTCGCCGAGCGGGCGCCGTTGGGCGGCCACCGCGTCGAGCGCGTCCAGGCCGGCGCCGACCTCGGCGCTGTCGCCGGTCGCCTCGGCGGGCTTGGTCTCAGTGCTGGACATGGCGGCGGATCTCCCCACGCAGTTCTTCGGTGATCTCGATGGACAGGTCGGCCACCCCGGAGGACTCGATCCGGCGCGGCTGCGGCAGGTCGATCCGCCACTCGCGGGCCACCCGGCCGGGCCGGGAGGAGAGCAGCACCACGCGCTGGGCGAGCCGCACGGCCTCGCGCACGTTGTGGGTGACGAACAGGACGGTGAGCTGCCGCTCGGCCCAGATCCGGGTGATCTCGTCGTGCAGGACGTCGCGGGTGATGGCGTCGAGCGCGGCGAACGGCTCGTCCATCAGCAGCACCTTGCTGCCCTGGGCGAGGGCGCGGGCCATCGCGACGCGCTGGCGCATGCCGCCGGACAGCTCGTGCACCCGCTTGCCGTACGCGCCGGGGAGGCGGACGAGGTCGAGCAGCCGCTCGGCCTCGGGGCGGCGCTCGGGGCGGGGCGTGCCGGCGAGCTTGAGGGCGAGCTCGATGTTCCTGCCGGCGGTGAGCCAGGGGAACAGCGCGTGCTCCTGGAACATCAGCGCGGGGCGACCGCCGGGCACCCGGATCTCGCCGGAGCTCGGCTCGTCCAGGCCGGCGACGAGGTTGAGGAGGGTGGACTTGCCGCAGCCGGAGGCGCCGAGCAGGGTGACGAACTCGCCGGGCGCGACGTCGAGGGTGATGTCGTCCAGGACGTGGGTGGCGGAGCCGGCGCGGCCGAAGGACTTGTGGACGTGCGAGATGCGGACGGCGGGAGCGGCGTCGGAGTCGACGAGGGGGGCGTCGGCCGGGGTGGTCAGTACCGGGGTCATGAGGGCACCTCCTGCGTGCGTGGGAGAGTCGGAGCCGGGGTCCGGGCCCCGCCCGCGCCGGTGGGCATCGATCGGGGATCGACCGGGCGGGCGGGGCCGGACCGCGGAGTCACTTGGTGCCGAGTCCGGCGTCCGCCACGGCGGGAGCACCCTTGGCGCTGAGGACCTTGTTCAGCAGGCTCAGGTCGTAGATGCCGTTCAGGTTGGGCTTCTTGAGCAGCCCGGCGGTGACGGCGTGGTCGGCCTCGGACTGCAGGGTGCTGGCCAGCGGGTCGTCCAGGAAGTCGATGTCGGCCCAGGCCGGGTCGAGGATCGCCGGCTCCAGGGCGTTGCCGGCCTCCTTCTTGATGGCGTCGTTGGCGTCGGCCTTGGCCTTGTCCGGGTTGGCCTTGATGAAGGCGTTGGTGTTCACCGAGCCGCGCAGCACGGCCTCCACCACGTCCGGGTGCTCCTTGAGGAACTTCTGCGAGACGATGATGTTGGTGATCACAAACTTCTTGTCCGGCCAGACGTCCTTCTCGTTGAGCAGGACCTTGCCGCCGAGGGTGACGAGCTTGGAGGCCGTCGGCTCGGGCACCCAGGCGCCGTCGATGGAGCCCTGGCGGAACGCGTCCGGGGTGACCTTGTTGTCGGTGCGCACCACCGAGACGTCGCCCGCGCCGGAGGCCGCGTCGACCTTGAAGCCCTTGCCGGCCAGGTAGTTGAGCAGCGCCACGTCCTGGGTGTTGCCCAGCTGCGGGGTGGCTATCTTCTTGCCCTTGAGGTCGTCCAGCGAGGTGACCTTCTCGGGGTTGACGACCAGCTTGACGCCGCCGGAGGCCGAGCCGCCGATGATCTTCAGGGACTTGCCGTCCGACTTGGTGTAGCCGTTGATCGCGGGGGAGGGGCCGATCCAGCCGATGTCGATGGAGCCGGCGTTGAGCGCCTCGATCTCGGCCGGGCCCGCGTTGAAGACCTGGGTCTTGATCTGGGTGCCGCCCAGCTCCTTCTGGAACAGGCCTTCCTGGAGGCCGACCAGCGGGGTGCCGTGGGTGAGGTTGGCGAAGTAGCCGATCTTCACGGTGTCCGCGGAGAGCTTGGCGCCGGTGGCCGAACCGGCCGCGGTGGACGCGGTGTTGGCCTTGTCGTCGGACTTGGAGCCGTAGCCGCAGGCCGTCAGCAGGGCGGCGGCGGTCAGGCCGGCGACGGCGGCCGCGGCGGTGCGTCTGATCCGCCCGGCGTTCGGGCGTACGAGGGTATGCGAGGGCGACGGGCTGGGTGCCATGGTGGGTGTCCTGTTCGCGGACGGACCGTCAGGAGGCGGCCTCGGGTGGACGGTTGGAGGTGGCGCTGCGGCAGCGGTGTGCCGGGGCAAGCCGGGCGGCTGTGGGGGAGGACAGCCCGGTGACAGGGCGGTTGTCAGCCCTGTCGGCCCGCACATCGGGTCAGGCCGCCCTGGCCGCTGCCGAGGACGCCGCTGCCGATGCGGCCGCCTTCCTTGTCCATGCCCGAGAACGCCTCGCTGGGCATCAGACCCAGTCCTCCTCTGTGGGTTCGGTGGCGCGTACGGTGTCGAAGGCCTCGCCCGCCATGCCGGCGGTGAGGGTGGTGCCGTCGGCCGGGTCGATCAGGAGGAACGAGCCGGTGCGGCGGTTGTCCCCGTACGGGTCGAGGGCCAGCGGCTCGGCGGTGCGCAGCACCACGTGGCCGATGTCGTTGACGTTCAACCCCTCGGCGCCGGAGCGCTGTTCGAGGCTGTCGATGTCGATGCGGTAGGAGATCTCCTTGACCAGCGCCCGCACGGTGCGGGTGGTGTGCTTGAGCAGCACCTTGTCCCCGGCGCGCAGCGGCCGCTCGTTCAGGTGGCTGACCGTGGCCTCGATGTCCTTGGTGGGCACGGGAGTCGGGCCGGAGGCGATGAGGTCGCCGCGGGAGACGTCCAGGTCGTCGGCGAGGCGCACGGTCACCGACTGCGGCGCCCAGGCCACGTCCGCCCGGCGGCCGAGCACGTCGATCCCGGCGACGGTGGTGGTGAGCCCGGAGGGCAGCACGGTGACCGTGTCGCCGACGCGCAGCACGCCGGAGGCCAACTGGCCCGCGTAGCCGCGGTAGTCGGGGTGCTCCTCGGTCTGCGGGCGGATGACGTACTGGACGGGGAAGCGGGCGCTCTCGGCGCTCGGGTCGCTGCCGACCGGCACCGTCTCCAGGTGCTCCAGCAGCGTCGGGCCGCCGTACCAGTCCATGTGCGAGGACGGCTCGACGACGTTGTCCCCGGCGAGCGCGGAGATCGGCACGGCCAGCACGTCCTTGACGCCGAGCGAGGCGGCGTAGGCGGTGAACTCCTCGGCGATGGCCGCGAAGACGGGCTCCGCGTAGTCGACGAGGTCCATCTTGTTGACGGCCAGCACCACGTGCGGCACCCGCAGCAGCGCGGCGACGGCCGCGTGCCGGCGGGTCTGCTCGACCACGCCGTTGCGGGCGTCGACCAGCACGACGGCGAGCTCGGCGGTGGAGGCGCCGGTCACCATGTTGCGGGTGTACTGCACGTGCCCGGGGGTGTCGGCGAGGATGAACCGCCGCCGGGGGGTGGCGAAGTAGCGGTAGGCGACGTCGATGGTGATGCCCTGCTCGCGCTCGGCCCGCAGGCCGTCGGTGAGCAGCGCGAGGTCCGGCGCCTCCTTGCCGCGGCTGCGGGAGGCGTGCTCGACGGCCTCCAACTGGTCGGCGAGGACGGACTTGGAGTCGTGCAGCAGCCGCCCGACCAGGGTGGACTTGCCGTCGTCGACGGAACCGGCGGTGGCGAAACGAAGCAGCGAAGTGGCGGTCGCAGTGCTCATGTCTAGAAGTACCCCTCGCGCTTACGGTCTTCCATCGCGGCCTCGGACATCTTGTCGTCGGCGCGGGTGGCGCCGCGCTCGGTGAGGCGGCTGGCGGCGATCTCGGCGATCACGGCCTCGATGGTGGTGGCGTCCGAGTCGACGGCGCCGGTGCAGGACATGTCGCCCACGGTGCGGTAGCGGACCAGGCGGCGCTCGACCGGCTCGTCCTCGCGCGGGCCGCCCCACTCGCCGGCGGTCAGCCACATGCCGGAGCGGGCGAAGACGTCCCGCTCGTGCGCGTAGTAGATCTCCGGCAGCTCGATGCCCTCGCGCTCGATGTACTGCCAGACGTCCAGCTCCGTCCAGTTGGACAGCGGGAACACCCGGACGTGCTCGCCCACCGCGTGCCGGCCGTTGTACAGCGACCACAGCTCGGGGCGCTGGCGGCGCGGGTCCCAGGCGCCGAACTCGTCGCGCAGGGAGAAGACGCGCTCCTTGGCGCGGGCCTTCTCCTCGTCGCGGCGGCCGCCGCCGAAGACGGCGTCGAAGCGGTTGGACTCGATCGCGTCGAGCAGCGGGACGGTCTGCAGCGGGTTGCGGGTGCCGTCCGGGCGCTCGCGCAGCACGCCGCGGTCGATGAAGTCCTGGACGTGGGCGACGTGCAGGCGCAGGCCGTGCCGCTCCACCGCGCGGTCGCGGTAGGCGAGGACCTCGGGGAAGTTGTGCCCGGTGTCGACGTGCAGCAGCGAGAACGGCACCGGCGCCGGCGCGAAGGCCTTGAGCGCCAGGTGCAGCATGACGATGGAGTCCTTGCCGCCGGAGAAGAGGATCACCGGGCGCTCGAACTCCCCCGCGACCTCGCGGAAGACGTGCACCGACTCGGCCTCCAGCGCGTCCAGGTGGGACAGCGCGAAGGGGGTGTCGTCGGTGCGGACCGGGCTGTCGGTCACGGTGGTCATGCCAGGCCCCGTTCGGTCAGGAAGGCGTGCAGTTCGGCGGCGGACTCGGCGACCTCGCGGCCCCGGGTCTGCAGGCGCAGCTCCGGGCTCCCGGGCGCCTCGTACGGGTCGTCCACGCCGGTCAGGCCGCTGATCTCGCCGGCCGCCTGCTTGGCGTAGAGGCCCTTGACGTCCCGTTCGGCGCACAGCTCGACCGGGGTGGCGACGTGGATCTCCAGGAACTCGGTGCCGGCCGCCGCGTGCCGCTCGCGCACCGCGGCGCGGGAGTCGGCGAACGGGGCGATCACCGGGGCGAGCACCTTGACGCCGTTGGCGGCGAGCTTCTCCGCGACGAAGCCGATCCGGGTCACGTTGGTGTGGCGGTCCTCGCGGGAGAAGCCGAGGCCCTTGGACAGGAACTCGCGGATCTCGTCGCCGTCCAGCACCTCGACCTTGTGGCCCTCGGCGCGCAGCCGCTCGGCCAGGGCGAAGGCCAGCGTGGTCTTGCCCGCGCTCGGCAGCCCGGTCAGCCACACGGTGGCGCCGCGCTCGCAGGGGGCGGCCGCGGGGGCCGCCTCTGCGGCTCCGGCGGCGGCCAGGGTGTGAGCTGTCACGATGTCTTCCTTACGCGAGTGGTGAGTGGTGTTCAGAGGTGGATGCCGCACTCGGTCTTGCCCGAGCCGGACCAGCGGCCGGCGCGGGCCTCCTCGCCCTCGCCGGGCTTGCGGGTGCAGGACAGCGGCGAGCAGCCGACCGAGGTGTAGCCCTCCCACAGCAGCGGGTTGAGCAGCACGCCGTTGGCGGCGACGTAGGCGTCGACGTCCTCCTGCGTCCACCGGGCGATCGGGGCGAGCTTGACCTTGCGGCGCCTGGCGTCCCAGGCGACGACCGGGGTGTTCGCCCGGGTCGGGGACTCGTCGCGGCGCAGGCCCGTCGCCCAGGCGTCGTACGCGCCCAGGCCCCTGCCCAGCGGCTCGACCTTGCGCAGCGCGCAGCACAGGTCCGGGTCGCGGTCGTGCAGGTTCGGCCCGTACTCGGCGTCCTGCTCGGCGACGGTCTTCAGGGGCGTCAGCGTGATGACGTTGACCGGCATGGTCGCGGCCACCGCGTCCCGGGTGCCGATGGTCTCGGGGAAGTGGTAGCCGGTGTCCAGGAACACCACGTCCACGCCCGGGAACACCGAGGAGGCGAGGTGGGCGACCACCGCGTCCTCCATCGAGGAGGTGACGCAGAAGCGCTCGCCGAAGGTGTCGGCGGCCCAGCGCAGGATCTCCTGCGGCGTGGCCTCCTCCAGCTCGCGGCCGGCGCGCTCCGCCAGCTCCGCGTAGTCAGTCGCGGTGCTGCTCATGTGACGTACCCCCGTTGGTCGGTGACAGCAGGCCGAGGAACTTCAACTGGAAGGCCCGGCGGCAGCCGTGGCATTCCCAGGCGCCGTGTCCGGCCTCGGACGGGCGCAGGTCCTCGTCCCCGCAGTACGGGCAGAAGAAAGGGGCCGCACGCTCGCTCATTGCCCACCTCGCTGCGCTCGGCGTTCGCTTCGCGAACAACGCCCTGTTCGATTGGTTCTCCCCCAGCCTTCGGCCGGGGGGACCCCCATGCTCCGCTCGCTCACGACAGCTGCTCCTCGCTCGCGCGGGCCGTCCACTGGGCGAAGCGCTCGTCCTCGGTGCGGTCGGCCTCGTAGCGGGTCAGCACGCGCTCGATGTAGTCGGGCAGGCCCTCGCTGGTGACCTTGAGGCCGCGGACCTTGCGGCCGAAGCCGGCCTCCAGGCCCAGCGCGCCGCCCAGGTGCACCTGGTAGCCCTCGACCTGCTCGCCGTGCTCGTCGGTGACGAGCTGGCCCTTGAGGCCGATGTCGGCGACCTGGATGCGGGCGCAGGCGTTGGGGCAGCCGTTGATGTTGATGGTCAGCGGCTCCTCGAAGTCCGGCAGGCGGCGCTCGAGTTCGTCGATGAGCGTGCGGCCGCGCTCCTTGGTCTCGACGATGGCGAGCTTGCAGTACTCGATGCCGGTGCAGGCCATGGTGCCGCGGCGGAACGGCGAGGGGGTGACGCGCAGGTCGAGCGCCTCCAGCCCGGCGACGACGGACTCGACGTGCTCCTCGGCGATGTCGAGGATCAGCATCTTCTGCTCGGCGGTGGTGCGCAGCCGGTCGCTGCCGTGGGCGGCGGCGAGGTCGGCGACCTGGCCGAGCAGCTTGCCGTCGACGCGGCCGACGCGCGGGGCGAAGCCGATGTAGAAGAGGCCGTCCTTCTGCCGGTGGACGCCGACGTGGTCGCGCCAGCGGGAGACGGGCTCGACGGGCGCGGGGCCGTCGACCAGCTCGCGCCCCAGGTACTCGTCCTGGAGGACCTGGCGGAACTTCTCCACGCCCCAGTCGGCGACGAGGAACTTCAGGCGGGCGCGGTTGCGCAGGCGACGGTAGCCGTAGTCGCGGAAGATGCCGATGACGCCGCCGTAGACGTCCGCGACCTCCTCCAGCGGCACCCAGGCGCCCAGGCGCACGCCCAGCTTGGGGTTGGTGGACAGGCCGCCGCCGACCCACAGGTCGAAGCCGGGCCCGTGCTCGGGGTGGACGACGCCGACGAAGGAGACGTCGTTGATCTCGTGCGCCACGTCCAGCAGCGGGGAGCCGGAGACCGCGCTCTTGAACTTGCGCGGCAGGTTGGAGAACTCCGGGTTGCCGATGAAGCGGCGCTGGATCTCCTCGATGGCGGGGGTGCCGTCGATGATCTCGTTCTCGGCGACGCCGGCGACCGGCGAGCCGAGGATGACGCGCGGGGTGTCGCCGCAGGCCTCGGTGGTGGACAGGCCCACGGCCTCCAGCTTCTGCCAGATCGCCGGGACGTCCTCGATGCGGATCCAGTGGTACTGGATGTTCTGCCGGTCGGTCAGGTCGGCGGTGCCCCGGGCGTACTCCTCGGAGACCTCGGCGACGGCGCGCAGCTGGGCGACCGTCAGGCGGCCGCCGTCGATGCGCACGCGGAGCATGAAGTACTCGGCGTCCAGCTCGTGGGGCTCCAGGATCGCGGTCTTGCCGCCGTCGATGCCCTCCTTGCGCTGGGTGTACAGCCCCCACCAGCGCATCCGGCCGCGCAGGTCGGCGGGGTCGATGGAGTCGAAGCCCCGGTGCGCGTAGATCGTCTCAATGCGTGTCCGCACATTGAGACCGTCGTCGTCCTTCTTGAACTGCTCGTTGGCGTTCAGCGGGGTGAAGTGCCCCATGCCCCACTGGCCCTCGCCGCGGTGGCGGGTCGCCTTGCGCACCGCGGCGGGACGGCTCGCGGCCGAGCTGTCGGCGGCGGGCTCGGCGGTCTCGGGGGAGGTGGCCATGCTGGAGTCCTTCGGGGCAGGTGGCGCTGGCGCCGGGTGGGTCGCGGGGCGTGCTCAGCCGTGCGGTGCTGCAGTGACCTGCGGGTTTGCCGGGAATCTCCTGCTGGCGGAGGCAGGGAGGGCAGTGACCGAGGCGGCCGGGCGGGCGCCTGCGCATCCGCTTCGACGGGGATGGCGGTGGTGGAACGGCGCCGGGTGCGGTGGGGCGGCGGAGTTGAGCTCAGGTCACCGGACAGATGGCGCTGGACACGCGAAGGAGATCGACGTGAAGTCGACCTACTAGGGTGGTTCCGGCGCTACGCATGGCAAGAGATTCGCACGGCGCGGGACTCGCGGTCCACTAACATCCGAATGGTGGACTCTCTTGTTCCACCATCCGGGACGATGCCGGGTTCCCGCCGCTCCCCGCCCCGAGGGCGCCTGCGCCGCCCGTTCGACCCCCGGCCACCCGCCGGTACCCCCGGGGAGATCAAGCGGAGGAGGCGGGCCCGATACCGTTACCCCTGTGCAAGCAGCAGGCGATACCAGCAGACCGACCCCCGAACGGCCCTCCCGGCGCCGGGGCAAGGGCTCCCGGCGCGCGGCCAAACCGGTCACCTGGCGCCGCACCGCGTGGGACCTGGTCAAGGACACCACCAACACCTGCGTCGAGTACCGGGTCACCGGACTCGCCGCCGAGGCCGCGTTCTTCACCCTGCTGTCCATCCCGCCGCTGCTGCTCGGCCTCGCCGCCACCCTCGGCTACCTCGACGAGTTCCTCGGCGCCGGCACCATCGAGCGGCTCAAGCACGACATCGTCTCGGCCGCCGGGACGGCCCTGTCGGACACCTCCGTCAAGGAGGTCGTCGTGCCGCTGCTCAACCAGGTCTTCGACCACACCCGGCCCGACCTCGTCTCGATCGGCTTCCTGCTCTCCCTGTGGTCCGGCTCGCGGGCGCTCTACATCTTCATCGACACCATCACCGTCATGTACGGGCTCGACGGCAAGCGGGGCATCGTCAAGACCCGGCTGATGTCGCTCGGCCTCTACCTCGGGGCCCTGGTGATCGGCTCCCTCGTGCTGCCGCTGCTCATGGCCGGCCCCGGACTGGTGGAGAACGCCGTGCCCGGAGTCGCCGGACTCGTCGGCGCCGCCTACTGGCCCGTCGCCATCCTGCTGCTGATCGTCTCCCTCACCACGCTCTACCACCTGGCCGTCCCCGTCTCCACGCCCTGGCGCGAGGACCTCCCCGGCGCGCTCGTCGCCCTCGTGGTGCTCGTCTTCTGCAGCGTCGGCCTGCGCGTCTACCTCGTCAGCTCCGTCGAGGGCCCCTCCGTGTACGGCTCGCTGGCGGCGCCCGTCGCCGTCCTGCTGTGGATCTTCGTGGTCGCGCTCGCCGTGCTCATCGGCGCCGCCATGAACGCCGCCATAGACCGCCGCTGGCCCACCCTGGAGACCGCCGACGCCCGCGCCGAGAACGAGCGCGCCCACGAGGCCGCCGCGGCCGCCGTCGTCCGCGAGGTCGCCGCCCGACGGGCCGTCGAACGCGCCCGGCGGGCCCGCGAACTCGGCCTCGCCGAGGGCCACGAGGAGGAGTGGGGCGAGGACGAGGGCGACGACGTGGACGTACCCTCCGAGTACCCCGAGCGCTGGGCCGACGTGCTCGCCGCCGACAACGTCCGCGGGCGCCTCACCGCCCGCGGCGGGCCCCACCACCGCCCCGCCCCGCCGCCGCCCGACAGCGACCGGCCCACCGGGCCCCCGCCCGCCGCCGAGCCCGGCCCGGGCCCGCAGGCGCCCGGGTACCCGCCGCGGCCCCCGTGGGAGCAGCGCTGACGAACCGACAGGGCCTCCCCCGCGTGTGCGGGGGAGGCCCTGTCCCGTCCTGCGCCGGGCCCTCTCAGGCCCCCTGGCCGCCGTAGCCCTGGGTGGGCTGGTCCGGGGCCGGCGGATAGCCGTACGAGGGGCGCGGGGGCTCCGCGGCGGACGGCGGGTAGCCGTAGCCGGACTGCTGCGGCTCGGTGGGCGTGCGGCCGCCGCCGACGGCGGGGCGCAGCTCGGTGGGGGCCGCCGGATCGGCCTGCTGGGCCTGGTGCGCCTGCGCCTGCTGCCCCGGCGGCTCCTGGGCCGGCAGGGGCAGCGGCTCGCCCGGCCGGGCCGCCTCCGCGCGGGGCGTGGCCGCCTGGACCGGCAGCGGCTCGTCCAGCGGCGGCGCCGGCTCCAGGGCCGCCCGGCCCGAGGAGTCGCTCAGCTTGATCAGCAGCGCCACGATCAGCCAGTTCGCCATCAGCGAGGAACCGCCCGCCGCCAGGAACGGCAGCGCCTTGCCCGTCAGCGGCACCAGGCCGCTCACCCCGCCGACCACCACGAACACCTGCAGCGCCAGCGCCGAGGACAGACCCGCCGCCAGCAGCTTGCCGAACGGGTCCGTCAGCCCGATCGCCGTGCGCAGCCCGCGCTGGATCAGCAGCAGGTACACCATCAGCACCGCCGTCACCCCGGTCAGGCCCAGCTCCTCGCCGATGGTGGTGAAGACGAAGTCGCTGCGCCCGGCGAAGCCGATCAGCCACGGGCGGCCCGAGCCCAGGCCCGTCCCCGTCAGGTGGCCGGTGCCCAGGCTGAACAGGGCCTCGGCGGGCTGGTCCGAGATGATCGCCTTGTCGTGGTGCTCCTTGTAGTAGTCCAGCGGGTGCAGCCAGGCCAGCACGCGCCCGTGCACGTGCGGCTCCGCGGTGCCGACCACGGCCGCGCCGCCGACCGCCATCAGCAGGCCGAGCACCACCCAGCTGGTGCGTTCCGTCGCCACGTAGAGCATGACGATGAAGACGCCGAAGAAGATCAGCGAGGTGCCGAGGTCGCGCTCGAAGATCAGCACCAGCAGGCTGACCACCCAGATCGCCAGCACCGGGCCCGCGTGCCGACCGCGCGGCAGCGTCATGCCCCAGACCTTGCGGCCGGCCAGGGCCAGGGCGTCGCGGGAGGCCATCAGGTAGCCGGCGAAGAAGATCGTGATCGCGACCTTCACGAACTCGTCCGGCTCGAAGGACAGGCCGAAGAGGCGGATCCAGCGCTTGGCGCCGAAGTCCTCCGGGCGGCCCGGGAAGAACGCGGGGGCGGCGAGCAGGATCAGCGCGCCCGTCATCAGCAGGTAGACGTACCGCTGGAAGAAGCGGTGGTGCTTGACGAAGACGATCAGCGCCAGCGCCACCGCCACCGAGATGAACACCCACATCAGCTGCGAGGGCGCGGCCGGGATCTTCTGGTAGTCGCCCTTCTTGGCGTGCACCAGGGCGTACGAGATGTCCAGCCGGTCCAGCAGCATCAGGCCGAAGCCCGTCAGGAAGACGCCCAGCGGCAGGATCAGCGGGTCCGCGTACGGGGCGAACCGGCGCACCACCAGGTGCGCCACGCCCGCCAGGCCGCCCAGCAGGACGCCGTGCGCCAGCAGCCCCGGCGGCATCTTGCCGGTCAGCGCCAGGTCGGCGTCGATGTGCCCGGCCAGGCAGACGGCCACCGCGAGCGCCAGCAGGCCCAGCTCGATGTTGCGGTGGCGCCCGGCCAGCCGGCGGCCCTCGCCGCGTGCAGTGCTTCGCACCTCTTGTCGTCCCCTTGCTGTTCACCCACGTGGCCGGTATCGCCGACGGTGCATCCTGCCAGACGAACGTGGCCTCGCGCCGGTTGCGCTCTTGGGGCGCGCAAGGGCCGAACTTTGCCTTGGCAAAGCTTCTTCGGGGGTTTGGCAAAGCCTTGTTCAGGGCCGGGTATAGAGGCGGGACCCGGGCGCGGACGGGGCCGTCGGGGCCGGGAGGATGGCCGGGCGCCGCGGCCCTCGCCCGGCGGCCGGCCCCGGGTGGAGCCGGCGGACTCGGACACGCGAGGTGGGCGGACGGATGGACGGCGCTACGGGCCTCGCCTACAGCGGGCCGCCCGCGTGGCAGTGGTCGGACCTGGCCACCTCCTGGACCTTCGAGCCGGTGGTGACCGCCCTCTCGGTGCTCGCCGGCGCCTGGTACCTCGCGGCGGTGCGCACCGTCCGCCTCACCGGGGGCGGGCGCTGGCAGCCCACCCGCACGGCGGCCTTCCTCGGCGGGCTGCTGCTGTGGATCTGGTGCACCTGCTCCGGGCTCGGCGTCTACGACCGCATCCTGTTCACCGACCGGGCCGTGCAGGTCGTGCTGCTGCTCATGGTCGTCCCGCTGCTGCTGGCGCTCGGCGCGCCCGTCTCGCTGCTGGTCGCCGCCTCGCCCGAGGGGCGGCGCGAGCGCATCCTGCGGGCGCTGCGCAGCCGGCCGTCCAAGGTGCTGATGTTCCCGGCCGTGTCCACGGCGCTGCTGATGGCGCCGCCGTGGGTGCTGTACTTCACGCCCTGGTACGCGTGGTCGGTCTCCAGCGGGACCGGCAACATGGTGCTGCACCTGTCCCTGGTGCTGCTCGGGCTCGCCTACTTCTGGCCGCGGCTGCAGATCGACCCGGTCGGGCACGAGTACCCGCACCTGGTCGGGCTGTTCATCACCTTCGCCGAGGTCATCTTCGACGCCGGGCTCGGGCTGGTGCTGATCTACGGCGGGCACCTCGTCGCCGAGCACCACTACGTCGCGCTCGGACGGCCCTGGGGGCCGAGCCTGGCGCAGGACCAGACCTGGGGCGGCAACGCCTTCTGGGTGCTCGGGGACCTCGTCGGGCTGCCGTTCCTGGCCGCGCTGGTGCGGCGGATGGTGGTGCAGGGGCGGGAGGAGATCAAGGCGGTGGACGCCGAACTGGACGCCCGCTACGCGGCCGCCGCGGCGCAGGCGCGGGAGGAGGGGCGGCCCGAGGAGGAGGAGGCCGGGATGCGGCCCTGGTGGCTGGACGACCCCACCCTCAAGCACCGGTACGGCGGGTAGTTCCGGCGCTTTTCCCCGCCCTTTGTCGCCGGTCCCCGCCGCTACCCGCCGTCTCCCGTCGCGTTTCTGCCGCGGTTTCGCCGCGTTTCCGCAGGTCAAAAACCGGTTGGCACCAGCCGGTTGGTCCGCTAGCGTTTCTCCCGTCCGGTTCGGGCGCCGTTGGGCAGCCCGAGGAGTAGAGAGCAGGAGGTGAGTCCCGTGGTCGTTGTCGCCCCGATAGCTGCCCTGGGCAGCACGCGCGTTCACCTCCTTGTCCCGGCCGCAGGCTGACCGCTTCGCTTTCGCGTCAGCCGTAGCCCGCCGGGTCGTTCTCCTCCCGAAGGGCCCACTGCGTTGTTCAACGCCACCTCCATCTCCGGCTTTTCCTCCTCCGACTCGATCGAGTCCCCCCTGTCCGGCTACGGCTGGTCGTCCGAACTCGCCGAGGAGTTCGCCCCGTTGGCCGAGGCCGGGCTCGTCCCGGCCCGGATCGTCCGGGTCGACCGCGGCCAGTGCGACGCGGTGATCGCCGACCCGGAAACGGGCGAGGCGCGCACCGTCCGCCTCGACACCCGTCCCGTCGGCGATGCCGACATGATCAACTGCCCCTGCACGGGCGACTGGGCGGCGGCCGACCTGTACGCCCAGCCCATGGCGGCGGTCTCCGCGCTGCTGCCCCGCTCCACCGCGATCATCCGCAAGGTCGCCGGCAAGCGTTCCGACGGCCAGGTGCTGGCCGCCAACGTCGACACCGTGCTGATCGCCTCCTCGCTCGCCGCCGATCCCGACCTCGGCCGGATCGAACGCTTCCTCGCCCTCGCGTGGGAGTCCGGCGCCGAGCCGGTGGTCGTCCTCACCAAGGCCGACCTCGTCGACGACGCGGAGTTCATCCGCGCCGACGTCGAGGCGGTCGCCCCCGGGGTCACGGTGCTCGTGGTGAGCGCCGAGACGGGCGAGGGCATCGACGTCCTGCGGGCCTGCACCCCGGGCACGACGGCCGTGATCGGCCAGTCCGGCGTCGGCAAGTCCACGCTCACCAACGCCCTCGCGGGCACCACGGCCATGGCCGTCCAGGAGGCCCGCGAGGTCGACCAGAAGGGCCGGCACACCACTACCACCCGGGAGTTGATCCCGCTGCCCGGCGGCGGCGTGCTCATCGACACCCCCGGGCTGCGCGAGGTCGGCCTCTACGGTGGCGAGGGCGTCGACCTCGCCTTCGCCGACATAGCGGAGCTGGCCGAGGACTGCCGCTTCCACGACTGCGGGCACCGCAGCGAGCCCGGCTGCGCCGTCCAGGCGGCGCTGGAGGACGGCAGCCTGCCGCAGCGGCGGATGGACAGCTACCTCAAGCTCCAGCGTGAGAACGAGTGGATCGCCTCGCGCTCGGACGCCCGGCTGGCCACCGAGCGGCTGAAGAAGTGGAAGACGATCAACAAGTCGATGCGTGCGGCAGGAGGTTCGGTGAAGCGCTGACACCGGGGCGGCCGCTGGTCGGCCGACCACCGCCGGGCCGCGCGGGCTCAGCGGAGGTCGGCGACCAGCCGGAACCGCTCCAGCACGACGAGGGTGGAGTCGTCCACGGTGAATCCCGGGTCATCGAGGGCGGCGAGCAACTCCGGGCTGCTCCAGAACTCTTCGTGCGCCGCGCGCCAGCCGGCGAGGGTGCTGTAGTCCTCGCCCTCGTCGATGGCGTGCTGGAGGTCGACCTCCCTGAGCGGGACGACGCGAACCTCGGTGGTCTCGATCACGGCGACCGCGCGGCCGTCCGAATCGAGCACGGAGGCCGTCTTCCCGGCCTGCGGCAGGGGCTCGCCCTCGTGCTCGTAGTCGGCGACCAGGCCGGTGGTGCTGGTCTTGGCCCCGCTGAGCACGGCCGCGACCAGCTGGTCGCGTAGCGGGCCGGGGAACGCGAACTCACAAGGAGGCAGGGCGGCGACGCGCGGGTCGTCCGGGCCGGAGTAGGGCTGCTCGCTCATGCCGTGGAGCGTAGCCGCCGGGTGGACGAACGGCCCCCGAATATCGGGGCCGGGGCGAGGTGCGTGGGTGAGCGGGCGCGTGAGTGGGCGGGCGTGCGGGTGAGTTGGCGCGCGGGTTCGTTCGTGGGTGAGTGGGCGCGGGTGAGTGAGCGCGCAGATGAGTGGGTGCGCGGGTGCGCGGGGTCAGTGGGTGCGCCGCAGGTGGGTGCGTGAATGGGTGAGTGGGTGGTGGGCGGGCGGCGCCGGGTGGTGGGTGGCGGAGGGTGGGCGGGGGGAGGGGGAGGGGGAAGCCCCCGGGCGTAGGTTGAAACCCATGGTGACCGCCGAAACCCTCGCCCGGCTCGACGCCGTCAGCCCGTACTTCACGCTCGCGGTCGGGCCGCGCCCGGACGCGGACGCCTTCCGGCCGCTGGCCGACCTCCACCGTTCCCCGGCCGTGCTGGACGAGTACGTCGACGAGGTCGCCCGCAGCCTGGCCACCCGGCAGCGCCGGGTGGCCGCCTCGACGCTGCACCTGGGCGTGGCCGCGCGCCTGTGGTCCGTCGCCCTGGGCGTCCTGGCGTTCACCGGGCGGGTGCCCGACCTCGACCCGGAGCGCCTGCACTGGCGCCGGGTGGAGAGCGGCCCGCTCCCGCCGTGGCTGCCCGAGCAGCCCGGCGGGGAGCTCGCCCACACCACGCGAGCCGCCCCCACCACGCCGGCCGCCCCGAACCCAGCCCCCGCCCCCACCACGCGAGCCGCCCCGAACCCAGCCCCCGCCCCCACCACGCGAGCCGCCCCGAACCCAGCCCCCGCCCCCACCACGCCGGCAGCCGACGCCCTGGCCGCGACCGTCCTCGCCGCGACCCTCGACCCGCTCGGCGCCGCGATGCGCGCCCGCTACGGCCTGTCCGCCCACGTCCTGCGCGGCAACGCCGCCTCCGCCCTGGTCGGCGCCGCCCGTATGCTGCACACCCGCGCCGCCGGCGCCCCGCATCCCACCCTGCCCGCGGTCACCACCCTGCTCACCACCGGCCCGCTCGCCCAGGCCGGAGAGTTCACGCCCGCCCCGATCGCCTACCGCCGCCGCAACTGCTGCCTCTACTACCGCGTCCCGGGCGCGGGCATCTGCGGCGACTGCGTCCTCAGGCGTGCGTGACCCGTGCGCAACCCCACGCGTAACCCCGTGCGCGACTCCGTGCGTGACCCCCGGACGGTCGTGTCCGATTTCCGCCAGTCACCCCCGCCCCCGATCGCGCAGACTGGACAGCGTGATCGACGACGACATCCGGTACCGGGCCGTGGACAGCAGGGACTCCCGCTTCGACGGGGTCTTCTTCACGGCCGTGACCACCACCGGCATCTACTGCCGCCCGAGCTGCCCCGCCGTGACCCCCAAGCGCGTCAACTGCCGGTTCTACCCGAGCGCCGCCGCCGCCCAGGGCGCGGGCTTCCGCGCCTGCCGCCGCTGCCGCCCCGACTCGGTGCCCGGCTCGCCGGAGTGGAACCACCGGGCGGACCTCGTCGGCCGGGCCATGCGGCTGATCGGCGACGGCCTGGTGGACCGCGAGGGTGTCGCCGGCCTCGCCGACCGCCTCGGCTACAGCGCCCGCCAGTTGCAGCGCCAGCTCACCGCCGAACTCGGCGCCGGCCCCATCGCCCTGGCCCGCGCCCGCCGCGCCCAGACCGCCCGGCTGCTCCTGCAGACGACCGAACTCCCCGTCACCGACGTCGCGTTCGCCGCCGGCTTCGCCTCCGTCCGGCAGTTCAACGACACCGTCCGCGAGGTCTACGACCGCACCCCCAGCGGCCTGCGCGCCGAGGTCGCCGCCGGGCGCCGCACCTCGACCCCGGCCGGCGGCCTGCACCTGCGCCTCGCCTACCGGGGCGCGCTGGACTCCGACCACCTGATCGACTTCCTGGCCCTGCGCGCCGTCCCCGGCGTGGAGGAGGTCGTCCCCGGCGCGCGGCCGGGCGTGCGCACCTACCGCCGCACCCTCGCGCTCCCGTACGGCCACGGCATCGCCGAGGTCGACGGCCTGGCGCCCGGCGAGCCCCGCACCCGTGGCTGGCTCGACTGCCGTCTGCTGCTCGCCGACCTGCGCGACCTGCCGACCGCCGTCCAGCGCCTGCGCGTCCTGTTCGACCTGGACGCCGACCCGGACACCGTCGACGGGCAGCTCGGCGCCGACCCCGTCCTCGGGGCGCTGGTGCGCGAGCGCCCCGGGCTGCGCTCGCCCGGTCACGTCGACCCGCACGAGCTGGCCGTGCGCGCCGTCCTCGGCCAGCAGGTCACCGTGGTCGCCGCCCGCACCCTGGCGGGCCGGCTCGCCGAGAAGTACGGCGCCGCGCTGCCCGAGCCCAGCGGCGGCCTGCGCCTGCTCTTCCCGACGGCGGCCGCCCTGGCCGTCGCCGACCCGGAGGACTTCGCGATGCCCGTCGCCCGCCGCCGCGCCCTCACCGGCCTGTGCGCGGCCCTCGCCGAGGGCGCCGTCCGCCTGGACAGCGGCGTCGACCGCGAGGAGGCCGCCGCGCGGCTGCTGGCCCTGCCCGGCATCGGCCCGTGGACGGTCGGCTACCTGCGGATGCGTGCCCTCGGCGACCCCGACGTCTTCCTGCCGACGGACATCGGCGTCAAGCACGGCCTCCTGCGGCTCGGCGCCCCGGGCGACCCCAAGTCCGCCGCCCGCGCGGCCGAGGCCTGGGCCCCCTGGCGCTCCTACGCCGTCCACCGGCTCTGGGCCGGCCCCTCGAACGACCTGAACGCCACCCGTACGGAAACGGAGCACACCGCAGCATGAGCACCACCGTCTACACCACCATGGAGAGCCCCTTCGGCCGCCTGCTGCTGAGCGGCGTGCTGCCGGAGGGCGGCGGCCCGGCCGCGCTGGCCACCGTCACCGCGCCCGGCCAGAAGTACGCCCTGGCCGAGCCCGACGACGCCTGGGCGCTGGACCCGGAGGCGCTCGCCGAGCCCGTCGCCCAGCTGACCGCCTACTTCGCGGGCGAGCGCACGACCTTCGACCTGCCCCTCGCGCCGGTGGGCACCGAGTTCCGCCGCCGCATCTGGGCGGCCTTGGACGAGATCCCGTACGGCGCCACCGTCACCTACGGCGAACTCGCCGAACTGGCCGGCCAGGAGCCGCGCATGGTGCGCGCCGTCGGCGGGGCGGTGGGCGCCAACCCGCTGCTGATCGTGCGCCCCTGCCACCGGGTCCTCGGCGCCAACGGCGCCCTCACCGGCTTCGCGGCCGGAGTGGACCGCAAGCGGTGGCTGCTGGAGCTGGAGAGCGGCACGCTGTTCTAGTCGGCGCTGCTCAGGTCCACCCGCCAGTCGTGGCTGCGCATGAAGCGCCCGGGCGGGAACTCGAAGTCCGTCTCGCCGACCAGCGTGAACCCCGCCTTCGCGCACACCGCGTTGGAGGCGGGGTTGTCCACGGAGGGGAAGGCGTGCAGGTACCGGTGGGCGGCCTCCCGCCGGGCGGCGTCGACGGCGGCCCGGGTGGCGGCCACCGCGATGCCGCGCCCCTGGTACTCGGGCAGGACGTTCCAGCCCATCTCGTGCACCGTCCCGCCGAGCCACGTCCGGGTGCCGTAGCCGACCGTCCCGACGGCCTCGCCGCCGGGCAGCACGATCCGGTACATGCAGCCGAGGCCGGAGGGGACGAAGTCGAGGTAGCGCGCGTGCCGGACGAGCAGCTGCTTCTCGCTCTCCGGCCCGCCGACGTGCACCTTCATCGCGGGGGTGTTGACGCGGCGCAGCAGCGCGAGGTCGGCGTCGGTCCAGGGCTCGATGGTGATCTCCGCGAGGGTCATGCCCCTGGACGGTAGCCCCGTGGCCCCCCGTACGACCAGGGGGTTTTCCGCAGGGCCTCAGCCCTGCTCGGCGGGCTGGGCGAGGGCTTTGGCGAGCTGCTCCAGCGCCGGCAGGGCCTGGACGACGGCCGCGCGCTCGCCGGGTTCGAGGGCGTCGAGGGCGGTGGCGATGCGGCGTTCGTGGGCGTGCTGCCAGTCGTCGAGCTGGCGCCGCCCGGCGGGGGTGAGGGCGATGCGGGCGGTGCGGCGGTCGCCGGGGTCGGCCTGGCGGTCGACGAACCCGGCGTCGAGGAGCTTGCCGATCAGCCCGCTGACGGTGTTGGGGGCGAGGCGCTGGCGGGCGGCGAGTTCGCCGACGCGCAGCGGTGCGGCGGCGAGGGTCTGGAGGAGTTCGACCTGCGCCATCGGCAGGGACTCCCACGGGTAGTCGGTGCGGATGCTGCTGCGCAGGGCGCGGCGCAGCCGGGTGACGGTGTCGGTCAGCCGCCGGGCGTGCTCGACCGCCTGGTCCGCGGGTGGTTCCCCTGGCTCCCCGGCGGGATCTTCGGCGACGGGTTCGGGAACCTGTGGTGACGACGGCATGGCGGACAGCGTATCTCCTGGTACGGACGCTGCCGGGCGCGCGCCCACGCCTCGGACCGGCCCTTCGTGGACGCCCTCGCGGCGGCCGTCCGCGGTCACTCCTCGTCGTCGTGCGAACGCATTTTCGTCGCACCTCGATCTACTCGTAGAAAGAACATATCTGTATCCGATATATTCGTGTCATGGACGCCACCGCCTTCGCCGCGCGGCTGCTCGCCGAGCGGCCCCGACCCCGCGGCATCGCCGGCTGGCGGCACGCCCACTGGCTGGCCGTCGGCACGGTCTGCCTCGGCGCCTTCCTCGGGCAGCTCACCGCCAGCGTCACCGCGCTCGTCTTCCCCGCCCTCGGTCGCCACTTCGACGCGGGCTTCGCCGCCGTCGAGTGGGTCGCCCTCTCCTACCTGCTGGTGCTGGTCGCCCTGCTCGCCCCGGTCGGCTGGCTCTCCGACATCGTCGGCCGCAAGACCGTGTACCTGGGCGGCTTCGCCGTCTTCGCCCTCGCCTCCCTCGGTGCGGGACTGTCCGGCAGCCTCGGCCTGCTGGTCGCCTTCCGGGCCGTCCAGGCCGTCGGCGGCGCGATGATGCAGGCCAACAGCGTCGCCATCGTCGCCCGCAGCGTCCCCGAGCACGCGATGCGCCGGGCGCTCGGCATCCAGGCCGCCGCCCAGGGGCTCGGCCTCGCGCTCGGGCCCAGCCTCGGGGGGCTGCTGGTGGCGCACGCCTCCTGGCGGTGGGTGTTCTGGATCAATGTGCCGATCGGCGTGCTCGGCATCCTGGCGGGCTGGTTCCTGCTGCCGCGCACCCGGTGCCGGGACGGGGCGGCAGTGGTTCCACTCCCGCGCGCCCGGCGCCGGGACGGGGTGACGGTGGCGCAACTCCCGCGCGAGGAGGGGAGGTTCGACCTTCCCGGGCTCCTGCTGCTCACCGGCGCCACCACCGCGCTGCTGCTCGCCCTGTCCACCGCCTCCGGCCTGCCGCTGCCCGGCTGGGCCGTCGCCGTCCTCCTGCTCGCCTCCGCGGCCCTCACCCTCGCCCTGGTGCGCCAGGAGCGGCGGGCCGCCCGGCCGATCCTCGCGCCCGGGCTGGTCAACACCCCGGGCGTGCGCTCCGGGCTGCTGGTCGCGCTGATCGGGTACCTGCTGCTGTTCTGCCCGCTGGTGCTCGGGCCGGTGCTGCTCACCGGCGCGGGCGTGCCCGTCGCCCGGGCCGGGCTGGTGATCACCGCGCTGCCCGCCGCCTTCGCCGTCGCCGCGACCGTCGGCGGCGCCCTGCTGCCGCGCGGCTGGTCGGACGTGACGCGCTGCCGCGCCGGGGCCGTGCTCGCCGGGCTCGGACTGCTGCTCTTCGCCCTGCTCCCGGTGCACGGCGCCGGGCCGGCCACGGCGGGCCCGCTGCTGCTCGCCGGCTACGGGCTGGGCCTGCTGCTGCCCGCCAACAACGCGCTGGTGATGCGGGCGATACCGGCCGAGTGCGCGGCGGTCGGCGGCGGCATGGTCAACATGGCGCGCAGCCTCGGCACCGCGCTCGGCACGGCGCTGCCCTTCCTCGGTGTCCACCTGGCGGGCGCCGAGTCCGGTGGGCGGACGGTCCTGCTCGCCCTCGCGGCCGTCGCCGCCTCGGCGGCGCTGCTGAGCGGGCCGGTCGGCGGCGGGGCCGCAGCCGGGGCGGGCAGGGTCGTCAGACGGCGGGCGTGACGTTCAGCGCGTCCTGGGCCCGGTTCAGGCCGAGCCGCACCAGCGTCTCCAGGGCGTCCGCGCAGCGGTCCAAGTGGCCCGGCATCGCGGCCAGTTCATCCTCCGTGAAGCTCTTCAGCACGTAGTCGCCGACGCTCTGCCCCTTGGGCGGACGGCCGATGCCGAAGCGCAGCCGGACGAAGTCGCGGGTGCCGAGCACGTCGCCCACCGAGCGCACGCCGTTGTGGCCGCCCGGCCCGCCTCCGCGCTTGAGCCTGCCGGTGCCGTACGGGAAGTCCAGGTCGTCCTGCACGACCACCAGCCGGTCCACCGGCACGCCCCGGCGGCGCATCAGGGCGGCGGTCGGGCGGCCGGCCCAGTTGATGACCCACAGCGGCTTGGCCAGCAGCACCCGGCGGCCGTCCACCTCGATCTCGGTGACCATGGTGGCGATCCCGCTGCGGCGGAACCGGGCGCCGTGGCGCTCGGCCAGCCGGTCCACGGCCAGGAAGCCCGCGTTGTGCCGCGTCCTGCGGAACCACGGGCCGGGGTTGCCGAGGCCGGTGATCAGCCAGGGGGCGTCGGGGGTCATGCGCTGTGCTCCAAGTGGGGTGAACGCGGGCGGCCGGGGTGCGCGTCGAGTGCGCACCCCGGCCGCCCGGGGCGGTGCGGGGCTCAGGAGGCGGGAACGCCGGGGGCTGCGCCGCGCTCCTTGAGCATGTCGGTCATCAGCTGGACCTCCGAGGTCTGGGCCACGACCATCGACTGGGCGAGCCGCTTCTCGGTGTCGTTCTTCGCCGCGTCGACGTAGCCCTGGGCCATCTCGACGCCGCCCTTGTGGTGCTCGATCATCAGCTGGAGGTAGAACACCTCGGCGTCGCGCCCGCTGAGCGAACGCAGCTTCGCCAGCTGGGTGTTGGTGGCCATGCCGGGCATCAGCGAACCGTCGTGGGCCGCGTACTCGTGCCCCATCCTCATCCACGCCATCGGTGCGGCCGCCGAGTGCTGGGACAGCCCCCACTGGTCGATCCAGCCCATCATCATCCCGCGCTGGTTGGCCTGGGTGTTGATGATGTCGAAGGCGAGGGTACGGGTCGGCTCGTCGGTGGTGCGGTCCCGGACGATGAACGACAGGTCCACCGCCTGCTGGTGGTGGGTCGCCATGTCGCGGGCGAACCCGGCCTCGGCCGAGTCGTCCGCCGGGACGGACAGCGAGGACGAGCCGGAGGCCGACGACCCGCCGGCGACCAGGGCCGGCACGCCGAGCGCCAGCGCCACCGCGGCCGCGAGGGCGGCCGGCCACCACAGGCGCCGGCGCGGCGCGGGGGCCTGAGCACCCTCCTCGACGGCACCCTCCTCGACGGCGCCCTTCTCGACGGCGCCGTTCCCGGCGGCGTGCTCCTCGTGCGCGGGGCCGGTCACATCTGCCCCATGGTGCAGGAGGCGCCGGGCTCCTGGGTCTGCTTGCCCTGGACGTACTTGGTGAAGAACTGCTCCACGCGCGGGTCCGTCGCGCTGTCGACGACCAGCTGGGTGCTCCAGGCGTTCAGGGTGATGGTGCCCTGCTCGTCCGGGTACGGGCTCATCAGCGAGTACGGGGTCTTCTTCACCTTGTCGGACAGGGTCTTGATGTCGTCCGGGGTGGCCTTGCCGTTGTACGTCACCCACACCGCGCCGTGCTCCAGGGAGTGGACGGCGCGCTCGTTCTCCACCGGCTGGTCGTAGACGTGGCCCATGCAGTCCAGCCAGATCGCGTTGTGGTCACCGCCGACCGGAGGGGTCATCGGGTAGGTGACCTTCTCCTTGACGTGGTTGCGGGTCAGGTCGCCGAAGGTCTTCACACCGGGGATGTCCGCGTTCGCGGCCGCCTGGCGGTCCTCCTTCTGCTTGTTCTGGTCCATCACGACCCAGGTGCCGGCGGCGATCGCGCCGACGACCAGCACGCCCGCCGCCACCGAGGCGATGATCTTGTTGCGGCGGTCGCGGCGCTGCTCGACGGCGCGCAGCTCGGCTATCCGGGCGCGACGGTCGACGTTGGCCTGCTTGCCGCCGGACTTGTTGGACTGCTTCGAGGCGGAACCCATGGTGGTCGTCCTTCTCTTCACCGCGCTCCGGGGGCGGGCGCGGCGGTCGTGTGAGGTGGGAGGAGGTGCGGTCGAGTCCGCCGGCGGGGCACCGGCGGGTGGGTTCCGCTCAGGACCGTTGGACTTGGAGCAGGTGCAGGTCGGGCGCCGGGCGCGGACCGTCCAGCAGTCCGGCCCGCAGCACGCGGGGCGGCGCCTCGGGCACCACCGGGACGAGGGTCACGGCGGGCTGCGGCTGTGGCGGCGGGTTGGGCAGCTGGGCGTCCTGCGGGCAGAACGGGTGGCTGGAGCAGCCGTTGCCGCGGCGCTGCTCGCCGTCGGCGGTGCACAGGATCCAGTGGCTCTGGTCCCCGCCGTAGTACGGACGGTCCGCCGCGTGCGCGGGGCCGTCCTGCGGGCCCGGCTGCTGGTCGCCCGTCGCGACCGTCACCAGGGTGACGGCGGGGGAGCGGGTCGGGGCCGGGTGGGCGGCGGCGTCCAGCGCCTTCGCCTGGCCCGCGCAGGGCAGCATCGCCAGCAGCGCGACCAGCAGCAACACCCACAGAGCCGCCGGGCGGCCCGCCATCGCGGCCCTCCCCGGTCGGGGCGAGCTGGGGGCCGACGCGGTCATGCGGACATTTAATCAGCCGAACGAGTGAAGCGATGCCCCTCCTGGCCCGCCATTTTCCGCCGTCGGGGAGCGGGAACGGCCAGGAAACGGCCTGCTCCGGGTACATCCGGCAAACGCGGACGGAACGGGTCGGAGGCGGCACCGGAGCCCCCGGTGAACGGGTGGAGAAGCCCCAGGCGAAACGGCTGGTCGAGGCCGTGGCCGGGATGCTCCGGTCGATGACCGGTTGTCGCCGAAACCCGGACACGGTCGTTGCACTTGGAGACAATGACGTCGAGCCCGGCCCGCCGGGGGCGGCGCGGGACCATGGACGACCAGGAGCCGCCAGATGAGCAAGCAGGGTGCACCCGCACAGCCGCACCGGCCGGACGACGGCTGGTGGGACGCGGTCTACCAGGGCCCTGCCGGCACCCTCCCCGACACCCCGGACGCGGACGCGGGGGCGGGCACCGTCGACGACTGGTTCGACACGGCCGTCGGGCTCATCGGGCGGCAGCGGACCGCGGAGCCGGAGGTGGCGCCACCCCCTCCTCCCGTTCCTGCAGCCGCCCCTGAACCCGCCGCCGCCCCGGAGGTGCGGGACAGCGAGGTACGGGACAGCGACGTGCGGGACAGCATCGACGACTGGTTCGAGACCGCGATCGACGTCATCGGCCCCGAGTACGCCCCGGAGGCCACCCACAAGTTCCCCGCCCCCTCCTTCACGGCCGAGCCCGTCTCCCTGGACAAGACCCCGGCGGAAGCCGAACGCGACGCCGAGCCCGAGGCTGATCCGGAGCCCGAACCCGAACCGGAAGCCGAACCGGAAGCCGAATCGGAGCCCGATCCGGAGCCCGAGCCGGTTCCCCCGACCGCCACCGTCCCCGACCCGCGCGTCGCCATCGCCCGCCCCCCGATCGCCGAACCCGAGCCGGTTCCCCCGACCGCCACCGTCCCCGACCAGCGCCCCGCCGCCACCCGCTCCCCGCTCGCCGAGGAGCCGCCCGCCGTCCCGCACGTCGGCGAGCGCCCCCCGACGTACGGGCCCGAGCCGACCGCCGTCCCCGAGGCCGACCCGCACGAGCTCGCCGCGCTCGCCCCCGACACCGCCCTGGAGGGCGCCCAGTACGGCCCGACCGTGCTGCGCGCCGTCTCCGTCCGGGGCGACTCCGCCCGCTACCGCGGCGAACCCCGGCGCGACACCCTGCTGGTGACCAGGTTCGGCGACGGCCCGGACGGCCTCCTGCTCGCCGTCCTCGGCGGCTTCGGCCGCACGGGCTCCGCCGAGGAGCAGGCGCTCACCCCGCAGGCCGTCGCCACCGCCGCCGGCGAGGCCGCCCGCCAACTCGCCGCCGCGATCGGGCGCAGCCGCGACGGCCTGGCCGCCGACCTTCGCGCCGGGGCCCGCGACCGCCTCCGCTACGGCCTCCAGCGCCTCGCCACCGGCGCCGCCGCCCCGCTGCGCGCCCTGGCCCCCGGCGAGGAGACGGCCTCGCTGCACTGCCTGATGGTGTCGCTGGACCCGGAGGCCGGCTACCGGGCCGCCTTCGGCGTCGGCCCGGGCGGTCTCTACCTGCTGCGCTCCGGCCACTGGATCGACGCCTACGCGGCCCGCCTCCTCCACCACCCGGACGGCCAGCCCCCCGCCCCGGAGGCCCCCGCCCCGGAGCCGCGCCCCTTCCGCTTCCGCCTCGTCCCCGCGACCCCGGGCGACATCCTGCTCCTCTGCACCCCCGGCCTGGCCCGCCCCCTCGCCGACGAACCCGCCGTCGCCCACTTCCTCTCCTCCCACTGGACCCACCCCCACCCCCCGGGCACCGTCGACTTCCTCCGCCAGGTCCAAGTCCGCGCCAAGGGCTACGCCGACGACCGCACCGCCGCCGCCATCTGGACCGAATAACCCCCACCCGAGCCCAACCGTCGCAGGAAGTCGACCCCCTCGACTTCCTGCGCCACCACCGCATGTGCGTTCCGGGTCGGCCCCTTACGCCACCCACAGGGCCTGCGCACGAGAAGTCGGCTGAGCCGGGGAGAGGTCGATGGACGCGATCTGCTGTCGTCTGCCGCAGGCCGTCGAGGCCAACGCATGGGAAGTCGGCCCGGCCGACTTCCTGCACCGCACAGAGGCGGCGGCCTCTTCCTCAGGCTGCACAAGGGCGTTGATCGCCCCGGGCGCACAGCAGGGCTTCTCGACTGTGTCCGGCCTCCCCAGCGGGGCGGCGGCTGTCGGGGCGCTGTGGCAGCATCCGCGGTGTAGGGGATGTGGACTGGTCCGGGCTCTTTCACGCCGAGGGGCCCGCGAGCGATACGCCGCGGCGCCTGGCGGCTCTCCTCGGGGACGATGCGCGGGCCCTCGCCGACGGGTACTCGCACCTGTGGGCGGTGACGATCCGTCGGGGTTGCGGGGCCTGGCCCGCGACGGCGCCGACCGCGCTGCGCGCCGCCGGGCTGCTGGACGATCCGATGCTCGGCCCCGACGACCCCCACGCCGGCGGACGTGATGCTCGTTCACCTGTACGCGGTCGGCGTCTCCGCCGACCTCGGCGACCGGGCCGCAGACGTCCGCGTCCGGGGCCAGGCCCGCGCGCCGGAGCTGCGGGCCTGGACGAAGGGCTACCTGTCAGCCGCCGACGATCGCGAGCGGTACCGGCAGGACGGTACGGGCATCGGTGAACTCGTCCTGGACCAGGCGGCGTTGGCTTGCTTCGACCTCGCGCCGACGCTCCTGCGGCGAGTGCTGCCGCACCTCGCCTCGGGGCGGGGCAGGCGCAGGGCGTGTGCCGCCGCAGCCGTCGGCTCGCCGGCCCGCCACTCGGAGACCGCGGCGCAACGCCCGTTGGTCCTCCGGCAGTTGGCAGCGGCGGCGGCCGGGGCCCCGTACGACCTCGCGACGATCCTGCTGGCGGTCGGCCGCCTCGGCGGTGACATGCGCCCCTGGCTCGCCGATTCGAACCTGGGGTCCGGGGCTGTGCGGCGCGAACTGGCCGAGGCGCCCCACGAGTTCACCGGGTCCTTCGGCGACATGATGGCCCCGTCGCCGCAGTTCCCGTGCGAGCCCCTACTCCCCCCGCCCCGGAGTCGGTCAGCTGCGCAGCAGGGCACGGGCAGCGGCCATGGCGTGGCTGAGGGTCGTCGAACGGTGGGTGTCGGGGAGGCCGATGGCGAGGGGGACGGAGAGGCCGTCGAGGAGGGCGCGGAGTTGGAGGGCGCGGGGGGCGGAGGGGCCGGGGGTGAAGTGGCCGGTGGCGGTGCCCTCGTCGATCAGGGCGACGAGGTCGGCCTGCCAGGGCGCCTCGATCTCCTGCTGGCCCCGGCGGATCTCGGCGCTGGCGGGGGAGCGGCCCCACACCTCGACCCAGAGGATCCAGCGCGGGTCGCCGGCTCCTTCGGGCAGGTAGAGGCGCAGGTAGTCGTCGAGGCGGGCCCAGGGGTCGCGGGTGCGGTCGGCGAGGGCTTCGCGGCGGCGGGCGCCGAGCTGGTCCTCGCTCCAGCGCAGGGTTTCGAGGAGGAGCTGGTCCTTGCTGCCGAAGTAGTAGAGGAGGTGGCCGGCGCTCATCCGGAGCTGTTTGCCGAGCCCGGCCATGGTGAGTTTGGCCAGGCCGTGTTCGGCGATCGCGGCCCGCGCGGTGGCGTAGACCTCTTCGCGGGGGCGCGCGGGCCGGCGCGGGCGGGCGTCCGCCATGGGCACTCTCCCTCGGTGGTGCGGAGTGAGGAAGGCTACCCGGGCGGGAGCGCGCGGCTCCCGCCCGGGGCAGCCCGGGGCGGAGGTCAGGCCCGGGGCTGCTGCTGGGTGATGCAGTGGATGCCGCCGCCGTTGGCGAAGATCTCGCGGGCGTCGACGAGTTCCACGGTGCGCCCGGGGTAGGCCTCGGCGAGGACGGCGGCGGCCTGCTGGTCGCGCGGGTCGTCGAAGGCGCAGAGGACGACGGCGCCGTTGGCCACGTAGTGGTTGATGTAGGAGTAGTCGACCGGCTCGCCGTCCTCGTCCAGCAGGACGGTGGGGGCGGGCAGTTCGACGACCTCCAGCGGCCGGCCCTTGGCGTCGGTGGAGGCGCGCAGGATCGCGACGAGCTCCTGGCAGACGGCGTGGTCGGGGTGGGCCGGGTCCGGCTGGACGTGGGCGAGGACGACGCCGGGGCGGACGAAGGAGGCGACGATGTCGATGTGCCCGCGGGTGCCGAACTCGTCGTAGTCGCGGGTGAGTCCGCGCGGCAGCCAGATCGCCTTGGTGGTGCCGAGGAAGGCGTGCAGCTCGGCCTCGACCTCCTCCTTGGTCCAGTCGGCGTTGCGGCCCTCGCCGAGCTGGACGGTCTCGGTGACGAGCACCGTGCCCTCGCCGTCGACGTGGATGCCGCCGCCCTCGTTGATCAGCCGGGAGGCGAAGCGGCGCACGCCCGTCAGCTCGCCGATGTGCTCGGCGATGTCCTCGTCCTTGTCCCAGCGGGCCCAGGACTGCGCGCCCCAGCCGTTGAAGATCCAGTCGGCGGCGGCCACGGAGCCCTTGCCGTCGACGAGGAAGGACGGGCCGATGTCGCGCATCCAGGCGTCGTTGAGCGGCCGCTCCACGATCTCGACCCGCTCGGAGACGTACGTGCGGGCCTCCTCCGTCTCCCCGGTGTTGACGATCAGCGTCACCGGCTCGTACCGGACGATCGTGTCGGCGACGGCCGCCCAGGCCCGGCGGGCGGCGTGCAGCTGCTCGGGGCTCTCGAAGGTGGGGTTGACCGTGGGGAAGGCCATCCAGGTGCGCTCGTGCGGGTGCCACTCGGCGGGCATCCGGTAGCCGAGGGAGGCGGGCGTGGGGGTGGTCATCGTGGAGTCCTATACGGGTCGGAGGCCTCAGGGGACGTTTAGAACGGCGTTCAAACCTCTCGGGCCATTGAACCCGGCACACCGCGCCCTGTCCAGCACTGCCGTGAGGACCGTCGGGGCGGGGCCGGGGGCGCAGCCCGGGGCGCGGGGGCGGCCGGGCGGGGCGGACGGCGGCCGGGTGTGCGCGGGGCCGGGCGGACGGGGGCTCGAATGCGGCCCCCGTGCTTCGCAAACCCGTCCGGCGCGGGCAGTTGGATCACGCGGGCCTCCCCGTGCCCCTTTCACCCCGGGTGATCGGACGCACACTGTTGCAAACGCCGCCAACTGGGCATGACGATGGGTGGCCGGATCGACGAGGCCACCCGGCCGGCGGGGGTTCCGGAGGCGGGGGCCGGATTTCAGGGCGGGGGCACGTGGAGATGGACGGTCAGTCGCGATTCCCGCGGCAGCGGACGGGCTCGGGCGACGCCTACCGGGCGAGCCCGCCCCAGGGCCCGGCCGGGGGCCCGATGGGCGGCACGGGTACGAGCACGGGCACGGGCACGGCGCTGCCGGGTGCGCCCGCCCCCGGGTGCGCCCTGCACCGCCGCCTGCACCTGACGCTGGACCCGGCCGATCTGGTCGCGGTCGGCTCGGTGCGCCACCGGCTGCGCACGGCGCTGAGCCGCTGGGGGGTGCCGGAGCTGTCCGACACCGCCGAGCTGCTCTCCTCCGAGCTGGTCACCAACGCGCTGCTGCACACGGGCAAGGGCGCGGTCTTCGACGCCGTGCTCGGCACGGACCACCGGCTGCGGATCGAGGTGCAGGACGGCACCAGCCGCCTGCCCGGCCGCCGCCGCGACCCGGACGCCGAGTACGCGACCTCCGGGCGCGGCCTGCAACTGGTGGAGGCGCTCGCCGACTCCTGGGGCGTCCAGCTGCGCGGGGAGGGGAAGGTCACCTGGTTCGAACTCGCGACGCCCTGAACCGGGCCTCGGTTCGTCGTCGAAGCAACCCCTGAACAGAAGGCGGAACGGAAGGTTTCCGACCCGTTGCCATTGCCGCCCGGCCGAACATTGGACAGGATGGTGGGAATGTGTGTCCACGTGCGGGAAGCAGCGGGGAGACCGAACCTCGACTGACCACCGCCCGTCGCACCGACCCGATCCAGCACGACCACCACACCGCCACGCGGCCCGTCCGAACGGCCGGCGCGGTCCGTCACGGCAGCGGCAGGAGCAGCATGCCCACTGAGCCCGAGTCGCCGGGGCCGGCACTGCCGCCCGGCGCGTCCGCCGCCGAACCGCGGCCCACCGGCCGTACCGCCGACCCGCAGGCCGCCGACCGGGCCCGCCCGCCCGCGCAGTCCTCCCGCCGCGGCTCCCAGCGGATGCCCCCGAACCTGGCCACCGCCCGTCTGGCCCCGGTGCTCTCCGGCGGACTGCCGCCCGCCTCCGCCGACACCATGCCGGACTGGCTGGAGCCCGCGATGGCCGCCAACGGCATCGGCTCCTTCGACTGGGACATCCGCCGCGACGTCCTGGAGGGCGACCAGCGGGCCTGCACGATCGTCGGCCTGGACGCGGGGAAGAGCCGCTTCGACCGCACCGCCTCCTCCTTCCTCGCTCTGCTGCACCCCGAGGACGCGCCCGTGGTGCGCCGCCGGGTCGAGCGCGCGGTGGCGGAGCTCGGCCAGTGCGGCGCGTACTACCGCACCGTCGGCCCGGGAGGCGGTCTGCGCGCCGTCCGCTTCCGGGGCCGGGTGCTGGCCGACGCCTTCGGGCGGGCGTCCCGGATGGTCGGCTTCGTCTGGGACGCCACGGTCGAGCTGCACAAGCGCGACCACGCCGACCGGATGGCCCTGCTGCGCGAGGATCGCTCCCGCTTCATCAAGGAGGCGGCCCGCGCCCTCTCCGAGGCCGTCACCGTCCGCGACGTGGCCCGGGTGTTCACCGAGCTGCCCCTGCCCGGCCTGCCGCCGGACGGGCTGGTGCTCGCCTCCTTCGAGGCCGGACGGGCCCAGATCCTCGGCGCCTCCGGCTACCGCCCCGAGGGCCTGGCCCTGTGGGACCGCACCCTGCTGCCGCACGGCCACCCCGCCTCGGAGGCGCTGCGCCACCGGGCGCCGGTGTTCATCTCCACCCGCGAGGAGTTCCGCGAGGGCTACCCCGAGGTGTGGGAGCCGACCAGCCGCAACGGCAAGGGCTCCTGGGCGTACCTGCCGCTGGTGGCCAGCGGCCGGCCGATCGGGATCTGCGTGGTCAGCTTCGACGACGAGCGCGAGCTGGACGCCGACGAGCGCACCCTGCTGACCACCCTGGGCGGGCTGGTCGCGCAGTCCCTGGCCCGCGCCCGGCTGCACGACGCCGAGCACGAGCTCGCGGCGGGCCTGCAGCGGGTGATGCTGCCGCGCACCGTCCCGTCCGTCCCCGGCGTGACCACGGCCGTGCGCTACCTGGCGGCCGGCTCCGGCCTGCAGATCGGCGGCGACTGGTACGACGTCGTCCCGCTGCCCGGCGGTCACGTCGGCCTGGTGATCGGCGACGTCCAGGGCCACGACGTGCACGCGGCCGGGATCATGGGCCAGCTGCGGATCGCGCTGCGCGCCTACGCCGCCGAGGGCCACCCGCCCGAGGCCGTGATGGCCCGCGCCTCCCGCTTCCTCGCCGACCTGGACACCGACCACTTCGCGACCTGCACCTACGCCGAGGTCAACGTCGACTACGGCGTGGTCTACGCGGTGCGGGCCGGCCACCTCGACCCGATGGTGCGCCGCGCGGACGGCAGCGCCGCCGTGGTGCCGGTCGCGGGCGGGCTGCCGCTGGGCATCGGCCCCGACCAGGAGTACCGCGTCACCCGGTTCAGCCTGGACCCGGGCGAGACCGTCCTGCTCTGTACCGACGGCCTGGTCGAGGCGCGCGGCATGGACCTGGACGAGGGCATCGACCGGCTCGCCCGGGCCCTCGCCCGCCACCTGCCGGACCCGGAGACGGCCGAGCGCGACCCGCTGGAGGAGCTGGCCGACCGGATCGCCTCCCAGGCCGCCGACTCCAGCGAGCGCGAGGACGACATAGCGCTGCTGCTCCTGCGCTGGGACGGCCCCTCGGGCGGGCTCGCCGCCCAGCAGCTGCGCAGGCGCGTCGGCCAGGCCGACCTGGCGCGGATCGCCGAGGTCCGGGCGGAGCTGCGCGACGCGCTGCGCCGTTGGGGCGTGGCCGAGTTCATCGACACCGCCGAACTGCTCTCCTCCGAGCTGGTCACCAACGCCATCCGGCACACCGACCGGGACGCCATGTTCACCGCCCGGCTCTACCGCGAGCCTGCGGCGGACGGCGGCCGGGCGCGGCTGCGCGTCGAGGTGGAGGACGAGTCGGACCTCTGGCCGACCCGCCGCACGCCCGGGGAGCAGGCCTCCTCCGGGCGCGGGCTGATGCTGGTCGAGGCGCTCGCGGACGCCTGGGGCGTGGAGCCGCGCGGCTCCGGCAAGCGGATGTGGTTCGAGCTCAGCGGCACCACGGCCGCCTGACCCGCCCGCTCACCGGAGACGACGCTCACCCGAACTGCTGCTCCAGGTCCTTGAGTTTGCGCTCCAGCTCGTTCAGCCGGGGCAGCGTGACGGTGTCCTCGTCGACGGTGAGGTCGATGGTGCGCCGCTCCGGACGGGCCGGGAGCCCGGGCTGGACGACGGTGCCACCGGCCGCGCCGCCCGCCGCGCCCTCCGGCGCCTCGGCCGTCCCGCCCGCCTCGACGGCCCGGGGCGCGGGCGGCCCGCCGGTTATGGCGGTCTCCGAGCCGGGCTCCAACTGCCGTGCGGCGGGCGGGGTTCCGCGCCCCCGCCAGCCGCCGCTGCCGCGGTTGATGGCCCGGATCTCGGCCCGTTCGCGCCGTCCGGCCAGCTTGCGCCGCTCCTTGTCCAGCGCCCGCTCCCGCTTGTCGTCGCGGACCTCGTCCACCGCCTCGTCGAGGCTGCGCACGCCCTCCAGGAGCATCAGCGACCAGGCCGCGTACGTCTCCCGGGGCGCCCGCAGCCAGCGCACGATGCGGATCTGCGGCAGCGGACGGGGGACGAGCCCCTGCTCGCGCAGCGCCGCCCGGCGGGTCTGCTTGAGCGCCCGGTCGAAGAGGATCGCCGCGGACATCGACATGCCGGAGAAGAACTGGGGGGCGCCGGCGTGGCCGAAGCCGCGCGGGGCGTGGACCCAGTTGAACCAGGCCGAGGCGATGGCGAAGACCCAGACCAGCAGGCGGGAGCCGAGGGCGGCGTCGCCGTGGCTGGCCTCGCGCACGGCGAGGACGGAACAGAACATCGCGGCGCCGTCCAGGCCGAACGGGACGAGGTACTCCCAGCCCCCCGACAGGCCCAGGTTCTCGATGCCGAATCCCACCAGGCCGTGGAAGGACAGGGCCGCCGCGACGCCGGCGCAGCAGAACAGCAGCGTGTAGGAGGCCGCGCCGTACAGGGATTCCTTGCGCCGGCGCCTTTCCTCGGAACGCTCCCAGGAATCCGCCCCGCCGGCGGGGGAGGAGCCCCGGCTCCGGGCCAGGGCCACCAGGAGGGCGCTGACCAGCAGCCCCGCCACTGCGGTGACGGCCCAGCCGAGCGGTATGTCGGACAATTTCATCGCCGGAACCAGCCTCGCTTTCTGCCTCGCGCTTCCTGCACCGGATGTGCCACCGGATGTGCACACCGCGGTGTGCGCCGTGATGGCGGGGACCATCATGTCCGATGCTCGGCGGGGGAATGACCGATTCACCGTCAATGCGCTGAGTAGAGGGATTTCTGACCTCATACCGAGCTGATTGTCATAGGAATTCGGCGGCAGGAATTCCCGGAATTCCGGGCTTTTTCGGTTTCGGTTCGGGCGGGTGTTCGTCAACCGCGCATGACGCGGGGGCAGCCGCCGCACATGTCCCGGGGGGCCACGGTGTAGACGAGGCAGCAACTGGCCCGGGAGCGCGGGCAGCCCTCGGGGGCGTCGCCGCGATCGGGCGCCGGGGCCGCGAAACCCGCGCCCGGGGTGAAGGGGGACGGGGCGGGAGCGGGCCCGGCCGGTGCGCCGGGCGCGTGCGCGGTCCCAGCGGGCGCGTCGGCCCTGCCGGACGGGTGTGCGGCGGGCGCGAGCAGCGCGGACAGCTCGTCGCGCGCCCGCTCCGCCTCCCCGAGAAGTCCGCCCGCGTACCAGAGCCCCTCCACCACCGCGTCGGTGGCCATCGCCCACAGCACCCGGGGGCCGCGCCGCACCTCGGGGCGGAAGGCGGCCAGCACCGGGGCGAGGAACCCGTCCAGCGCGCACCGCAGTTCGGCCGCCAGCGCCCGCTCGTCGGCCGCGACGCGAACGGCTGCGGCGGGTGCGGCCGAGGCGGGCACGGCTGCCGCGGGTGCGGCTGCCGCGGGGTCGTCCGGCAGGCAGACGAAGCCCCGCGGACGGACCGTCAGCTCCGCCGACCCCGCGCCCCGGCGCAGCGCGACGTCCCCGGCCCCGAGCAGCGGCACCCGCCGCTCCAGGAACCAGGGCAGGGTGAACACCAGCGACAGCGGCCAGACGGCCCGGTGCAGGCCGAACCCGGCGGCCACGTCCGGCCGCAGGGGCCGTTCGTAGCGGGCCAGGCCCTGGCGGGCGTCGTGGCCGATCAGCTCGCGCACCGCCTCGGGCCGTTCGGCGAGGTCGGCGGCGGTGAGCCAGCCGTCGCCGGAGGGGGGCGGGCCCAGACGCACGCTCAGCAGCGGGGAGAGCGCGGCCAGCCGGTGGTACGCGGACGCGCCCGGGGTGCGGGGGTCGGCGGCGGGAGCGGGGGTGTGCGCCGGGGTGGTGAGGGGGGCGCACGGCGCGGGGCCGGGCCGGGTGCTGCTCGCGGTCATGGTCGGGCCCCATCGGGTCGACCGGGGCCGCGCATGGGGCCGGGTGGGGCCCGCCGCGCCGCACCTCGGCCCGTCGGGCCCGGCCGGACCGGGGCATGGCGGTGCCCGGGGAACGGCAAGGCGGAACCCGGCCGGAGTGCTGCTCACTCCGGCCAGGTTAGGCTCACCTTAGCTGATCGTGCCCCGGGTCTCGCTCCCGATGCGTCCGTCCGGGGGAGGCCCCGGCGCGCGCAGGGCGCCCAGCTGGCGCGCGAGCCAGACCGGCACGCCGCCCAGGGCGTGCACCAGCCGGGCGGCCTCGGCGCGCAGCCGGGCCGCCTCCTCCGGCTCGGAGACCTCGGCGAGCGCCGCGAGCGCCGGCGCCACCCCCACCGTGAAGCCGAGTTGCTCGCGCAGCCGCAGGGAGGCGTCGAAGCCCTCCCTGGCCCGGATGTGGTCCCCCCGGGAGAGCGCCAGCGCGGCGAGGTGGCGCCAGGTGTAGGAGCGCAGGAGCTCGTCCCCGCGCTCCCCGGCCGCGTCGTGCGCCCGGCGGTAGGCGATCCAGGCGGCGCTGCGGTCGCGCAGCAGGTTCTCGGCGACGAGCCCGCGCCGGAAGTCCAGCAGCGGGCGCCCGGGCGCGTCCGGCGGCAGGAGCGCGGAGGTGCGCCCGAGCGCCGCCTGCGCCTCGTCGAGCCGGTCGCGGGAGCCGAGCACGCTGGCCAGGTACGCGAGGAAGCCGCGGGCGCAGGCGGCGGCCGCGCGCTGCTCGGTGCCGGCGGCGAGGGCCTCCGCCAGCCGTAGGGCCTGTTCGGCCTGCGTCCAGTGGGAGGCCGTGAACAGGCACTGCTCGATGAGGAGTTCGGCCCGGCCGAGGGCGACCGAGGGGTCCTGCTCGGCGGCCGGGCGCAGCAGTTCGCCCGCCTCCTGCCAGCACCCCCGGGAGCGCAGCCGCCACACGGTGTCGCCCGTTTCCTCCGCCCGCCCCCGCCCGTCCGGGCCGCTCGGGCTCCATCCGTGCTCCGACAACGCCACCTCCTTGTGTGCGCCATCCAGCAGGGCGCGCACCCTCCCCCGGGCGCCCCGGCCGCGGCCCGTCCGCCGGAAAGCGGCAGGGCGGGGCGGCAGGGCGGACGTCGGGGCGAAGGGCCCGCGCTGTGGCGGCAATTCAACACGGGGGTGAGCTTGTGCACCAGATCACGAGCGGAGGTTGTTGCTTTTTCACGGTGGATGATCTAGTGGATCTCAGGAGGTCCAGCCGGTCTCCATGAGGGCCTCGGCGGCGCCGTTGGCGGGCTGGGGGACCCCGGCGAGGTCGAGGCTGAAGAGGGCGACGAGCAGCTGCTCGCCGCGGACGGTGGCCTGGTGGGAGTACCCGGCCAGGGTGAACATGGCGGCGGCCATCTCCTCGGCGTGGAGGGTCTGCATCCACAGGCACTCGACGGACTTGACGTCGGCCGGCTCCGTCCAGGTGTCGACCTGGGCGACCATCCGGGCGCCCAGCAGGGTCACGCCGTCGCGCTCCTGGGCCTCCGTCAGCTCCAGGTCGTCGAAGCCGAGCCACTCCAGGTAGCGGGCGGCGGTGAACACCGCGTCCTGGGAGGTGCGCACGGGGTGGGGGCGGAAGGGTGCGCGGTGGCGGAAGGGGCGGGTGCGGCCGGCGGAGGTGCCGGGCGCGGCGGGCGGGGTGGGGACGGGCGCGCCCATCGGGTGGGTGGGGTAGGGGCGGGAGGACTGCGGCCCCGGGGCGGCGAGCGGGGCGGCGGTGCCGGAGCCGAGGCGGGTCGCGCGGTCGACGGGGAGGCGGACGGTGGCGCCGCAGTTGCAGGTGAACTCCGGCTGCGGCCACTGGTCGGAGCGGCCGCAGTGCGGGCAGCGCATGCTCAGCCAGGAGTCCTCCCAGGAGCGGAAGCGCACCTGCACCGGCACCCCGCCGCGCAGCAGCGGGACCTTCAGGGAGGCGCCGCAGGGGCAGGGCAGCGAGGGCGGCTCGTAGAGGTGCTCGCGGCGGCAGGCGGGGCAGCGGATGGCCCGGGCGCCGCCGCCCGCCCCCGGTCCCGACCGCGCGGGGTCGTGTCCGGTGAAGTCGTCGGGCAGTCCGGCCATCGCGGGCTCCGTCCGTTGGGGTCGGGTGGGGGACTGTTCCCATGCTCCCCGATGCGGAGGGTGGTTGGCGCGGAATGCGGCAATCCTCAGGGATGGATCAGGGACGGTCGTCCGGCAGGTGGAGCGTGGGCGATCCGGACTCCTCCCCAGTGGTCACGCGGCCGGCCCGGCGGTGGTCATCCGGCTCCCCACCGGGCCAGGTCGGCGGGGGTGTCCAGGTCGTCCGGGACGGCCACGTCGGCGCACTCGACGAGGACCACCTCGGCCGCGTGCGCCGACAGCAGCGCCCGCGCGCCGGAGTCGCCCCGCGCGCCCGCGGCGGCCTCGGCGAAGTGCCGGGCGCCGATCAGGACGGGATGCCCGCGCCGGCCGCCGTAGGAGGCGGCGGCGAGGCCGGCGCCGGCCCGGTGCGCGGCCAGCAGCCGGGCGACGGCGGCCGGGGTGACGCCGGGGGTGTCCACGAGCATCACCAGCGCCGCCGAGGCGCCGGGCGGCAGGGCGGCGAGGCCCGCGCGCAGCGAGGAGCCCATGCCGCCCGCCCAGTCGGGGTTGGCGACCAGCCGGCAGCCCGGCAGGTGGGCGGTGGCCCGGACCCGCGCGGCCCCGGCGCCCAGCACCACCGTCACCTCCGGGCAGCCGCCCGCCCGGACGGTCGCCACCGCGTGCTCGACCAGCGGGCGGCCCCGGTAGCGGAGCAGCGCCTTGGGCCGCCCGCCGAGGCGCCGCCCGCCCCCGGCGGCCAGGACGAGCGCGGCGACGGGCCCTCGGGTGTCTGTCATGCCCCCAGCCTGCCCGCTCGCGGGGGCCGGGCGCATCGGAGGAAGCCACGAGCCGGACGCGGTGTCAGGGCCGGGGCCCGTCCTGTCGCCCGGCCCGGCCCGGCCCGGGCTGTCGCTCGGCCCGGCCCGGGCTGCGGGGTCAGGCCCCCGGGCCCGGTCGGGGTGTGAGCTTCGACATGCTCCTTGGCCTTCGCGTGGCGTCGCCTTGACCAGGTCTTGGGGCGGCTGGTCTGCTGGTTCGCCGTCACCCCGCCCCTGACCTTGGGAGTTCCCCGTGCCCGCCCGCCGTACCTGGCTCTCCGCCGCCACCGTGTTCCTCATATGCGCGCTCGCGCTGGTCGGTTGGCTGGTCGGCGGCCGCGACCACGACACCCCCTCCGCCTCCGGGGGCGCCCCCGCCGGGGGCCTGGGCACCAGCCCGCTGCAGAACCCGGACGGCGTCAAGCCGGGCCTGGCCCCGCTGCGCACGGCCGAGGAGCAGAAGGCCGGCCGCGACCTCATCGCCAAGGTCGCCACCGCCGCCCCCGGCGCCAAGGACGGCTACGACCGGGGCGAGTTCGGCCCCGCCTGGACGGACAGCGTCGAGGGCGTCCCGTTCGGCGGTAACAAGTGCGACACCCGCAACGACCTGCTCGCCCGGGACGGCACGGGCGTGGAGCGCAAGGACGGCTCGGACTGCGTGGTCACCGCGATGACCATCTACGACCCGTACACCGGCAAGAACGTCCAGTGGACCAAGCAGCAGGCCACGAAGATCCAGATCGACCACGTGATGCCGCTGTCCTACGACTGGCAGATGGGCGCCGCGAAGTGGGACAAGCTCAAGCGCGTCCAGATCGCCAACGACCCGCTCAACCTGATCCCCGCGGACGGCTCGCAGAACGCCTCCAAGGGCGACTCCGGCCCCGCCGCCTGGCTGCCCGCCAACACCGACATCCGCTGCTCGTACGCGGTGCGCTTCGCCCAGGTGTCGCTGAAGTACCAGCTGCCCGTCACCGAGGCGGACAAGAAGGCCATGCTCCAGCAGTGCGGAGGCTGACCGCGCCGAACCAGGGGGAAACCTTTCGCCGCACCCCCCGGTCCGGGGCCCAAATGTGACCCGGACCGGGGGTGGATGGTATCCGTGAGGGGTGGACTCGAAGATCCAACGCCCGCCCCGCAGCGCCCTGCCCGCGCTCGCCGCCGCGCTCGCCGCCGCGCTCGCCGCCGTGCTCACGGCCGCCGGCTGCACCGGCACGCCCTCCGCGAGCGCCCCGACCGCCCGCCCGCCGCTGGCGGACCGGGCCCCCGCGGCCGCCGCACCCGAACTGCGCGCGCTCTACGACCAGCGGATCGACTGGAGACCCTGCTCGGACGCGGCGGACGGCGACGAGTCGGCCGCCCAGTGCGCCACCATGAAGGCGCCGCTCGACTACGCGCACCCCGACGGCGAGACCATCGACGTCGCCCTCAGCCGGGTGCCCGCCGCCGACCCGGGCCGGCGCCTCGGCGCCTTGGTCCTCAACCCCGGCGGGCCCGGCAACTCCGGCACCACCATGGTGCAGTGGGGCTGGAAGGCCTACCAGGGCCCGCTGCACGACCGCTACGACCTCGTCGGCTTCGACCCGCGCGGCGCCGGCCGCACCACGCCCCTGCACTGCCTCGACGACCGCACCCGCGACGAGTGGACCTCCACCGACGACCCCGGCTACGACCACGGCCGCGTCCTCGCCGACGCCTGCCGGGCCAAGGACGCCGCCCTCCTGCCCCACCTGGGCACCCGCGACACCGCCCGCGACATGGACGTGCTGCGCAGCGCCCTCGGCCAGCGCAAGCTCGACTTCCTCGGCCTGTCCTACGGCACCTACCTCGGCGCCCTCTACGCCGAGGAGTTCCCCGAGCGCACCGGCCGCCTCGTCCTCGACGGCGCCGTGGAGCGCAGCACCGACCTGATGCACCTCAACGGCGAACAGGCCGTCGCCTACGAGGCCGAGTTCACCGCCTTCGCCACCGACTGCGCCGTCAACGACGACGGCTGCTTCCTGGGCAACGACCCGGCCACCGCCCCGCGCCGCCTCGCCGACTTCCTCGACGGCCTGCGCGAGCACCCCATGGCCACCGCGGACGGGCGCAGCGTCACCGCCGCCCTCGCCTGGGCCGGAGTCCAGGGCGTCCTCTCCGACGGCCGGCGCTCCTTCGAGCGGCTGCGCGACGCCCTGGAGCCGGCCGTCGCCCACGGCTACCCGGACGAGCTGATGCGCCTGGCCGACAGCGCCGACGGCCGTGACCAGGACGGCCGTTACGACACCCCCGCGGACGCCTACGCGGCCATCCACTGCGCCGACGCGGCCCTCGCCCCCAGCGCCGAGGACCTGCGTGCCTCCCTCGCCGACCTCGCCGCCCGGGCCCCGCTCACCAGCCGCCACGACACCCGCCTGGCCCTGCTCGACCCGGACTGCCGCCCCTGGCCGTACCGTTCGCCCGAGAAGCCGCACACCGTGAAGGCGCCGGGCAGCGCGCCGATCCTCGTCGTCGGCTCCACGGGCGACCCGGTCACGCCGTACCCGTGGGCGCAGCGGATGGCCGCCGGGTTCGAGCACGGGACGCTGCTGACCCGCGACGGGGACGGGCACACCGCGTACGACAAGAGCGCCTGCGTGCGCACGGCGGTGGCGGACTACCTGGTGGACGGGCGGATGCCGGCCCCGGGGACGCGCTGCGCCTCGGACTGACGGCGGCGGCGCGGGCCGGACACGGCGAAGGGGCGCTCCGCGCTGCTCGCGGTGCGCCCCTTCGCCGCCGGGGGTCGGGAGGTCGGGTGCTCAGGAGGTCGGGGCCGTCAGGTCGTAGAAGGTGGCCGTGCCGACGGTCCGCTTGGTGAAGTGGGAGGTCACCCAGGCCTCGATCTGGGCGCTCTCGGACTGCTGGCCGCCCTCGTCGGCGCCGGTCTCGCCGCCGCCGCCGAAGCCGCGGTGGGAGCCGCCGGAGAGGAACCAGTGGACCTTGCCCTGCTCGACGTCCTTCCGGAAGTCGGCCAGGCTCAGCGACGGGTCGGTGCCGTTGAAGCCGCCGAGGGCCATCACGGGCTTGCCGGTGGCGAGTTGGTAGCTGGCTGCGGTCTGGGAGCCGACGGTCGCGGCGGCCCAGGTGTAGTGGTCGGCATCCTGCTTCAGGAGGGCGGCGGCCTCCTCGCTGACCTTGGTGCCGCCGAGCAGGCCGCCCATGCCGCCCGCGCCGCCCATGGCGCCGGGGAAGCCCTCGGGGTCGGTGCCCGTGGCGCCGGGGAAGCCGGGGGCTCCGGCGGTGCCGTTGCCGCTGCCGGCAGCGCCGCGCTCGTGGCGGCCGTTGGCCTTGTCGGAGCCGCTGCCGGAACCGCCGCCGCTGCCGGAACCGCCGCCGAAGCCGGTGCCGTTGCCGCCGCCGGGGGCGGCACCCGCGCCCGGGAAGCCCGGGAAGCCGTTCTTGCCGCGCGGCGCCTGCCCGCCCGGGAACGCGCCGCCCCGGTGCCCGCCGCCCGGCCCGAAGGAGCCCTTGACGGACGGCCCGGCCGTGATGATCGAGCCGTTGTGCGCGGTGGTCACGGTGTCCACCGCGTACGCGGCCGGCCCGCCGAAGGCCGCGGCCAGGCCCACCAGGCCCGCCACCGAGGCGATCCGCGCCCCGAGCAGGCCCGAGGACCGCCCGGCCGCCCGGCCCCAGACCAGCGCGCCCGCGGCCGCCAGCCCGCCGACCAGCACCGCCCAGCGCAGCCAGGGCAGGAAGTCCGAGCTGCGCCCCAGCAGGACGAAGGCCCAGACCGCGGTGACGGCGAGCGTCCCGGCGAGCACCAGCGCCCACGGCAGCCGGTGCCGCGCCCGCCACAGCCCGTCCACGCCCATGCCGACCAGGGCGGCGACGGCCGGGGCCAGCGCCACCGTGTAGTACTGGTGGAAGATCCCGGACATGAAGCTGAAGACCAGCGCCGTGGAGATCAGCCAGCCGCCCCAGACCAGGAACGCCGCGCGGGCGGTGTCGGTGCGGGCGTAGCGGCGGGTCGCCCAGAGGCCGACGACCAGCAGGATCAGCGCGGCCGGCATCAGCCAGGCGATCTGCCCGCCGATGTCGGAGCCGAACAGCCGGGTGATGCCGGTCTGGCCCCAGCCGCGCCCGCCGTGCTGCGCGGCGCCGCCGGGCAGGTCCAGCCCGGCCGCCTGCCGCACACTCCCGCCGCCGACGCTGCCGCGCTCGTTGCCGTCGACCCGGCCGAGGCCGTTGTAGCCGAAGGTCAGCGAGAGGAAGCTGTCGTCCTGCGAGCCGCCGACGTACGGGCGGGCCGAGGCGGGCAGCAGCTCGACCACCGCGACCCACCAGCCGCCCGCGACGGCCACGGCCGCGCCCGCGAGCAGGGTCTGGCGCACCCGGCGCCACAGGCCGGTGGGCGCGACGACCAGGTAGACCACGGCGAAGGCCGGCAGGATCAGGAAGGCCGCCAGCGTCTTGGTGAGGAAGGCGAAGCCGAACATGGCCCCGGTGAACAGCAGCCACCGGGTGCTCGCCGACTCGACGGCCCGCACCATCCCGTACGCGGAAAGGGTGAGCAGCAGCACGAGCAGCGCGTCGGGGTTGTTGAAGCGGAACATCAGCGCCGCGACCGGCGTCAGCGCGAAGGCTCCGGCCGCCAGCAGGCCGCCGAGCGGGGAGAAGCGGCGGCGCACGGCCGCGTACAGCACGCCCGCGGTGGCGGCGCCCATCAGGGCCTGCGGGGCCAGGATCGACCAGGAGGAGAGGCCGAACAGGCGCACCGACAGGGCCATCGGCCACAGCGACATCGGGGGCTTGTCGACGGTGATGAAGTTCGCGGCGTCCGAGGAGCCGAAGAAGAAGGCCTTCCAGCTCTGGCTGCCGGCCTGGACGGCGGCGGAGTAGAAGGCGTTGGCCCAGCCGGAGGCGCCGAGGCCCCACAGGTAGAGCAGGGCGGTGGCGGCGAGCAGGCCGAGCAGCGCGGGGCGGACCCAGCGCGGGTCGTCCTCGCGGCCGCGCCAGGCGCGGGCGGGCAGCGTGCGAAGCCGCCCGGACCAGGAGGCGTACCCCTTCGGTCCGGCGGGCGGCAGGGGCTGCTCGGGGAAGAGCGGGGCCGGACGGTCGGCGTCCGGCTGCGGCACCTGCGGCGGCGGGTAGTTCGCGGCCTCGGGCCACGGTTCGCCGGCCGGAGGGGAGTAGCTGGTCGTGGTCATGCGCCATACGGTGCGTGGCGTGACTGAGAGAACCGTGAGACGACGCTGTGAGGTGGGTTTGATCTGCCGGATCTCACCCGGACGGGGGAGCCGTCAGGCCGCGGCGGGCATGGTGAGGTGCTTGCCGAGCCACTCCAGGGCCGGGGGGATCTCCCTCGTCCAGGTGTGGAAGTTGTGGCCGGCGGTGTCCAGGGTGATGGTGGACATCTTCGTCGGGGCCTTGAAGGCGCCGACCATGGCCTGGGTCTCCGCGTAGTTGTTCTCGTCGTTCGCGGTGGTCAGCAGCAGGGAGACGGGCGCCGGCGGCTGGTTCTTGAGCCGCCACAGCAGGTCGTTCTCCTGCTTGAGCCTGTCGTCGCCGCCGAAGAGGTCGCCGGTGGTCGGGTCGTGGGCGGCGCTGTAGTAGCCGGAGAGGGCGACGGCGGCCTGGTACGAGTCGGGCTTGCGCAGCGCGAACTTCAGGGCGCAGTAGCCGCCGGTGGAGTTGCCGATCACGGCCCGGTTGGAGGGCTCGGTGCCGATCCGGTAGGCGGAGGCGAGGGCCTTGGGCAGGTCGGTGGTGAAGAAGGTCTCCACCTGCGGGCCGTTCGGCACGTCGACGCACTCGGTGTCCCGGTCGACGAGGGTGGGGCGGGTCATCACCAGGATGGTCGGGGGCAGCTTCTTGCGCTCGATCGCGTCGAGGGTCGAGGCCGGGTACTGCATCAGGGAGATCAGCTTCTCGGGGGTGCCCGGGTAGCCGGTGAGGACCAGGGCCATCGGAAAGCGCTGCTTGGCGAAGTCCGGCTGGAAGTACTGCGGGGGCAGGTAGACGTACGCCTCGGTGCTCAGGCCGCTGCCGGCCCCTTTGACGGCGACCTTCTGGATCAGCCCGGAGCGGTCGGGCTCGGAGCCCTGCGCGGAGTAGAACTTCTGCTCGCCGGTGACGGCCACGCCGGAGGCGTTCGGCTGGTGGTCGACGACGGTGCCGAGGCCGCCGCTGGTGCCGAGGAGGTCGGTCCAGGAGCTGTAGAAGCCGAAGTAGCTGTTGGCGATCAGGCCCATCGCGACCAGCACCGCCACCTGGGCGGCCAGGAAGGCGCCGAGCCGGCCGAGCCAGGACTTCCACCCCTTCCCGCCGAACCTCGGCCAGAGCCACATGGTGGCGGCGAACACGAGGATCGCGACCACGGAGGCGACGATCTGGAGGGGGAGGCCGGTGAGACTGAGCACCCGCCCGATGGTAGTTGACCACCTGGGAGCTTCCTGGGCGGCCCCTGGGTTGGTGATCTCCGGGTAAGCGCTTGACCATGCCATTACATGATCGGGACGATGTGTGTGGAGTGTTGTCGTTCTGGGGTGGGGTCATGAAGTTCACGGGTAGGGCCGCTCTGGCGTTCGGCGGGGTGCTGGTGCTGGCGGCGTGCTCCGGAGGAACCGGGGAAGGCGCGTCGGCCGAGGCGTCGAGTTCCGCCGCGTTCGGATCGGCTCTGAAGGAGGCACTGGATCCGATCAATCAGGGGCTGGCCAAAGCAGTCGAGGCCAAGACCCCGAACGAGCTCTGGACCGCGCTCGGTACGGTCGGCTCCTTCGCGGGCCGCGCCAATCGGACCTTGAAGGCCGTCAGTGCGCCGTCCAGGGCGGAGCCGGCTCGTACGGAGCTGGTGAACGCCCTGGACGTCCTCTTCACCGAGGCGGGGACGCTCGGCGCGGATCTCTCGGACAAGAAGGTGTGCACCGTGGGCACCGGTCAGGGCCGCCTCGGCGCGGGGAAGGGCCTGCCGGGTGTCTCGGCGGCTGTGGCCAAGCTGACGGCGGGCGGATTTCCGGCCGTCTTCACCGTTCCGAAGCTGCCCGAACTGCCGCCGCAGTCGCGCGCGTTGGAGAACGGAACCGTGGTCCGCGAGGGGGCCAAGGACGGCAAGAGTACGTTGGAACTGACGAACAACGGCTCGGTGGACACGCTCTTCATCCTCGCCCAGAACAAGGCGTCGGTGACCTCGGTGTATGCCGCCAAGGGACAGAAGATCGTCATCGACGGCATCCGGGACGGGGTGTACGACCTCTACTACGCCTACGGGGTGGACTGGGACTCCGGGGCGAAGCAGTTCACCCAGGACTGCGCGTTCGCCAGGCTCCGGGAGAAGTACGACTTCGACGCGGCGGGCGGTGGAACCGTCTGGACGGTCGACATCAAGCCGGAGAAGGCCAAGGGCACCACCAAGGCGGAGGCCGAGACGATCTACACCACTCCGCAGCCGTAGATCTGTGTTGAGTCGATTTCCGTCCTAACTGTTGATTCCTTGTAGTGCGCATGGCACTTTCGTGCGTCGCGGGTCACGGCAACCAGCCGGGGCCCGCGATCCCCCACAAGGAGAGCCATGTTCAAGAGACTTGCCGCGACCGCCGCTGCGAGCGTCGTCGTCGCGGGCGGGCTGACCTTCGCCGCCGCCCCCGCGAACGCCGTCCAGGCCGCCGACCTGACCTCCACGATCGCCCTGAGCAACTGCTCGGCCTCGCTGGTCCGTTACCCCACCTCGGTGGCCGGCGACCGCGCGCTGATGCTCACCAACGGGCACTGCCTGCCGACGATGCCCTCGGCCGGGCAGGTCATCCAGAACGTCAGCGCCAGCCGCAGCGGAACCCTCCTCGACGGCGCGGGCAACAGCCTCGGCACCGTCCAGGCCGACAAGGTGCTCTACGCGACGATGACCGGCACCGACGTCGCGCTGTACCAACTCACCGACACCTACGGGTCGATCAGCTCCAAGTACGGCGCCACCGCGCTCACGGTCAACGACTCCCACCCGGTCGACGGCGCGGCGATGTACATACCCTCGTCGTACTGGAAGCAGGTCTGGAACTGCTCGGTCAACGGCTTCGTGCCGACCCTGCGCGAGGACCAGTGGACCTGGCACGACTCGCTGCGCTACAGCGCGGGCTGCAACACCACGCACGGCACCTCCGGTTCGCCGATCGTCGACACCGCCAGCGGGCGGATCGTCGGCATCAACAACACCGGCAACGACGACGGCGCCATGTGCACCCTCAACAACCCGTGCGAGGTGGCGGCGGACGGCACCACCACCGTCACCAAGGGCCAGAGCTACGGTGAGGAGACCTACTGGTTCACCACCTGCCTGGGCACCAACCGCGCCATCGACCTCAACGTCGCCGGCTGCCTGCTCACCAAGCCGGCCGGCAGCGGCGCGGTGTCGGTGAGCAACCCCGGCGGCCAGTCCACCGCGGTCGGCGGCGCGGCGAGCCTGCAGATCAACGCCTCCGGCGGCACCGCCCCGCTGTCCTACTCCGCCACGGGCCTGCCGGCCGGCCTGGCGATCAACGCCTCCACCGGCGTGATCTCCGGCACCGCCTCCACCGCCGGCAGCTACAACGTCACCGTCACGGCCACCGACGCCGCCGGCAAGTCCGGCTCCACCGCCTTCGCCTGGACGGTCACCGGTGGTGGCGGCGGGACCTGCACCCCGGCGCAGCTGCTGGGCAACCCGGGCTTCGAGACGGGTACGGCCGCGCCGTGGACCACCAGCTCCGGCGTGGTGGACAACAGCTCGGGCCAGGCGGCGCACGGCGGTTCCTGGAAGGCGTGGCTGGACGGCTACGGCTCCGCCCACACCGACACCCTGGCGCAGACGGTGACGATCCCGGCGGGCTGCAAGGCGACGCTGAGCTTCTGGCTGCACATCGACACCGCCGAGACGGGCACCACCGCGTACGACAAGCTGACGGTCTCGGTCAACGGCACCACGATCAAGACCTACTCCAACGTCGACGCGGCGGCCGGCTACCAGCAGCGCACCTTCGACCTCTCGTCCTACGCGGGCCAGAGCGTCACCCTGAAGTTCACCGGCACCGAGGACGCCTCGCTGCAGACGAGCTTCGTGATCGACGACACCTCGATCCAGACCAGCTGACGCACGGTCACGGCGCGAGCCGTCGAAGGGGCCCGGCGCAACCGCCGGGCCCCTTCGCGCGTGCACCCGGCGTTTCCCCGCTGTTGGGGAGGAGTTGGGGAGGGGTTTCTGAGGGATCGTCACCCACGCGCCGGAAGTCCCCCAACTCTCGTGCGTACCAAGACCTTAACGCTAAGCTCGCTGAGCGACGCGGCCCGGGGGAGTGATCCGGCGGCGCGGATTCCGTCGTGCCCTGGAGGAACCCGAGTGACTGACCTGGACTTCGAGCGGAAGGTCAACCCCTGGCTCTTCGACGCCAACGGGAAGCTCACCGACGCGGCGAAGAAGGAGCACCCGGACCTGGCCGCCGCCGAGTCCGGCACGGCGGCCCCGGGCTGGACCCCGCCGTCCACGCACACCACGGGCGGCGGCGGGACGGTGAAGGTGAGCCCGGACGCGCTGCGCAAGGCCTCGGGCAACGCGACCACCCTCAACACCGCCTTCGGCAAGGCCTGCAAGGACGCCTGGAAGGACCAGCCGTCCGCCACCCAGGGCATGGCGAAGGACTGGAAGGTCGTCGGCGCGCTCGCCACCGCGCAGGAGGTGTGGGCCGCGCAGGCGCAGGCCACCGGGGGACTGCTCGGGCGCATCTCCAACGCGCTGTCCGTCAACGCCGAGCAGTACGCGCGCGCCGACCAGCAGAACGCCAACAACTTCCCCACTCCCTGAGGCCGGCGGCATGAGCACCTACACCAACCTGCGCCAGGAGACCTTCCAGGGTCTCGACACCCTGGCCACGGCCTTCGAGGGCCTGACCCGTACCTGGACGTTCTCCTCCGAGCTCACCGGCGACGTGATCACGCCGCTGCGGGGCTCCAACTGGACGGGCACCACGGCCGAGGAGGCCGCCACGGCCGTCACCAAGGCCCGCAACGAGCTCGACGCGGCCTTCGAGGAGGCCGGCGCGATCGGCCGGGCGCTGCGCGAGGCGCACACCGAACTCGCCGCCGCCCGCACCGATCTGGACGCCGCCCTGAAGAAGGCCGCCGACAACTCCCTGACGGTGGACGCGACCGGGGCCGCCATCACCTGGCCCCCGCCCGACCCGGCGGCGGAGAAGACCGACCCGCACTACTCCGAGGCGTACAAGGAGACGAAGCGCAAGCTCGCCGAGGGCGTCGCCGCCGACATCGCCAAGGCCGTGGCCAGGGCCGAGGCGGCGGACGCCGCGGCCGCCACCGCGCTGGGCGGCGCCACCGGCACCGACAGGACGGCCTTCCGCCCGTCCTCGGGCCCGGAGGAGCAGGGCAAGCAGGCGGCCGACCTCCTCAAGCTCGCCGGGAACCTCAGCGACGCCCAACTCGACCAGCTCAACAAGCTCCTGAAGGACCACGCCAACGACCCGCAGTTCACCACGGCCTTCTACAACCGGCTCGGACCGGACGGGTTCCTCCAGTACTACGGGAAGCTGGCCACGGCCTCGGCCGACAAGGGCGGCAACCGCCCGCAGGCCATCGCCGACCTGCAGAAGAACCTCGGCCTCGCCCTGGCCAGTGCCACCGACACCCACAACCTCCCGCACCTGGACGACGCCTGGGAGGAGGGCCTGCGCAGGGCCGGCTACGCCCGGCAGGACATCTGGCCGCCCAACGCCCCGGGGCACGCCCAGAACCCGCAGGGCTACCAGATCCTGGCGAACATCCTGCGCAACGGGACGTACGACCCGCACTTCCTCGTCCCCATCGCCGAGCACGTCACCCAGCTCAGCCAGGGATCGGGCCAGTGGACCTCCGACCGCTGGAGCAACGACGACTTCCACTACCTGACGTACCTGGGCCTGCCGCCGGGCGCGGGCCACGGCGGCCACAACCCGATGGGCGGGGTGCTGGACGCGCTCGCCCACAACCCCGACGCCTCGGTGCAGTTCTTCAACGGCCAGGCCACCACGTACACCATGGACGGCAGGGTCAAGGCCGTCGGCCAGGACAACCACTACATCGAGATCCTGGCCAGGCCGGGCGCGGACTCGCCGCTGCGGGACGTCTGGCCGGGCCACGACGCGATGCGCGACCACGCGAACGCGCCGCTCGCGGAGTCCTTCTCCCACGCCCTGGAGGCGGGCGTCACCGGCCGCCCGTACGGCTCGCAGGACGCGCTGACGCCGCACACCGCGGACCAGGCCGGGATGATGGAGAAGGTCGTCCACGTCTTCGGCAACAAGGACGAGGTCAGGGCGCTGCGCCCCGGCGGGGACCTCGCCGTCATGGCGCCCGGCCTCGGCCACATGGCGGCCGCGTACATGGGCGACGTGCAGGGCGCCCTCTCCCCGGACGACAAGTCCCTGCCGCGCTTCGGCCACCCGGCCGCGCTGGAGCAGGCGGGCACGGCGAAGCTGCTCGGCGCGCTGGGCCGCGACCCCGACGCCTTCGGCGCGATCGCGCAGGCGCAGCAGGCGTACACCACCTCGCACATCCAGGACGTGTTCCAGCACCGGGCCGACTACGGCGCCCACGCCGACGCGGCCGTGCACAACGCGGCGCACGCCGGCGGCGAGGTCGCCGGGATCATCACGGCGGCGCGGACGCAGGAGATCGTCCACGACGTGAAGGCCCAGACGGAGGCGTACAACCGGGGCGTGGCCGAGAACTCGATGTGGGCGAAGTCGGCGTGGCTGATGACGGGCGGCGAACTGGGCAAGGCCGTGCCCGTGGTCGGCCCGGCGCTCGCGGAGCCGGTGAAGTTCTACATCGACGACATCTCCCGCAACTACTACATCGAGTCGAAGTTCGCGGACCCGGCCTCGCTCTCGCAGACGGACGGCGCGAACGCGGCGTCGGCCTCCGCCAAGGCCGCGGTGTTCGACGCCGCCCGGAACTCCGGGATGAGCGTGACGGAGGCCGAGGCCATGGCCACGGACACGGCGAACCAGGTGCGCTACGCGCACGCCGACGGGTCGGCGTTCTTCACCTCGGCCGTCAATGACTGAGCGCCGGCCTTCCCGGCCCTCCCGGCTTCCCCGGCGGCGTCGGCTCGCCGCCGGGGCCGCCGTGGTGGTCCTCGCCGGGGGCGCCTGGTGGTGGCGGTCGGCCCACGCCCCGGCCGAACTGCCCTCCGCCGCCTGCTGGTCGCTGCTCACCCGGGCGGACCTGTCGCCCCTCGCGCACGACGCGACCGGGACGTTCGTCGAGCAGGACACGACGTTCGGGCCCGGGTTCTCGGACGCCCTGCAACCGCGGCTGCGCCCGGTGGCGGGCGACCAGGACTGCGAGGTGCGCCGGGACGCGGGCGGCACCCTCGTGCGGGTCCTCGTGCGGGAGATGGACGAGCCGACAGCGACGGGCCACTACGGCAGCGGCGCGAAGGCGAGCAGCCGGCTCGACCTCGGCGCGGACGTGCAGGGGTGGGTCGGGGCGAGCGAGGTGGGTCTCGCGATCCGCTGCGACACCCCGGAGGGTGCGGGCCGGGGCCGTCCGTACGTGGGGATCGAGGTCGGCAGAGGGCTCAACCCCTCGCCCGCGACGGACGGGACGCACCGGGCGGTCCTCGACATCGCGCTGAAGGCGGCCAAGGGGGTCGTGAGGGACTACCCGTGCTCGAACGGGCTCCGTCTGCCGGACAGCGTCCCCGAGTCGGCGGGGAACTTCCCTGCCTTGGATCATTGAATCGGTCCTATGCTGATCCGATGATTCGGATGATCAAGCCGATTGACCTGGTGATATTCGACTGCGACGGCGTCCTGGTCGACAGCGAGGTCATCGCCGTGCGCGTGGTCGCGCGGCTGACGGCCGAACTCGGCTGGCCGCTGAGCGAGGCCGAGGTCGTCGAGAGGTTCGTCGGGCGGTCGGAGGCGGCCAACCACGCGATGGTCGCCGAGCGGTTCGGGGAGGCGGCGGCGACGCTCTTCGACGAGCGCTTCCGCGCGCTGCACGCCGAGGCCGTGGACGCCGGGCTGACCCCGGTGGACGGCCTGCCGGAGGCGCTGGACGCGCTCGCCCTGCCGACCTGCGTCGCCTCCAGCGGCACGCACGCGAAGATGCGGCACACCCTGGGCCGCACCGGGCTGTACGGGCGCTTCGAGGGCCGGATCTTCAGCGCCACCGAGGTCGGGCGCGGCAAGCCCGCGCCCGACCTCTTCCTGCACGCCGCCAAGGCGATGGGCGTCGACCCGGCCGCCTGCCTCGTGGTGGAGGACAGCGGCCCCGGCGTCCTGGCCGCCCGCGCCGCCGGGATGCGCGCGCTCGGCTACGCGGGCGGCGTCACGGCGGCGGAGCGGCTGGCGGGGCCGGACACGGTGGTCTTCCACGACATGCGGCAACTCCCCGCCCTCATCGCCGCCTACCAGTCGTAAGTGCCGCCCTCGGGGTTGAAGAACCGCCCGGACGCCCCGGTCAACGCCTCGCCGAGCTGCCGGGCGACCCGGCGCCCGCCCTCCTCGGCGGTGGCGGGCCCGGAGTTGTCGTTGAGGTCGGTGGCGCAGTAACCGGGCTCCAGCGCGCACACCTTGATGCCGTCCTCACGCAGCGCCCGGGCGTAGACCAGGGTGACGGCGTTGAGCGCGGCCTTGGAGGAGTTGTACGCGAGCAAGGTCGCGTGCTCCCAGATCGGGGAGTCCGGGTGGGCCAGGAAGTGGGAGAAGCTGCCGAGCCCGCTGGAGACGTTGCCGATCAGCGCGGCGGGGGAGCGGCGCAGCAGCGGCAGCAGGGCGTTGACGGCGGTGACGACGCCGAACACGTTGGTCTCGTACGTCTCGCGGACGGCCTCGACGGGCAGGTCCTGCGGGGCGCGCCGCCAGTCCCGGGCGACTCCGGCGTTGTTGACGAGGGTGTCGAGACGGCCGTACTCGGCGTCGATCAGCGCGGCCGCGGCGGCGGCCGTCGCCGGGTCGGTCACGTCCAGGTGGACGGGCCGGGCGGCGAGGCCCTGGTCGGCGAGCCCGGCGGCCGCGGCCCGGCCGCGCTCGGGGTCGCGGGCGCCGATCAGCACGGTGTGCCCGGCGCGGGCGAGTTCGGCGGCGGTGGCGAGGCCGATGCCCCGGGTGGCGCCGGTGATCAGGACGATGCGGTGTTCGGTGCGGGTCATGGGCTCCACGGTGGCGGCGGCGGACGGCGGCCGGGAGGGCAGTGTCGAGGGTGGTATCGGCGGTCCCATGGTGAACGGGCGGCGCGCGGGCGAGACTTGCGGCGTGGAACACGTGGACCGGGCGGAGCTGGCCGCCTTCCTGCGGGCCTGGCGGGCCCGCGTCCAGCCCTGTGACGTCGGCCTGCCCGCCGGCGGCCGCCGGCGTACGCCGGGCCTGCGCCGCCAGGAGGTCGCGCAGCTCGCGGGCATGTCGGTGGAGTACTACATCCGCCTGGAGCAGGGCCGGGGGCCGCGCCCGTCCCGGCAGATGATCGGGGCGATCTGCCGGGCGCTGCGACTGTCCGAGGACGAGAGCGCGCACCTGCACCACCTGGTGGGCGAGCCGCCGCTGCCGCCGAGCGGCCTGGTGCGCGAGGTGCGGCCGGGCGTCCTGCACCTGCTGGACCGGCTGGACGACACCCCCGCCATGGTGTGCAGCGCCGCCCGGGACGTGCTGGCCTGGAACGCCATGGCGGCCGCGCTGTTCGGCGACTTCTCCGCGCTGGCGCCCGCCGACCGCAACCTGGTGTGGCGCTTCTTCACGGACCCGACCTCCCGTGCCCGCCACCCGGAGCCGGACGCGTCGCGGTTCGCGCGCCGCGCGGTCGCGGACCTTCGGGCCGCCGCCGCCCGCTACCCCGCCGACAGCGGAGTGCGCCGCCTGATCGAGCGGCTGCGCGCGGGGAGCGGCGAGTTCCGCGAGCTGTGGGCGCTGCAGGACGTCGAGGTGCGCCGCTCCTCCCACAAGCGGATCCTGCACCCGGTGGTCGGCCCGCTGGACCTCGACTGCGAGGCGCTGCACGACCCGCACCGGGACCAGTGGACGATCTTCTACACGGCCGCGCCCGGCACGCCGTCGCACTCGGCGCTGCGGCTGCTCAAGGTGGTCGGCCACCAGGACCTGGCGGTGCGGGCGTAGGCCCTGCCCGGCTTAATCCGTTTGCCGGGGGCGGCGGTTCAGGAGCATCGTCGGGTCCCATGGCGACGAACCGCAGGATGCACGCCAACCAGGTGGACGTGGACGAGGCCCTGGTGGGCCGGCTGGTCGCGGGGAGCTTCCCCGAGTGGGCCGGTCTGCCGATCGAGCGGGTGGAGTCCCACGGCTCCACCAACGCGATGTTCCGGCTGGGCGAGGAACTGGTGGCGCGCCTGCCGATCAGGCCCTCGGCGGCGCAGGACGTCCTCGGGGAGCAGCGGTGGCTGCCGCACCTGGCGCCCTGGCTGCCCGTGCCCGTCCCCGAGCCGCTGGGCACGGGCGGGCCGACGGAGGAGTACCCGCTGCCCTGGTCCGTGCTGCTGTGGCGCGAGGGGGTGAACCCGAGGCCCGGGCGGCCGGACGCGCCCGGGCAACTGGCCCTGGACCTGGCGGAGTTCACCAACGCCCTGCACTGGGTGCACCCGGAGGGCGCGCCGCCTTCGTACCGTGCCGAGACGCTGCGGGACCGCGCCCCGGGCATCGCGGCCACGCTGGCCGAGCTGTGCGGGGTGATCGACGTCGGCGCGGCGGAGGACGCCTGGGAGGAGGCGCTGGAGGCGCCCGAGGCCGGAGGCCCGCCGGTGTGGATCCACGCGGACCTCCAGCCCGGCAATCTGCTGGTCGCGCCGGACGGGCGGCTCTGCGGCGTGATCGACTTCGGCTGCGCGGGCCTGGGGGACGCGGCGGTGGACCTGTTGCCCGCCTGGTACGTGCTGCCGGCCTCGGCCCGCCCCGCGTTCCGTACGGCCGTCGGCGCGGACGACGCGGCGTGGGCGCGGGGGCGGGGCTGGGCGCTGTCGGTGGCGCTGAACGAGCTGCTGTACTACCGCCGGAGCAACCCGGTGATGGCGGACACCGCGCGGTACGTGATCGGCGAAGTCATCGACAGCAGGGACTAGGCGGGCGGTGGGCGCGGGGTCGGGCTCCCGTCACGCCGGTACGGCGCAGAAGACGGAATCGGGAGTCTCCGCAATGCCTTCGAGGCAGAAGATGTCCATGGGGATGGGCCCGAGCCGCGCCACGATGAACGCGTTGGTGAACGGACCCTGTGCGGGAGCGCCGTTCGAGGCGGCGCAGTGGCCGAGGCCGCCGGTGACGCTGACCAGGTCGCACGTGTAGGTCGGAACGCTGGCGGCGTGGGCGGCGGGCGCGGCGATCGCCAGCGGGACGAGAGTCAGGGCGGCGGCGGTGGCCGCGGAGGCGATGAGACGTCGAACGGACATGAAGGGTCTCCTTGGGGCTGTGTCGGAACACTTGCCATCAGCCTCAACGGGCAGTGGCCGAGCGGCAACCGTGCGCATCCGAACGGGTCTTCGGTCGTCGAGCCTCACCGACTCCTCGTGCGAGCATTCACGACGCGGTCTCCTCGGGTGGCAGTCGCCAGTCGTAGACCCACAGGTCGTCCGCCCAACGGGGGAGGCCGGGGCGGGCCTGCTCGTCGGCGGGGACGCGCAACAGGCAGCGGTGGCGCAGGAGTTCGCGGCGTTCGGCGGGGGTGAGGCGGCGCTCGTCGGGGCCGAGGTTGTGCGGGTGCTCCTGCGGGAGGGCGGGGTCGCCGTCGATGGGGTGCTCCCCGGCGACGTTGAGCCGGTCGCCCTCGGCGGTGCGGTAGTCGAGCCTGAGGTCGGTGCTCCACTGGGAGTTGTTGCCCCAGCCGTGCGAGAGGTCGTGGGTGGGGCGGTCGGCGCGGCGGTGCGTCCAGTAGAGCGCGGAGCGGTCGGCGATGCCGCGTTCGGCGTGGGCGGCCCCCGCGCGGACGTGGACGCGGGCCCGGGTGAACAGCAGTTCGCCGAGCATCAGGCCGGGGGTGCGGACGGCGAGGAGTTCGATCGGGGCGTGCTCGTCCTCGGCCTGCTCGACCTCGGCGATCTCGTGCAGGAACGGGTCGAAGCCGGTTTCCGCGCTGTCGAAGGGTGTCATGCCGAGGTCGGTGAACAGCCGGAGGTAGGGCGGGATGTGGGGGTCGAGGAGGAGGTAGTCCGCGATCCTGCCGAGGGCGTAGAGCTCTTCGACGAGGCGGCCGTCGCCGTCCTTGCCGGCCCACCAGCCGGTCCCGTGGCGGGCGGCGGTGTGCAGCCGGGCGCGGTACTCGGGGGTGGCCCCGGTGGCGAGCCAGTGGTCGACAGCGCCCTCGTACGGGCCGTCGGAGTCGAGCAGGCTGTCGTAGAGCGTGCGGGCGTTCACCGGGCCGATCCTGGCAGGTTTTACCCTCCGGTCAACCACCTTTCCCGGCGGCCCCGGTAGCGTCCCCGATCATGGATGCGGAGAGCGAGAACATCGAGGTCGACGCCCGTGCGGCCGAACTGCCGGACGCCTGGCGGTCGGTGGTGCTGGCGAGGGTCGCGACGGCGGCCGTGAAGCTGCTGCGGATGGACGGGCGGGAGCTGCCGCCCGAGGTGCACGGGACGGACGAGGTGCTGTTCGTCGCCGAGGGGCGGCTCGAACTGGAGCTGGACGGCGCGGAGTTCAGCCTCCGAGCCGGCGGGCTGTGCCGGGTGCCGGCGGGTGCGCGGCACTCGGTGCGGGCGGGCAGCTCCGGGACGCTGCTGATCGTGGAGGTGCCCGAGGACTGAACCGGTCACCGGGGCACCCGGTGGCGCCACTCGCGGGTGAACACCACCGAACCGGCCTCCAGGGCCCGCAGCTGGACGACGCTGAGGAAGTGCCCGGCGTCGCACCGCAGTTGGGTGCGGGTCTGGACGGTGACGTCCCAGCCGAGGTCGGGGCGCTCCAGCCGGACGGTGTGGTCGGTGCGGGCCTGGGCGCTGAGCGGGGCGTCGGTGAGGACGCGGTAGGCGGTGACGGTGTGCTCGTCGCGGACCAGCCCGTCGGGCAGGGTGCGGGTGCCGTCCGAGGCGGGGGACAGGTCGGTGCGCCACTCCTGGCGGCCGAGGTCGTGGACGGTCACGCGCTCGGGCCGGGCGGTGAGCGGTTCGGTGAGGTGGACGTCCAGCGGCTCGGGCAGCGCCGGCTCCTCGAAGGTGACGGGCGCGGCGCCGACGTCGGCGGCGAGGTGGCGCACGGGCAGGCTCAGCACCGAGCGGGACGGGTCCACGGCGTAGCCGGAGTCCTCGGCGGGCGGCCACACCCAGGGCCAGTAGACGGAGGAGAGCGCGAGGCGCAGCCGGTGCCCGGCGGGGACGGTGGCGGCGCAGGCGGCGAGTTCGACCTCGGCGTCCGGGCCCGCGCCGACCCGTACGCCCCGGGTGAGCAGCCGCGAGGTGCCGTCGGGGCCGACGGTGCACAGGCGGGCGGTGAGCTGGGCGGGGCCGCCGTCCGGGCGGTCCCGCAGCCGCAGCCTCAGGACCGGGGCGCCGAGCAGCTCGACGGGCTCGGGCAGCGGCAGGGAGTCGAAGCAGACCGAGCGGCCGTCCTCCTCGCGCTGGTCCGGCGGCTGGTCGGCGGGGCGGCCGTGCGGGACGTACGCGCCGGCGTTGAGGCCGGTGTGCTGCGGGGAGCGGACGTGGACGTAGCGGTCGTCGGAGGCGGTGCCGGCGGTGCGCAGCGGGCCGTCGAGGCCGTAGTGGATCTCGCGGACGTCGGGGGAGGGCCAGGTCTCCTCGGCGGTCCAGCGGGTGCCGAGGCGGCTGCGCAGGGCGGGTTCGTCCAGGGCGCCGGTGTCCTGGCCGCGCAGCCAGTGGTCCCACCAGCGCAGGGTCTCGGGCAGGGCGGCCTCGGGCAGGCCGTGCGGCCAAGTGCCGATCAGGGCGCGGGCGGTGGGGGAGCCGGCGAGCAGGCGCAGGACGAAGGAGCAGGAGGGGTCGCCCCAGCCGGAGAGGGCGAGGACGGGGACGGGCACGGGGACGCTCGGGTCCCCGGCGGCGAGCCAGGTGTCGACGGGCGGTTCGAGGGCTTCGAGGCGGGCCAGCCAGTCGGCGCGCCAGGTGTCGCCGGCGTGGCGGGGGTCGGGCGGCAGGGCGGCGTCGGCGACGAGGGCGGTGAGGCGGGTGTGCAGGTCGTCGGCGAGGAGGGCGCCGCCGAGGCGGTGGCCGCCCTCGGGGCAGGCGGCGACGACGGCGGCGACGGTGTCGGCGGTGCGGGCGGCCAGGCGCAGGGCGGTGGTGCCGGCGGCGCCGACGCCGAGCAGGCCGAGGCGGCCGGTGCACCAGGGGCGGTGGGCGAGCCAGTCGACGACGGCGGCTCCGTCGGCGAGTTCGGTCTCGTCGCCGGGTTGGCCGGGCAGGCCGCCGGAGTTGCCGTGGCCGCGCGTGTCGACGCGTACGGCGGCGTAGCCGTGGCCGGCGTACCAGGGGTGGCGGCGGGCGTCCTCGGCGGCGGTGCGGTCGGTGAGGCGGCCGGAGGAGTACTCCAGGAGGGCGGGGACGGGCTGTTCGCCGACCGGGCGCCAGACCCGGGCGGCGAGGCGGGTGCCGTCGGGCAGCGGGATGCGCAGGTCCTCGCGGGTGGTGTGGAAGGGGTAGGACGGCATGGCCGCTCCCATCGGGTCCCGGGCCTCGGCAGTTCGACCCTTTCGACCCTAGGGGAGGATTCGGCTGATTTCCTGACGAATTGACCCGGAGTGGGGCTTGACCGGGGGTGGAAATTGACCAGGGAAACCATGCAACTCGGAAAAGTAAGCAACCCGGTCAGGAATCTGACCGGGTTGCCTGCTGAGGCGGGTACGGCTACCGCAGCGCGGCGAGCACCGCGTCCGCCATCGCCTTCTCGCCGGTGGCGTTCGGGTGGAACGGCACGGCGGGCGAGCCGGGCAGCGCGCCCTCCACCCAGCGGTCGTCCGAGCAGGCGTCGTGCCCGGCGGTCGGCGTCGCGGTGTCCACGTAGACGGCGCCGTTGGCCGCCGCCGTGGAGGCGAGCATCGCGTTGAGCCGCTGGAGCGTGGCGTGCAGGTAGGGGATGTCGCGCGGGGCGATCGGCTGGCGCAGCACGCAGGAGGCGCCGTCCGCCGGGAGCACCGAGGGGTAGCCGACCAGCAGGACCTTGGCCCGGGGCGCCTTGGCGTGGATGCGCCGCAGCGCGTCGGCCAGCTGCGGCCGGGCGCCCTCGATCCGCGCGGCGAGGTCGTCCTGGCCGTACTGCCAGGACAGGCTGCTCCAGTCCCAGTAGCCGTGGTTGAACACGTCCCGGCAGGGCGTGCCGAGCGGGTTGACGACGGCCCCGGCCACGCAGGTGGCGATGACGTCGCCCACGCCGAGGTCGGTGACGCCCAGGTCGTTGCCGCCGATCCCGAGGGTGACGAGGTCGGTGTCGGCGGTCACCGCGTCCAGCTGCGGGTCGTTGACCTTCAGGAAGGCGTCGTACTGCGGCTGCGTCATCGCCTTGACCTTGGCGGCGGAGCAGGTGACGTCGGTGTAGGCCTTCGCCCCGAGGGAGGCGGCGACGAGGTGGCCGTAGTTGTGGTCCGAGCGCAGGCACAGGCCGGCCGACTGGCCGGGCACGCCCGCCCCGGCGGCGTAGGAGTCGCCGAGCGCCACGTAGTGCCGGGGCGCGGGGGCGGCGGCCTGGGCGGTGGCGGAGGTGAGCGCGAGGGTGGCGCCCAGGGCGACGGCGGCGAGGGCGGTGGAATTGCGTACGCGGCGGGGCGGGCGGGAATTCCGGGCAGGGCTGAGCACGGGTTCCTCCTGGGGGAGAGAAACGAAGGGTGTGGGGGTCGTGCGGAGCCGCGGCCACAGCTACTCGCAGGTAAGTTACTGCCAGGTTTCGCCCGCGTCCATGCTTTCGGCGGGAATTCCCGAAATTCCGTCAGATGGCGGCCGGAGATATTTCGAATTCCGCTCCGCCGCGTATCGGAGCGATTTCCGAAACGGGTCGGAGCGGAATTCCCGCCGCTGCTTGTTACCGGCCGGTTGACCGGACGTCACCCCAGGCCGCAGTATCGGGCGCACATCGACGGCGCCCACCCCGGCGCGCCGCCGCCCGTGAGCCGCCACGGAGGACTGCGCATGGCCCTGGACGCCGACGTCATCGTCATCGGAGCGGGCCTCGCGGGCCTCGCCGCCACCGCCGAACTCGCCGACGCCGGGCGGAAGGTGGTCCTGCTCGACCAGGAGCCCGCGGCCTCGCTCGGCGGCCAGGCGCACTGGTCCTTCGGCGGCCTCTTCCTCGTCGACTCGCCCGAGCAGCGCCGGATGCGCATCCGCGACTCCCACGCCCTCGCCCGGCAGGACTGGTTCGGCACCGCCGGCTTCGACCGGCCCGAGGACGCCTGGCCGCGCCGCTGGGCGGAGGCCTACGTCGACTTCGCGGCCGGCGAGAAGCGTGCCTGGCTGCACGCGATGGGCGTGCGGTTCTTCCCCGTCGTCGGCTGGGCCGAGCGCGGCGGTCAACTCGCGGACGGGCCCGGCAACTCGGTGCCGCGCTTCCACATCACCTGGGGCACCGGGCCCGGGCTGCTCGAACCCTTCGTCCGCCGGGTGCGCGCCGCCGCCGCGCGCGGCCTCGTCGACCTGCGCTTCCGCCACCGGGTCACCGGGCTGGCCGCCACGGCCGGCGTCACCGACACCGTCACCGGCGAGGTGCTGGAGCCCAGCGCCGCCGCGCGCGGCGAGGCCAGCTCGCGGACGGTGGCCGGGCGGTTCGAGCTGCGCGCCCAGGCCGTGGTCGTCACCTCCGGCGGCATCGGCGGCAACCACGAACTGGTCCGCAAGGCCTGGCCGCAGCGCCTGGGCACCCCGCCGGCGAAGCTGCTCTCCGGCGTGCCCGCGCACGTGGACGGGCTGATGCTGGGCATCGCCGGCGCGGCCGGGGGGAACCTGATCAACGGCGACCGGATGTGGCACTACACCGAGGGCGTCGAGAACTGGGACCCGATCTGGGCCCGGCACGGCATCCGCATCCTGCCCGGCCCCTCCTCGCTCTGGCTGGACGCGACCGGCCGGCGGCTGCCCGTCCCGCTCTTCCCCGGGTTCGACACCCTCGGGACCCTCGAACACATCATGGCGAGCGGGCACGAGCACACCTGGTTCGTGCTCAACCAGCGCATCGTCGAGAAGGAGTTCACCCTCTCCGGCTCCGAGCAGAACCCCGACCTGACGGGCAGGTCGGTGCGCGGCGTGCTCGGACGGGCCCTGCCCGGCGCGCCCGGGCCCGTCCAGGCGTTCCTGCGGCACGGGCCGGACTTCGTCGTCGCGGGGAACCTCGCCGACCTGGCCCGGGGCATGAACGCCAGGACCCCCGAGCCGCTCATCGACCCGGAGGAGCTGCGCCGCACCGTCGAGGACCGCGACCGGCAGGTGGCCAACCCCTTCGCCAAGGACCTCCAGGTCACGGCGATCCACGGCGCCCGGCGCTACCTCGGCGACAAGCTGATCCGCACCGCCTCCCCGCACCGCATCCTCGATCCGGGCGCGGCCCCGCTGATCGCCGTCCGGCTGAACATCCTCACCCGCAAGTCGCTCGGCGGGCTGGAGACGGACCTCTCGGCGCGGGTGCTGCGCCCCGACGGGGAGGTCCTGCCCGGGGTCTACGCGGCGGGCGAGGCGGCGGGCTTCGGCGGCGGGGGCCTGCACGGGTACCGGTCGCTGGAGGGCACGTTCCTGGGCGGGTGCCTCTTCTCCGGCCGCACGGCGGGCCGGGCGGCGGCCCGGGCGGTGGGGTAGCGGGTCCTGCGGTAGCGGGCCGGGGGTAGAGGCCGACGGTCGTTCCGGCGCCCGGATACTGCTCTCCCGGGCGCCGGAACGGCAGCGGCCGGTCCGTCTCGTCCCCCGTACGGGACGCAGCGGCCGTTGCAGGGATCCAGACTGCCCGGGCGGGGAGCCCGGGGACTATCCGTTCCCGTGCACCCCACCCGTAACTTTTTGGATAGTCATACGCCGCCCTGGTCAGCGGGCACGGCGCAGCGTCTCCGAGGGCGTACGGCCGTAGGCCCGGCGGTACTCGGTGCTGAAGCGGCCGAGGTGGGTGAAGCCCCAGCGGCAGGCCACCTCGGTGACGGTGCCCGCCGCCCGGCCCTGCGCGACGGCGAGCAGGTCCTGGTGGGCCCGGTCGAGCCGGACGCGGCGCAGGTAGGCCAGCGGCGTGGTGTCGAGGTGGCGGCGGAACCCCTCCCGCAGCGCGCGCAGGCTGACCCGCGCCGCCTGCGCGATGTCGGCCACGGAGACGGCCTGGTCGGCGTGCTCCGCGCAGAAGTCCGTGGCCCGGCGCAGCGCGCTCGGCAGCACGGCGGGCCCGTGCTCCGCCGCCGTACGGCTCCAGGAGTGCGGCTGTGTGTCCAACAGCCCCTCGATCAGCAGCCGTTCGAAGTGCTCCAACGCCAGGGGCGAGCGGCGGCCGAGCGGGGAGACGACGAACTCCCGGAAGTGCCGGATGAGTTGGAGCCAGGCCTGGACGGTCGGATCGGCCGGGTCGAGCGCGGGCCGGAAGCGCACCGGCTCCCGGGGCACCTCGCCCGTCCGCGCGGCGAGCGACTGCTCGACCGCCTCCCGGGCGATCGCGAACGCGCCGTTGAGCGCAGGGTGGCCGAACTCCATCAGGACGACGTCCCCCGGCCCGGCGACGGACAGCGGCGAGGGCAGGGCGGTGCCGTTGGCGATCACGGTGCCCTCGCCGGAGTGCGGGAGGATGACGTTGTAGAAGTCCGGGATCTCCTCCGTCCGCAGGCGCACGGCCGCGCCGTAGCGGAGGTCGTAGAGCGCCACCCGGCCCTCGTGGAAGGCGCGCAGGCGGCTGGTGGTGTGCCGGCCGTCCCGGGTGCCGAGGACGGTCAGCCGGTGCGGGGAGAGCCGGTGGCTCACGGCCTCGCGGAACTCCTCGATGTCCCCGCCCTCGTAGAGGCAGAGCGGCCCGGTGGTGTCGGCGGGGGCCTCGGCCTCAGTGGTCATGGAGGACCTCCCCGACTCCGGGGCCGGGCGCCGGGGCGGCGGCCGCGGCCGCGCGGCGGCGGGCCCGGAGGGCGGTGGCGGCGGAGCAGGCCGACAGGAGCAGGCCGAGGCCGGTCAGCACGAGCGAGCCGACCAGCTTGCCGGGCAGGTCGGGCGGCTCGGGGCCGGTGTGGAAGACCACCCGCTCGCGCAGCCGGGCGAGGTCGACGGTGCCCCGGTGCTCGTCGCCGGCGTACGTACGGGAGTCGATCGCGGCGGCGCGGCTGTCGCCGAGCAGGAAGGCCCGGCCGAGGGGGACGGTGACGTCGAAGTCCTCCCGGCAGGTGCCGGCCTGCCGGGCGGGCGGTTCGTCCAGGGGGCGGCCGTCGAGGGTGAGCCGCCCGCCGGAGCAGACGAGGCGGTCGCCGCCGAGGGCCAGGACGCGGGAGGCGATCCGGCCGTGGAGGTCCCAGGGGGAGTCGACCAGGTAGACCTCGCCGCGCAGGACCCAGCGGGGGTCGGCGTGTTCGGCGAGCATCCGGTCGCCGGGCCGCAGGCCGGGGGCCATGGCCTCGCCGGCCATCCGGTGGACGGAGTAGCCCCCGGTGAGCACCACGCCGAGCCCGAGCGCGGTGCTCGCCACGCCCAGCACGGCGAGCACCGCCGCCGCGCGCCGTCCGCGCACCCTCGTCCCCGGCGTCTTCTTCGCCACGGCCGCCGACCTCCCCCCGATCCGGTCCCGGCAGCCTACGGGCTGGGGGCGCGCGGTTGTTCGTGAGCGGGGTAGGTGGGTTGGCGAGGGGCGGCCGCGGCCCGGGGCGGCACCGGTTCGTGGGCGGGGTGGTGGAGGGCGGGGCGGGACCGCCTGCGGGCTCCGGCGTGCGTCCGTTCGTGGGCGGGCTGCCGGGTTGGGGGCGGAGCGGGGCGGGCAGGGGTGCCGGTCGGCGCGGGAACGACGACGGATAGGGTTCCCGGGTGCCGCACGGGCACCGACCAGGAGGGGAGCCCCAGCGATGAGCCGCCGAGACCGCGACAGCCGCGACCGCCGTACGGGCGCGGGCGCCCCGGTCACCGTCACCGTCTGCCGGGGCTGCTGCTGCGGCACCGAGGCGAAGCACCCGGGTGTGGACCACCGGGGCCAGTTCGAGCGGCTGCGCACGGCGGTCGGTTCGGCGGGCCGGGTCCGGGCGGTGGGCTGCCTGGACGTCTGCACCCAGTCCAACGTCGTGGTGGTCGGCCCCTCCAGCGAGGGCCGCGCGGCCGGGGGCCGTCCGGTCTGGCTCGGCTTCGTGATCGCCGACGAGATGATCGACGAGATCGCCTCCTGGGTGCACGCGGGCGGCCCGGGCCTCGCCGATCCGCCGGGCCTGCTCGACCTCCAGCTGATCTCCGTCTCGCGCCGCGTCCGTGAGGCCCTGCCGGAGTGACCGCGAATATCGTCGGACGATCCGTCAGATCCGCTTCTCCCCGGCGCCCGTGCGGGCGTCACCACTACCATGACCGGAGGCATCGGGCGGTTCCGGGGGCAGGAGGACGAGGATGACGCTGGTCTGCCGCATCTGTGCGGGCACCGGGCGGACCGCGGGCCTCAGTTGCCGGACGTGCCAGGGCACCGGCACCACCGAGATGGGCGGCGGGGGCGGCAACTGCTTCCTCTGCGACGGCACCGGCGTGTACGTCCGCTACCGCGTGGACGCGGCGGGCACTAAGCAGGCGTACCGGGACGAGATCTGCCGCACCTGCGACGGCACCGGCAACCGGGCCGCGACCCGGTGGGACGAACCGGCCTCCTGAGCGGCTTTCCGACGCACGGTCAATCCGTGGTCCGGGTGGGGGCAATGATGCGCTGTCTCCCCGGTGTGTACATGCTCTTTACCGATTCATGGTCGAACGTTGGTGTTCGAAGGGGGCGCACGCTGCGACCCGTTCACCGCGCGTCCGTGTGCGGTCAACGCTCCACTGGGAGAGTCCCGCGCATGGATATTCCCAACATGGGCGTGCCGGCCGAGCTCGCCGACCGCATGAGCATGGCCGAGCAGCACGAGTACCTTCGGGCCCGTTTCTCCCGTCGCCGCATGCTGCGCGCCGGCGCCGTCACCGTGGGCGCCATCGCCGTCGGCGGCACGCTCGCCAGCGGCACCGCCTTCGCCGCCCCCGCCAGCCCCCAGCTGCTGACGGACGGTACGACGGCCGGCATCGACGGCGCGCTGGTCGCGCCGGTCGGCCGCCACCTCCAGTTCGGCCCCGAGCCGGACACCCAGTTCCGCATCTCCTGGCAGGTGCCGGCCCCGGTCAAGAAGCCGTTCCTGCGCTTCGGCAAGCACCCGTGGGACCTCAGCCACAAGGTCCAGGCCGAGGTGCGCGCCCTCCACACCCCCGCGCTGACCCCGACCGGCCAGCCGGTGGACCAGTACTACCTGCACGTGGCGCTGGAGGACCTCCAGCCCGACACCACGTACTACTACGGTGTCGGCCACCAGGGCTTCGACCCGGCCTCGCAGCAGCAGATCTCCACCCTGCACACCTTCCGCACCGCGCCCTCGCGCGACCACCGCTGGGGCAAGGTGTACGAGCCGTTCACCTTCACCGCCTTCGGCGACCAGGGCGTCAGCTCCCACGCGGCGGGCAACGACCACATCATCAAGGCCCAGAACCCGGCCTTCCACCTGCACGCCGGCGACATCTGCTACGCCGACCCGGCGGGCTCCGGCACCGACCCGGACAAGTCCGTCTTCAACGCGAAGACCTGGGACGACTTCCTGGTCCAGACCGAGACGGTCGCCGCCGAGGTCCCGTGGATGGTCGCCTACGGCAACCACGACATCGAGGCCTGGTACTCGCCGAACGGCTACGGCGGCGAGAACTCCCGCTTCTACCTGCCGAACAACGGCCCGGACCCGCGCACCGTCCCCGGCGTCTACACCTTCCGCTACAAGAACGTCGGCGTCATCTCCCTCGACGCCAACGACGTCTCCTACGAGATCCCGGCCAACCTCGGCATCTCGGCGGGCAAGCAGACCAAGTGGCTGGAGCGCACCCTCAAGGACCTGCGCAACGACGAGACCATCGACTTCGTCGTGATCTTCTTCCACCACTGCGCCTTCTCCACCACGGTCGCGCACGCCTCCGAGGGCGGCGTCCGCGAGGCCTGGGTCCCGCTGTTCGAGAAGTACCGCGTGGACCTGGTCATCAACGGCCACAACCACATCTACGAGCGCACCGACGCCATCCTCGGCAACAAGGTCTCGAAGCAGGTGCCCAGCGGCGCCACCCTCGAGCCCGCGAAGGACGGCGTGGTGTACGTGACGGCCGGCGCCGCCGGTCGCAGCCTGTACAAGTTCGACGTGCCCGACACCTACGAGGGCCACGAGAACCACCAGGACGAGGTCAAGACCTACTACTGGAGCAAGGGCAAGGTGAAGACCACCGAGACCATCCAGTGGTCGCGGGTTCGCTACACCGGCTACTCGTTCATCAAGGTCGACGTCACCCCGGCGCACCTGGGCCAGAAGTCGGCCATGAAGGTCACCGCGCTGACCGAGGACGGCAAGCAGATCGACAACTACACGATCCTGCGCAAGGTCGGCGAGGGCTGGGACTCCAACCGCGACGACGACGGCGAGGGCGGCGGCTGGGGCTGGTAACACCCCGTCGGGGCCCCGGCGCCGAGGCTCGCAGCCCCGGCGCCGGGGCCCAGTGCCTCAGCGCCGGGGCCCGTACATGATCACGGCGACCCCGGCCAGGCAGACCAGGGCGCCCGCCACGTCGTAGCGGCTCGGCCGGAAGCCGTCCACGACCACGCCCCACAGCAGCGAGCCGGCCACGAACACCCCGCCGTACGCGGCCAGCACCCGCCCGAAGTTGGCGTCCGGCTGCAGCGCGGCGACGAAGCCGTACGCGCCCAGCGCCACCACGCCCAGCCCGGCCAGCCACCACGGCCGCTGCTCGCGCACGCTCTGCCAGACCAGCCAGCAGCCGCCGATCTCGGCGAGCGCGGCGAGCACGAACAGGGCGGCGGAGCGCAGGACGGTCATGGTCGGCAACCCTACGGCGCTCAGACCTGCCGGTACGTCGCCAGGAAGCGCCCGATCCGGTTGATGGCCGTCTCCAGGTCGTCGGCGCGCGGCAGGGTGACGAAGCGGAAGTGGTCGGGGCGCGGCCAGTTGAAGCCGGTGCCCTGGACGACGTGGATCTTCTCGCGCAGCAGCAGGTCCAGCACGAACCGCTCGTCGTCCACGATCCGGTGCACGGCCGGGTCGAGCCGGGCGAAGGCGTACAGCGCGCCCTTGGGCTTGACGCAGCTGACGCCCGGGATCTCGTTGAGCGCCTTGACCGCGATGTCGCGCTGCTCGGTGAGCCGGCCGTTGGGCAGGACCAGGTCGTTGATGGACTGGTGGCCGCCGAGCGCGGCCTGCACGGCGTACTGGGCGGGCACGTTGGGGCACAGCCGCATGCCGGAGAGCATGGTCAGGCCCTCCAGGTAGTCGCAGGCGTGCTGCTTGGGACCGGAGACGACCAGCCAGCCGCTGCGGAAGCCGGCCACCCGGTAGGACTTGGAGAGGCCGTTGAAGGTGAGGGTGAGGACGTCGTCGGCGAGGGCGGCCAGGCAGTGGTGCTCGGTGCCGTCGTAGAGGATCTTGTCGTAGATCTCGTCGGCCAGGACCATCAGGTGGTGGCGGCGGGCCAGATCGAGGATGCCCTCCAGCAGCTCCTTCGGGTAGACCGCGCCCGTGGGGTTGTTGGGGTTGATGACGACGATGGCCTTGGTGCGGGCGGTGATCTTCGAGGCGATGTCGTCGAGGTCCGGGTACCAGTCGGCCTCCTCGTCGCACAGGTAGTGCACGGCCTTGCCGCCGGCGAGCCGGACCACCGCCGTCCACAGCGGGTAGTCGGGCATCGGCACGAGCACCTCGTCGCCGTCGTCCACCAGCGCGGTGACGGACATCTGGATCAGCTCGGAGACGCCGTTGCCGAGGAAGACGTCGTTGACGGTGACGCCCTGGACGCCGCGCTGCTGGTAGTACTGCACGACCGCGCGCCGGGCCGGCAGGATGCCCCGCGAGTCGCTGTAGCCGTGCGCCCGGGTCAGGTTGCGGATGATGTCCTGGACGATCTCCTCCGGCGCCTCGAAGCCGAAGGGCGCCGGGTTGCCGGTGTTCAGCCGCAGCACGCTGTGCCCGGCCTCCTCCAGGGCGTTGGCCTGGTCGACCACCGGACCCCGGATCTCGTAACACACGTCGTTCAGTTTGCTCGACTGCCGAAACTCCATCTGCGGCCTCCCGACCGTCCGAGCACCACCCGATTCACTGCTGATGCTTTGTTCTACCAAGTGAGTACTTGGAAAGTCCAACCTCTTGGCTATGCTGATCCCCATGTCACGCCGAAGCTACGACCAGTACTGCGCCGTCGCCCGCGCCCTGGACGCGGTGGGGGAGCGCTGGAGCCTCCTGATCGTCCGTGAACTCCTCGCCGGCCCGCGCCGCTACACCGACCTCCACGCCGACCTGCCCGGAGTCTCCACGGACATCCTCGCCGCCCGGCTCAAGCAGCTGGAGGGCGACGGGCTCGCGACCCGGCGCAAGCTGGAGCGGCCGGCCAGCGGCACGGTGTACGAGCTGACCGGGCGCGGGCGCGAACTGCGGCCGGTGATCGAGGCGTTGGGGGAGTGGGGGCTGCCGGCCCTGGGGGAGCAGCGGCCCACCGACGCGGTGCGCGAGCACTGGGTCACGGGTGCTCGGGTCACGGCTGCCGGGGGCGCGACCGTCGCGGGGTGAGCGGCGCACGCGGGGAGGGCTGGGCTGAGCGGGGCGGCGGCAAGGCCCCCGTCGCCGGCCGCCGCCCCGTGGGACCAGGATGGCGCCCGCCGATAAACGGACGGTCGACGCGGAATGAGCGTGCGCCTCCCCGCGCACGCGCCGCCCTGTGCGCCCCCGTACGATCGTCGGACCGTGAACACTTCCGAGGGAGAACGGAGCCGTCCCGTGCCCACCACGCCCCGCAGCTACGCCAGTTACGTCGCGGTCGGCGACTCCTTCACCGAAGGCATGTGCGACGAGCTGCTCCCTGACGGGCACTACCAGGGCTGGGCCGACCGCGTCGCCTCCGCCCTCGCCGCCGAGACCCCCGCCGGAGGCTTCCGGTACGCCAACCTCGCCGTCCGGGGCAAGCTCATCGGCCAGATCCACGACGAGCAGCTCGCCCCGGCCGCCGGGATGGGCGCCGAACTCGTCACCCTCGCGGGCGGCCTCAACGACGTGCTGCGCCCCGGCTGCGACCTGCAGCGCGTGGAGCGGCTCCTCGGCCACTGCGCCGCCGAGCTGAGCGCCGCCGGCGCCACCGTCGTCCTGTTCACCAGCACCGACCCCACCCGCCGCCTCGCGGGCAGCGCCCGGCTGCTGCCCGCCATCCTGCGGATGAAGTCCTTCGTGCAGGAGCTCGGGCGGCAGGACGGCTTCGCCGTCGTCGACCTCTTCTCCGCGCCCTGCTTCGACGACCGCCGCCTCTGGGCCGAGGACCGCCTCCACCTCTCGCCCGAGGGCCACCGCCGCGTCGCCGCCGGAGTGCTGGAGGCCCTCGGCCGCCCCGCCGGCTTCGACTGGCGCGCCCCGCTGCCGCCCGCCGCCCCGGCCGGGCGCGGCGAGAAGCTGCGCTCCGACGCCCGCTGGCTGCGGACCCACCTCGGCCCCTGGCTCGGGCGCCGCCTCACCGGCCGCTCCTCCGGCGACGGGCGGCCGCCGAAGCGGGCGGAGCTGCTGCCGTACTCGTAGCTCTCAGTGCTTCGGGGGGTCCAGGACGAGGCTCGCCATCGGGGAGCGGGTGATCCAGCCCATCGTGCGGTAGAGCGCCTGGCCGTCCGAGGTGCCGACCAGCACGCCGGTGCGGGAGCCCCGCTCGTGCGCGGCGGACTGCAGGGTGCGCATCACCACCCGGCCGAGGCCCCGGCGGCGGTGCTCGGGCGCGGTGGTGATCTGGTCCGGCACGGCCACCGGGCCGGCCAGGCCCGCCTGGCCCCGGGCGGCGAAGTGCCCGTCGGCGGTGCGCACCAGCGTCCGCAGGACGCCGCCGCGCTCCCAGGTGGTCACGGTGTAGCCCGCCGGGGGCGCGGCCGGTTCGTGGCGGAGCGGGAGGGTCATCAGGAAACCCGGCTGGTCGAGGCGCCAGCGGTCGTCCAGCCACGGGCGCACCACGGCGTCCTCGACGAACAGCTTGAGCCAGGTGGTCGGGGCCGTCGTCTCCTCGTCGATCTTGCGGACCTCGGCCTCGGTGGGCTCGGGCAGCACGTGCCGGGCCACCTCCCGGTCGGGCGCGCCGACGTCGATCGTCCAGCCCCACGGCTGCTCCACCGGATCGGCCGCTCCGCGCGAGACCGTCCAGCCGGACATCCAGGCCCGGACGAGGTCGGTGGTGCTCTGGTCCAGCATGCGAGTCCCCCGAGTGTTATAGGTGAAATGCTGTTGCACACCTTACGCGGGGAGGGCTCGGCCGCCCAGTAGAATTCTGGGGTTCACAGCTCCGGTTCCGCTGGAAGGACCCTCGCACGTGCCCGAGACCGAGCCGACCCCGCTCGACTCCGACTGCCGCAACTGCTTCGGGCTCTGCTGCGTCGCCCTGCCCTTCTCCGCCGGCACCGACTTCGCGGCCGACAAGCGGGCCGGCAGCCCGTGCCGCAACCTGCAGACGGACTTCGGCTGCGGAATCCACGAGCGGCTGCGCGGCGAGGGCTACCCCGGCTGCACGGTCTACGAGTGCTTCGGGGCCGGGCAGCGGGTCTCCCAGGTCACCTTCGGCGGGCGCAGCTGGCGCGAGGACCCGGCGGGCGCGGCGCCCATGGTCGAGGTGTTCCCCGTCGTGCGGCAGCTCCACGAACTGCTCCGCCACCTCACCGAGGCGCTCACCCTCGACGCCGCCCGGCCGCTGCACGCGGAACTGCGGGCCGCCCTGGAGGAGACCGACCGGCTGGCGGGCGGCACCCCCGAGGAGATCCGGGCCGTCGACGTACCGGCACTGCGGGGGCGGATCGCCGAACTCCTGCTGCGCGCGAGCGAACTCGCCCGGGCCTGCGTACCGCGTCGCCGCGAACACCGGGGCGCCGACCTCTTCGGCGCCCGCCTGCGCGGCGCCGACCTGCACGGGGCCAACCTGCGCGGGGCGATGCTCGTCGCCGCCGACCTGAGCGGCGCGGACCTGCGGCTCGCCGACCTCACGGGCGCGGACCTGCGCGACGCCAACCTCGCCGGGGCGGACCTGGGCACGGCGCTCTTCCTCACCCAGTCCCAGCTCACCGCCGCCCGCGGCGACGCCTCCACCCGCCTCCCCACCACCCTCACCCGCCCCACCCACTGGCCCACCACGGCCACCCCCGCCCCGGCTTCCCGCCCGGGCGGCCGCCGCCCGTCCCGCCGTAGGTAGGGGCGTGGGAGCCCCCCGGCTCCCACGGCGGCCGAGCTCGCCCCTGCGCTGCGGCAGCGGGGCGGGCGATTCGGGTGCGGCGGCCATGGGCGTTCCCGGCTCCCACGGCGACCCGGCTTTCCAGCGCGCCGCCGCCGGACGGCGGCTGGCAGGGACGCGATTTCAACCCCACGGCAACCCGGCTCACCACCCCGCTGCCGCCGGGCGGCGGCAGCGGGGCATGCGATCGTCGCTGTAGCGGCCTGGGCGCTCTCCAGCTCACGGCTGTCCAGCCCGCCGCTCGGCATCTTGCTCCGGCACGACTGGATCCGGCCCCGGGCGCAGGTACATCGGAGGCGGCCGCCCGTCCCGCCGCCGGTAGATGCGTGGGAGCCCTCCGGCTCCACGGCGACCGAGCGTGCCTGTCTTGCTGCCGCCGGGCTGCGGCAGCAAGACAGGCGATTACGCGCCCATGGCAACCCGGCTTACCGGCGCGCTTCAGCTGTTGGGCCTCTGCTGCGCCCGCTCCGCCAGAAGCCGCGGGCCCGCTCCGGCGACCCCGCCGGAGCGGGCCTGTTCTGGTGGTTCTCGCCCTGCTGCCTGCCTCGCGCCCGTCGGGCCCGGGGGACGTCTCCGAACGCTCTCAGCCGCGTGTCGCTCTCACCCGCTGCGGTTCCTCGTGCTGCACCGCTGCCACCGACTCACCTCATCGCTCTCGCCCCCACCGTCCTCAGGAGGCGGCGGCGGGGGGTGGGCCAGGTGATCTCGAAGTAGCGGACGTGGGCGTCCTCGCCGGTGGGGTGCATGCCGGCGGCGGTCATGACGTGGTGGGAGGCGTGGTTGTCGAGGTCGGCGTCGCCCTTGACGCGGGTGATGCCGCGGGCGCGGGCGAAGCGGAGGAGTTCGCGGAGGGCCTCCGAGGCGTAGCCGTGGCCGCGGGCGGAGGGGACGAGGCCGTAGCCGATGGTGACGGTGCCGGTCTCGTCGGCCGGGCCGTGGAAGTCGGCGCCGCCGATCACCCGGTCGTTCTCGCGCAGGAGGATCTGGTACGTGCCGAAGGGGCGCGGATCGCCGTCGGCGGCGCAGGTGTTGAGGAAGCGCCGGGCGGCGGAGACGTCCCCGTCGGTGGGGTAGTCGGGTGCCGGCCGGGGGCCGCCGTCACCGGCTGCCAGGCGCTCGGCCTCGGCGGGGTTCAAGGGATGGAGTACGAGTCGTGTGGTCACAAGATCGCCCATGATCCGGAGGGGTATCACGCGGGCTGATCAGCCGCCAATCCGATTGTCCTTCACTCGTGGAAGGCTGTGCCCCGTGAACCTCGCAGACCTCACCCTCGACCGCTGGTGCGCCCTCGACCTTCCCACCGCCCGCCGCGTCGCCCGGCAGGCGGCCGAGGCGACGGGCGGCCGCCTGGTCGCCGTCGAACGGTCCGACGGCGACCGGTGCCCCCGGGCCCGGATCGACTGGCAGGGACGGGAGTTCGCCCTCGTGCCGGGAGTCTCCGTCCGGCCCGTTCTTGAGGTGTGAGCCTCAGGAGCCGCCGAAGGAACGGGGGAAGGCGGCTTCGAGCACGGTCGCGACGTCCTCCTCGGGGACGGCGGCGCGGATCGCGGCCAGTACCCCGGGGAGGTCCTCCTCGCTGATGCTGCCCGAGTAGCGCAGTCGCAACGGTCCGACGACCGCGACGAGTTCGGGCCTCAGCCGCATCCAGCCCCGGGCGAACTCGACCTCCTCGGCGACCTGGTCCATGAACCAGCGCATCACCTCGTACGGGAGGCGCACCTCCGGCTCCCGGGGGTCGAAGCTGAGGTACGGCTCCTTCGCCGGGTCCTCGTCGGGGACGACGGCCGCGGCCACGAACCGCTGGTCGGCGACGCGGTTCAGCTCCAGGACGTACGCGTCTTCGGAGGGGGAGTACAGGGAGGTGATCGCGTACTCCCCGCCGGGGTCGCTCGGAGGCATGGCCCCCACGCTGTCACGGCGCCGGGCCTGGCAGGAAGGGGCATGGCTGACGAGATGGCACCCCACCCCCTGGACCCGGTCGGGCGGATGCTCGCGGAGCGGGCCTGTGAGCGGATCGTCCTGGACTGCGCCCACCGGCTCGACCTCGGCGAACCCGCCTCCGTGGCCGAGCTGTTCACGCCCGACGGGGTGTGGCGGTGGCCGGCGGGGGAGCGCCGCGTCGAGGGGCGGGAGGCGCTGCGGGCGTACTTCGGCTCGCGCCCGGCGGACCGGCTGTCGCGGCGGCTGATGACCAATGTGCTGGTGACGGTGGAGTCCCCGACGGCGGCGCGCTCGGTCGCGTACCTGTCGACGTACCGGGTGGACGGCTACGCGGGCGGGATGGTCGAGCCCCGGCTGCCGACCCAGGTGGGCCACTACGAGGACGTCTTCGAACGGGTGGACGGCACCTGGCTGTTGGCCTCCCGCACCGTCCATCTCCCCTTCGGCGCGGAGACGGCCCGGCTCCCCGGCTGAGTCGGGCCGGCCGCCGGCCGCCGGCCGCGCACGGGACGTCGGACCGGCCGACTTCCCGTGCGCGCCACCGGGCCTCAGGCGGTGAGCAACTCCGCGCGCAGGGCGTCGATCTGGGGGCGGTCGAGGCCGAGGGGGCCGGTGAGGTAGGCCTCGACGGAGCCGTGGCGGGCGGTGAGGTCGGCGAGGGTGAGGCGGATGACGGTCTCCGGGGCGCGGCCGTAGGCGGGCCAGCGCAGGGTGCGGCCGGGGTGGGCGGCGTGCCAGTCGGCGACCAGCTGCGCGGTGGCGCGTTCGGTGAGGGCGAAGTCGGCGGCGATGTGGTCCTCGCCGACGCCGAGGAGGGTGAGCAGCAGGGCGGCGATCAGGCCGGTGCGGTCCTTGCCGGAGGCGCAGTGGAAGGCGACGGGGCCCTCGGCGGCGGCGATCACGTCCAGGGTCTGGCGGATCTCCTTGACCCCGTCCTCGGCGACCTCGCCGAAGCGGTCCGCGAGGTAGCGCCAGGGGTCGAGGCCGGGGTCGATCTCGGCCTGGTCGTACGGGCGGTGCTCGATGGAGAGGTTGTGGTACGCCAGCCCGTCGAAGTCCGGTATGCGGCCCTTGGCGGAGATCTCCCAGGGGTAGCGCAGGTCGATGACCGTGCCGACGCCGAGGGAGCGCAGCCGGGCGAGGTCGGCGGGGGAGTCGGCGAGCTTGCCGAGGGAGTCCGAGCGGTAGAGCCGGCCCCAGCGGACCGTCCGGCCGTCGGCGGCGGGATAGCCGCCCAGGTCACGGAAGTTGTGCAACTTCTCGAAACGGTGGTGACGCGTCGTCATGTGCAGGAAGCGTAGCGGTTCGCCCGGGCGGCATGACCGGAGCAGATTTCTTACCCGAATAAATTCTTGACCAGGTTCAGTTATGCTGAACGGGAGGAAGCGCGACGACAGCGGAGGCGACAGCGATGGCACAGGCGGCGGAGGGCATCGACGGCGAGCTGGCCCGGGAGCGGGCCCACGTCGCCCGGTGCCGGGAGGCGCTGCGGGCGCAGGTCGAGGACGCCGGGTACCAGGTGGTCGCGGGCGAGGACGTCTCCGGCGACGGCGCCAGCGCCGAGGCGCTCGGCCGCTACCTGCGCACCCGCGCCAGGCGGATGGCCGAACTCCCCGACAGCCCGGCCTTCTTCGGCCGGCTGGACTTCGGCGACGGCCCCGAGGCCGGGGACCACCGGGGCCAGCGCTACCATCTGGGCCGCCGCCGCGTCTTCGAGGACCCGACCGCCCCGCCGCTGGTCGTCGACTGGCGCGCCCCCGTCGCCCGCGCCTTCTACCGGGCCAGTGCCACGGACCCGTACGGCCTGGCCCGCCGCCGCAGGTTCGGCTGGGCGCCCGCCGCCCTCGGCACCCCGGAGGAGCTCACCGGCCTGGAGGACGAGCCCCTCGACCGCCCCGCGGCGGCGGCCCCCGGCGGCCTGCTGATCACCGAGATCGAGCGCCCCCGCACCGGCCCGATGCGCGACATCGTCGCCACCATCCAGCCCGAACAGGACGAGCTGGTGCGCGGCGAGCCCACCGAGTCGGTCTGCGTGCAGGGCGCCCCCGGCAGCGGCAAGACGGCGGTCGGCCTGCACCGCGCCGCCTACCTCCTCTACACCCACCCCCAACGCCTGCGCCGGGGCGGCCTGCTGGTGATCGGCCCCAACCGCACCTTCCTGCACCACATCGCCGCGGTCCTGCCCGCGCTCGGCGAGTCGGACGTGGCCCAGTGCACCGTCGAGGAGCTGGTCGAGGGCCACGAGGTCCGCGCGGAGGACGGCGATCGCGCCGCCGCCCTCAAGCAGGACGCCCGGATGGCGGAGGTGCTGCGCCGCGCCCTGCTCGCCCGCGTCCGTACGGAGGGCGCCGGGCCGGTGGTGGTGGCCGACGGCTCGTACCAGTGGCGCCTGCCGGGCTCCCTGCTGGACCGGCTGGCCGAGGAGGTGCGCGACCAGGGCGCGCCGTACGCCGTCGGCCGGGAGAACCTGCGCACCCGGGTGGTGACGGCCCTGCGCGACCAGGCCGAGCGCCGCTGCGGGGTGACCGGCGGCGCCTGGCAGGCCCGGGTCGGCCGCAGCCGCCCGGTGCGGGAGTTCCTCGACGCGGCCTGGCCCGCCGTCCGCCCGGCCCAGGTGGTCGCCGAACTCCTCACCGAGGAGGCGGTGTTGGCGCGGGCGGCGCAGGGGCTGCTGGGGGAGGAGGAGCAGGCGGCGCTGCGGTGGGCGAGGCCGCCGCGCTCCTGGAAGAGCGCCCGGTGGTCCCGGGGGGACGTGATGCTGCTGGACGAGGCGGCCGGGCTGATCGAGCGGCCGCCCGGCTTCGGGCACGTGGTGGTGGACGAGGCGCAGGACCTCTCGCCGATGCAGTGCCGGGCCATCGCCCGCCGCAGCGGCTTCGGCTCGCTGACCGTCCTCGGCGACCTCGCCCAGGCCACCACACCCTGGTCGGCCCGGAGCTGGCCCGAGCAGCTGGCCCACCTCGGCAAGCCGCAGGCCGCCGTGGTCGCGCTCACCACCGGCTTCCGCGTCCCGGCAGCGGTGACGGCCCTGACGAACCGGGTGCTGGCCGCGCTCGCGGTGGACGTGCCGCCGGCCGTCTCGCTGCGGCGCGACGGGGAGGTGGGCGTCCACCGCATCGAGGACGGCGACGGGGCGGAGGCGGCGGGGGTGGTGGCGGCGGTGCGGCGCGCGCTGGAGCGGGAGGGCTCCGTCGCGGTGATCACGGCCGACGCGGCCGCCGGGCGGACGGCCGCCGCGCTGAGCGCCGCCGGGATCGCGCTGGAACCGGAGGAGGGCGCGAGGGTGACGGCGCTGCCCGCCACCCTCGCGAAGGGGCTGGAGTACGACCATGTGATCGTCGTGGAGCCCGCCGCGATCGTCGAGGCCGAGGAGCGCGGCCTGCACCGGCTCTACGTCGTCCTCACCCGCGCCGTCTCCCGCCTGGACGTCCTGCACGCCCGCCCGCTGCCCGAGGCCCTGGCCTGCGGCGGCGCCGGCGCGAGCGGTTAGAGTCCGGGGCATGGACGTAGACGACGCGGACACCGCCCGCCGGCACCGGATCGCCGATCTCCTCCCCGACGAGGGCGCCGCGCAGGACTTCAGGGACTCCTGGCAGATCGGCGAGCAGGGGGCCGGGCTGGTCGTGCTGGTCGAGCGGCTGCTCGCCGGGCAGGTCCCGCTCGGCGGGGAGGACCGCGCGCGGATCTCCGTCCTGGCCCAGGAGTGGGGCGTCCGGGACGCCGTCACCCCCGGCCTGGTCCGCTGCCTGGGCGACGGCGGGCCCACCCCCGTCCAGCTGCTCGACGGGGACGCCGACGAGGCCGAGGTGCTGACGGGTTTCACCGAGCCGGAGCTCGCCGCGCTGGTGCTCGTCCCGTGGATCGGCTGCACCCGCTGCGGGCAGGTCCTGCTGCGCGCCCACACCTGGGAGGACTGGGACGACCTCTCCCACCTCGTGCAGGGGTACGCGATCACCGGCCCCGAGCGGGCCACCGCCCTGCGGACCTTCCCGGCCGACGCGCCGGGCGAGGCCTTCGCCGCGCTCCTCGAGGACTGCCCGGCCGGTTAGCGCTGCCCCGCGCGCCCCTGCCCCGCGTACCCCTCGGCCAGCAGCTCGAAGGCGCGGGTGGCGTTGCCGACGGCCTCGAAGTGCAGCTCGTCGGCGGACTGGCCGTCGTCGCGGATGCGGTGCCAGTTGTGCTCGGCCAGGACGCGCAGGGTGGCGGTGATCTGGGCGGCGAGCAGCGGCGCGGTGAGTTCGCGCGGGCCGGGCAGGTCGGCGGCCTCGCGCAGCGCCCCGGCGAGCGAGCGCTCGGCGCGGGCGAGGTACTCGGCGGCCCGGGCGGTCAGCGCGGGGGTGCTGCGGGCCAGCTCGCCGAAGGCGAGGACGGCGGGGTGGTCGCTGAGCCCGGTGATCGGGTCCCGCCGGGTGAGGCCGTCCAGGAAGTCCCGGTGCAGGGCGTCCAGCGGTGACTCGCCCCGCGCCCGGCCCCGGACGACGTCGGCCGTCTGCTCCTGGTGGTCCGCGTAACGGTGGACGACCAGGTCCTCCTTGGTGGGGAAGTAGCTGAACAGCGTCGGCTTCGACACCTCGGCCGCCGCCGCCACGTCCGCCACCGACACCTGGTCGAAGCCGCGCTCCAGGAACAGCCCGATCGCGGCCTCGGAGATCGCCCGCCGCGTCCGTTCCTTCTTGAGTTCCCGCAGTCCGCTCATGCCGCGAGGGTAGCACCGGACCTTGACCGGGGAAGGTTTCTGACCCGGTTGCGTCCGGCAGGGGCTCACACGCTGCGGTCGGCGAGGACCTCGCGCAGCACGTGCCGGGCGTTGGCGGTGCGCGCCGGGTCGGTGTGCCGGTAGTACGGGATGGTGACCACCGCGATGGAGAGGGCCCAGGCGCGCCCCCGGGCCCAGGTGGCGTCGTCGACCGCGAGGGCGGCGCGGAAGGCGGGGCGGACGGAGGCGGGCAGCAGGTTCCAGGCCACGATCAGGTCGGAGGTCGGGTCCCCGACCCCCATCAGGGCGAAGTCGACGACGGCGGCCAGCCGCCCGGCCCGGTTGACCAGCAGGTTGCCCGGGGTGAGGTCCCCGTGCATCCACACCGGCGGGCCGGAGTGCTCGGGAAGGCGAAGCGCCTTGTCCCACAGGGCCGTTGCGGCGGCCCCGTCGATCGCGCCGCCCAACTGCGCGATGGCCGCCCGGGTCGCGCCGTCCCGCGAGGCCAGCGGCACGCTGCGGTGCCCGGCCGGGCCGCCGGACGGATTGGCGGAGCGCAGCGCGGAGAGGAACCCGGCGAGGTCCCGGGCGAGCCCGGAGGGCGCGGCCACCGCCCCGGCGGACGGGTTGGCGCCGGGGAGCCAGCGCAGCACCGACCACTCCCACGGGTACCCGGCGGCGGGCTTGCCGACCGCGAGCGGCACGGGTATCGGCACCGGGAGCCGTGGCGCCAGCCGGTGCAGCCACTGCTGCTCCCGCCGGACGTCCCCGGCCGCCCACTCCACCCGGGGCAGCCGGACGGCGAGTTCGGGCCCGAGCCGGAACATCGCATTGTCACCGAGAGGACCGGTCGCACCTGTCACACCGGTGGTCGCACCCGTCACACCGCCCACGGGCGTCACCGATGTCACCGGCGTCACCGGCAGGCCCGTCCACTGCGGGAACTGGGCGGAGAGCAACCGCCGCACCAGGGCCGCGTCGAGGGCCGGTTCGGCGGAGTGCATCCGGGCGGCAGCGCACATGCCCGGCAGTGTACGGCGGCGCCCGCGGCCGTTCCGTCGCATTCCCGAACTGTGCACACTCGTGCGCAGCTCGCGCACAACGGCCGCCGGAACGGCCCCGCCCGCAGGCCCGGAGAGCCCGCGCCACGCCCGGCGGCGCAGGGTGCGGCCGGGAGCCCTCACCGGCACCTGCCAGAATGCAGGGCGTAGGGCGACAGCACTGAAGGAGAAGGTGACCGGCTTCGTGACCACGCCAGTCGAACAGGGGGCCCGGCAGGCCCAGCAGGCGATCGAGCGGAAGATCGCCGAGGAACTGGGCGTCCGCGAGGGGCAGGTGAAGGCGGCCGTCGACCTTCTCGACGGCGGCGCGACCGTCCCCTTCGTGGCCCGCTACCGCAAGGAGGCCACCGACTCGCTGGACGACGCCCAGCTGCGCTCCCTCGAGGAGCGGCTGCGCTACCTGCGCGAGTTGGAGGAGCGCCGGGCGGCCGTCCTGGAGTCCATCGAGGCCCAGGGCAAGCTGGACGACGCGCTGCGCGCCAGGGTGCTCGCCGCCGACTCCAAGGCCCGTCTGGAGGACATCTACCTCCCGTTCAAGCCCAAGCGCCGCACCAAGGCCCAGATCGCCCGCGAGGCCGGCCTGGAGCCCCTGGCCGACACCCTGCTCGCCGACCCCTCCCAGGACCCGGCCGCGCTCGCCGCGCAGTACCTCAACGAGTCGGTGGCGGACGGGAGCGCGGCCCTGGAGGGCGCCCGGGCGATCCTCGTCGAGCGCTTCGGCGAGGACGCCGACCTGGTGGGCTCGCTGCGCGAGCGGATGTGGACGCGCGGGCGCGTGGTCGCCACCGTCCGCGACGGCAAGGAGGGCGACGGCGCCAAGTTCGCCGACTACTTCGACTTCGCCGAGCCGTACACCAAGCTCCCCTCGCACCGCATCCTGGCGATGCTGCGCGGCGAGAAGGAGGAGGTGCTCGACCTCGAACTCTCCCCGTACGACGGCGAGTCCGAGGGCGACCTGCCCGGCGAGAACGACTACGAGCAGCGCATCGCCGCCCGCTTCGGCGTCGCCGACCACGGCCGCCCGGGCGACAAGTGGCTGGGCGACACCGTCCGTTGGGCCTGGCGCACCCGCATCCTGGTGCGCCTGGGCATCGACCTGCGCTCGCGGCTGCGCGCCGAGGCCGAGGAGGAGGCGGTGCGCGTCTTCGCCGCCAACCTGCGCGACCTCCTGCTCGCCGCCCCGGCCGGCACCCGCGCCACCATGGGCCTGGACCCGGGCTTCCGCACCGGCGTGAAGGTCGCCGTGGTGGACGCCACCGGCAAGGTCCTCGCGTACGAGACGATCTACCCGCACCAGCCCGCCAACAAGTGGGACGCGTCGATCAACTCCCTGGCGGTGCTGGCGAAGAAGCACGACGTGGACCTCGTCGCGATCGGCAACGGCACCGCCTCCCGCGAGACCGACAAGCTCGCCGAGGACCTGATCAAGCGCCACCCCGAGCTCAAGCTCACCAAGGCGATGGTCAGCGAGGCCGGCGCCTCCGTCTACTCGGCCTCCGCCTTCGCCTCCCAGGAGCTGCCGGAGCTGGACGTGTCGATCCGCGGTGCGGTCTCCATCGCCCGCCGCCTCCAGGACCCGCTGGCCGAACTCGTCAAGATCGACCCCAAGTCGATCGGCGTCGGCCAGTACCAGCACGACCTCAGCGAGGTGAAGCTCTCGCGCTCGCTGGACGCCGTGGTCGAGGACTGCGTCAACGCCGTCGGCGTGGACGTGAACACCGCCTCGGCGCCGCTGCTGACGAGGGTCTCCGGCATCACCGGCACGCTGGCCGACAACATCGTGGCCCACCGCGACGCCAACGGCCCGTTCCGCACCCGCAAGCAGCTCAAGGACGTGGCCCGGCTGGGCCCCAAGGCCTTCGAGCAGTGCGCCGGCTTCCTGCGCATCCCCGGCGGCGACGACCCGCTGGACGCCTCCAGCGTGCACCCCGAGGCGTACCCGGTGGTGCGCCGCATCCTCGCCTCCACCGGCGGGGAGCTGCGCGAGCTGATCGGCAACGGCGAGCGGCTGCGCGCCCTGCGCCCGGCCGACTTCGCCGACGACACCTTCGGCGTGCCGACCGTCACCGACATCCTCGGCGAGCTGGACAAGCCCGGGCGCGACCCCCGCCCGGCCTTCCGCACCGCGACCTTCAAGGAGGGCGTCGACAAGATCGGCGACCTGGAGGTCGGCATGGTGCTGGAGGGCGTGGTCACCAACGTCGCCGCCTTCGGGGCCTTCGTCGACGTGGGCGTCCACCAGGACGGGCTGGTGCACGTCTCGGCGCTGTCGCGGAACTTCGTCAAGGACCCGCGCGAGGTGGTCAAGCCCGGGGACATCGTCAAGGTGCGGGTGCTGACGGTGGACGTGCCGCGCAAGCGGATCGGGCTCACGCTGCGGCTGGACGACGAGGTCGGGCGCGAGCGGGGCGAGCGCGGCGGTGACCGTGGAGGCGAGCGTGGCGGCGAGCGCGGTGAGCGCCAGGCCCGCCCGCCGCGACAGGAGCGCCGCGGCGGTGGCCAGGGCGGTCAGGACAGGCGCAGCGGCGGCGGCCAGGACAGGAGCGGCGCCCCCGCCCCCGCCAACGGCGCCATGGCCGACGCGCTGCGCCGCGCGGGCCTCACCGGCGGCAGCAGCGGCAACGGCGGCGGCGGGAAGAACGACCGCCGCTCCGGGCGCCGCTGAGCGGGCACGCGACGCACGCGACACACGCGACAACGGCCGGGGGGGGGGGGGGGGGGGCCCCCCCCCCCCGCCCCGCCGGGGGCCCCCCCCGCCCCGGCCCCCCCCCCCCGGGCCCCGGGGCCCCGCCCCCCCGCCCCCCGGCGGCGACCCCCCCCCCGCCCCCCCCCCGCCCCCCCGGCGGGGGGGGGGGGGCCCCCCCCCCCCGCCCCCGGCCGTTCCGGTCACACGGTCATACGGTCACACCAGCAGCTTGTCCTTGGCCCGCTGGAACTCCTCGTCGGAGATCAGCCCCCGCGTGTGCAGGTCCGCCAACGCCGCGAGGTCGTCGACGTGCGTGCGGGGGCCGCCTGCCTCCGGCGTCGCCGCGTCCCTGATGTACGCCTTGACGGCGGCCTCCGTCTGCTGGGCCTGGGAGAGGTCCCGCTTGTGCATCGAGTCGCCGCGGGCGATCAGGTACGCGATCACGCCGATCAGCGGCAACAGGATCACCAGGACCAGCCAGCCGGCCTTGCCCCAGCCGCTCAGATCATGGCTGCGGAAGATGTCCGTGATGATCTTGAACAGCAGGAAGATCCAGAGGATCCAGAGGAACAGCTCCAGCATCGTCCAGAAGATGTTCAGCAGCGGGTAGTCCGCAGCGAGCTGAGAAGCGAGGTGATAGGTGCCCATGGCCGAGAAATATCACCGCAAACCGGGCAGGGCCTGCTGATGCTCGGCCGTTCGAGTGATGCCTAGCCCCGCCCGGCGCGCCGCCGCAGCTCCACCGCCAGGCCGATCAGCTCGGCCCACCACTCCTCGTGCGAGGTCAGCAGCAGCCGCTGCGCCTCCTCCGCCGTCACCGTGCGGACCTCGACGACCTGCTCGCCGTCCTCCGGGTTGGTTGGCGTGGAGTCGACCACGACGTCCGCCCAGCCCCACAGCCAGGCCTTCTCCGGGTGCGGCTGCCACGGCCGGTACGGCACCGGGTCGTCCGTGCGGCAGCGGTGCGCGCCGAGCCAGTCCGGCTCACCGAGCAGCCGGGCGCCCGCCTCCTCGCGCAGCTCGCGGGTCAGACAGGACAGCACGCTCTCGTCCTTCTCCCGCGTGCCGCCGGGCAGGAACCAGTGGTCGCGGTCGTCCCGGCACAGCACCACGCCGCCGTCCTGGAAGCCGACCACGTGGATGTTGGTCACCAGACCGTCCGGCGGCAGGACCGTGGAGAACAGGGCGTCGTAGCGCCCCCAGGTCCAGTACTGCGGCGCGTGCAACGCCGGGAAGAGGGAGGCGAGTTCGGCGGCTCTGTCGGAGGTCTCGGGGTCGGCCCGGTGCGTGGTGTCGGTCATTCGGTGATCGTAGTGCCGGCCGGGAAACGGCGGGGGGCGCTGGGATGGACGATGGTCACCGCAGGGGCGGAGGCAGAGGCGGAGGCAGGTACGGACGTGGAGGCCGAGGCCGCGCGGGGCCGGTGCAGCACCGGCTCGGCCGGGGAGACCGTCCAACTCCCCAGCGCGATCTCGGCGGTGATCCCCGGTCCGAACCCGGCGATCAGCCCCGGGGTGCCCTCCGCGACGCCGCCCTCGGCGAAGAGCCGGGCCAGGGCGTCGAAGACGACGGCGCTGGCGATGTTGCCCCGCTCGGTGAGGGTGGCCCGGCTGTGCCGGAAGGCGGCGGGCTCCAGGTCGAGGTAGTGGCACAGGTCGTCGAGGATGCGCGGCCCGCCCGCGTGGACGATGTAGAAGCCCAACCCCGAGACGTCCCACCGGTGTTCGTCGGCGAGCGCGCGCAGTGCGGGGGCGAGCATCGCCATGGTGCCGGGCACCCGCTTGTCCAGCTGGAAGTGGAAGCCCGTCTCCCGCACCCCGTACGAGATCCAGCCCTCGGTGTCCGGGACGAGGTGCGAGCCGTTGCGTTCGAGCCGGATGCCGTGGCCGCCCTCCCCGCGCACCACGACGGCCGCGATCGCGTCCCCGAACAGGCCGTTGGAGAGCAGCGAGCCGACGCCGAGGTCGGTGGGCTGGTAGCAGAGCGAGCAGAACTCGCAGGCCACGATGAGGACGTTGGCGCCCGGGTAGGCGCGGCAGAAGTCGTGCGCGCGGCTGACGGCGGCGCCGCCGGCCGCGCAGCCGAGCTGGGCGATCGGCACCTGGCGGGTGTCGGAGCGGAAGCCCATGGTGTTGATCAGCCAGGCCGTCATGGAGGGCATCATGAAGCCGGTGCAGGAGACGTAGACGATCAGGTCGACGTCCCTCGCGTCCAACTCGGCGTGTGCGAGCGCCTGTTCGACGACCTCGGGCACGCGGCGCTTGGCCTCGCGCTCGTACACCTCGTTGCGGGCGGCGAAGCCCGGGTGGGTGAGGGTCCGCTCGATCGGCTGGACGAGATGGCGGGTGCGCACGCCGGTGTTCTCGATCAGCCGCAGGGCGAGGCCGAGTTGGGGATGGCCGGCGTGGAGGGTGCGGGCCAGGTCGAGGGTCTCGTCGAGGGTGATGACGTGCTCGGGCACGGCGACGGCGGGGCGGCAGAGTGTGGCCATGGCGTGGGTTTCCCCCAGGGTCGGGCGGTGTGGTGGGGGAGGGCTACCAGGCGAGCGGCAGCGTCTGCGGGAAGCGCCAGATGGAGCCGGAGTTCCAGTCGAGCTCGGAGGGGTCGACGGCCAGGCGCAGCCGGGGGAAGCGCCGCAGCAGCGTCCCGATGGCGACCTGGAGCTCCATCAGGGCGAGGTGCGAACCGAGGCAGCGGTGCTGGCCGTGGCCGAAGGTCATGTTGACGGGCCCCTCGGTGCGGTCGAGGTCCAGCACGTCGGGGTCGTCGTAGGCGGCCGGGTCGCGGTTGGCGGTGAGGTACGAGACGTGGACGGGCTCGCCGGCGCGGATCAGCACCCCGCCCACCTCCACGTCCTCCAGGGCGACGCGGGCGATGCCGACGCCCTGGCGGAAGGGGATGAAGCGCAGCAGCTCCTCCAGGGCCTGTGGCAGCGCCTCGGGCCGGGTGCGGAGCTTGGCGAGCTGCTCGGGGTGGGTGAGCAGGGTGTAGGTGATGTTGCTCAGCTGGTAGGTGCTGGTGTCGTGGCCGGTGACCAGCAGGACCATGGCCATGACGGCGAGTTCGTCGTCCGTCAGCTCCTCCTCGCCGTCGCGGGCGACGGCGAGGGCGCTGATCAGGTCCTCGCCGGGGGCGGCGCGGCGGGCGGCGGTGAGGGTGGTGAAGTAGGCGCGCAGGCCGGCCTTGGCCTCCTCCTGGCCCTCCCGGCTGCCGGGGCCCATCCGCATCATCGCGACGGCCCGGGCCCGGAGTTGGTCGCGGTCCTCCTCGGGGACCTCCAGCAGTTCGCAGATGGTGTGCAGCGGGAGCCGGGAGGAGAGGAAGTGCGTGAGGTCGGCGGGGGCGCCGTGCTCCTCCATCTCGTCCAGGTACCCGTCGACGACGGCCTGCGTCCGGGGGCGCATCCGCTCGACCTGGCGGTTGGTGAAGCCCTGGGCGACGAGGCGGCGCAGCCGGTTGTGGGCGGGCGGGTCCATCAGGTTGATGGACTCGGCCTGGGCGATCGCGGCGGGTGTCATGCGCGGGAGGTCCCGGCCGATGCCGGCGGCGCGGCTGAACCGGCGGTCGGTGGTGACGAGTTTGACGTCCTCGTAGCGGGTGACGAGCCAGGCCTCGCCCTCGCCGTGCGGCAGGCGGACCCGGGCGACCGGGGCCTCGGTGAGCAGCCGCTTGAGGAGGGGGTCGAACTCCAGGCCGTCGGTGTGGTGGAAGGGGCAGTCCCACACGGGGGCGGTGGTGGTCACGGGCCAGTCCAATGGTCTTCGTCATGCGGGGAGGCGCCGGCCCGGACGGTGTGTCACCGCCCGGGTACGGACATGCCGATGTTCCCCCATGAACTGGCAAAAATGTGAATCCTCCGAACTGTTCGCCCCATCGAGTGAGATGGATGATTGTCCGACGAACTATCTGGATCTGTAGGGGAGTTGACGGTCAGTCGTCCGATCCGCCCGGCGACACCAGTCCGGTCTCGTAGGCCAGGACCACCGCCTGCGCCCGGTCGCGCAGGTTCAACTTGGCGAAGATCCGGGCGACATGGGTCTTCACCGTCGACTCGCTGAGGGTCAGTTCGGCCGCCAGTTCGGTGTTGGACAGTCCGCGCCCGAGCAGGGCGAGCACCTCCGCCTCGCGCGGGGTGAGCGGCGCGAGGTCGCGGTGCAGCCGGGGCGCGGCGGACGCGGAGGCCGGGTCGAGGGCGCCCGCCGCGAAGCGCTCGACCAGGCGCCGGGTGATCGAGGGGGCGAGCAGCGCGTCGCCCGTGTCGACCAGGCGGACGGCGGCCGCCAGGTGCGCCGAGGTGACGTCCTTGAGTAGGAAGGCGCTCGCCCCGGCCGAGAGCGCCGCGTAGACGTACTGGTCGAGGTCGAAGGTGGTCAGCATGATCACCCGGCAGCCCGGGACCCGGGCCAGGATGCGGCGGGCCGCCTCCAGGCCGTCCATCACGGGCATCCGGATGTCCAGCAGGGCGACGTCCGGCCGGTGGGCGACGGCCGCGGCCACCGCCTCGGCGCCGTCGCCCGCCTCGGCGACCACGTCGATGCCGCGCGCCGTGAGGATCATCCGGAAACCGGTGCGGACCAGTTCCTGGTCGTCGGCGATCACCACCCGGGGGCGGCGCGGCTGCTGCACGGCGTCCTCTGTCACGGCGTCCTCCGTCACGGCCCCTCCAGTGGGATGCGCGCCCGGACCCGGAAGCCGCCGCCGAGCCGGCGCCGGGCGTCCAGGTCCCCTCCGTACACCGCGACGCGCTCGCGCAGGCCGACCAGCCCGCGCCCCGCGCCGTCCGGCCGGGGCTCCCCGGCCGGACGGCGCGGGGCGCCCGAGAGCACGCTCGGGCCGCTGTTGAGCACCTCCACCCGCAGGTAGTGGTCCGCGTACCGCACCGTCACCTCCGCCGTCACCCCGCCCGCGTGCTTGAGCGCGTTGGTCAGCGCCTCCTGGACGATCCGGTACGCCGTCACGTCCACCCCGCCCGGCAGCGGCCTCGGCTCGCCCGAGATCCGCACCTCCACCGGCAGCCCGGCGAAGGCGAACCGGTCGATCAGCGGGCTCAGCCGGCTCAGGCTCGGCTGCGGGGCGAAGCCGTCCGCGCCCGCGCCCCCGTCCGTACCGGGCTCCGAGCCGTCCGCCGCCGGGGCGAGCAGGCCGAGCAGGTGGCGCAGCTCCGTCATCGTGTCCCGACCCGCCGCTTCGACGGCGGCCATCGCGGCCGCCGCCTCCTTCGGCATCGTCTCCAGCACCTCGCGCGCGGCCCCGGCCTGGACCACCATCAGGCTCACGTTGTGGCTGACGATGTCGTGCAACTCGGCGGCGATCCGCGCCCGTTCGGCGTCCACGGCCGTACGGGCGGCGCTCTCCCGCTCCCGTTCCAGCAGCCAGCCGCGCTCGCCCGCCGCCGTGCGGTGGCGCCTGCGCGTCCGGGCCAGCGCCACCGCCAGCCAGAGCGCGACGGCGCCCGCCGCCCCGGCCGCCGCGAGGGCCGCCCATGTCATCCCCGTTCCCCACACGCCGGAAAGCTTCGCAGGTCATCACATGATCCACATCATCCGGGGGTGCCGCCCGGATACATCCCCGGTACTACGGTCCGACCGGGTTACATCCGGGGTGGGACGCCCGGCCGAGGCGGCCGCGCCTACGGTCGTCCACCATGAGCAACGACCACGACGGGACCACCCGGGCCGACGACGCGCAGGTCGTCGTCGAGCTGACCGGCGTCCACAAGGAGTTCGGCGACGCCAAGGCGCTCGACGGCGTCGACCTGCGCATCCGCGCCGGCGAGGCGGTCGCCGTGATGGGCCCCTCCGGCTGCGGCAAGTCCACCCTGCTGAACATGGTGGCCGGCCTCGACCGGCCCACCGCCGGGACGGTACGGGTCCAGGGCCAGGACCTCGGCGCCCTCAACGAGACCGGGCTGGCGCTGTTCCGCCGCCGCAACATCGGCATGATCTTCCAGTTCTTCAACCTGATCGACGACCTGCCGGCCCTCGACAACGTCGCCCTGGCCGCCCAGCTCACCGGCACCACCGCCCGCCAGGCCCGCCGCCGCGCCCTCGAACTGCTCGACGAACTCGGCGTCGCCCACCGCAAGGACGTCTACCCCGCCACCCTCAGCGGCGGCGAGCGCCAGCGCGTGGCCGTCGCCCGGGCGCTGATGAACCGCCCGGCGCTGCTGCTCGCCGACGAGCCCACCGGCGCGCTGGACAGCCGCTCCGGCGAGCAGGTGATGGACCTGCTCATCGACCTCAACCAGATCGGGCAGACCCTGCTGATCGTCACCCACGACCCCAACCTGGCCACCCGCTGCGCCAGCCGCCTGGTCGAGGTCGAGGACGGGCGGGTCGCGCGCGAGCGGGCCCTGGAGGCGAGCGCATGACCGGCGCGGTGTGGCGGGCCTCCCGGGCCGCCGTGAAACGGCGCAGGCTCCAGACCTTCGTCATCGGACTGGTGGTGCTCTGCTCCACCACCACCGTCGTCCTCGCCCTCGCGGTGATCAGCGCCGCCCGGGCCCCCTTCGACACGGCCTTCGACGGCCAGCGCGGCGCCCACGTCGTCGCCGCGTTCGACCCGGCCAAGGCTCCGGCGGACCGGTTGGCCGCCACCGCCCACCGGCCGGGCGTCGAGGCGGCGGAGGGCCCGTTCCCGCAGGCCGTCCTGCGGATGCCCGTCGACTGGTACGGCCGCCCGCCCGGCCCGCTCACCCTGACCGGCCGCGCGGACCCGGCTCACGGCTCGGTGGACCGACCCCAGTTGCTGGCCGGCCGCTGGGCCGCCGCGCCCGGCGAGGTGGTCATCCAGCAGCCCTTCGCCGGCTACCCCGACAACGCGCTCGACAGGCCGCTCCCCGGCCAACCCGGGCTGACCGTCGTCGGCTTCGCCAGCAGCATGAGCGAGTCCACCGGCGGCTGGGTCACCCCCGAGGGGATCGAGGCCCTGCACCCCACCGCCCTGCAGATGCTCTACCGCTTCTCGGACGCCGACAGCGAGCAGCGGCTCACCGCCGCGCTGAACACGGCCACCGAGGGGCTGCCCAAGGAGGCGCTCGTCAGCGGGCAGTCCTACCTCAAGCTCAAGCAGGCGTTCTCCTCCGGCGCCGACGCCTACCTCCCGGTGATGACCGTCTTCGGCGTCCTCGGCCTGGTCGTCGCCGTGCTGATCGTCGGCAACGTGGTCAGCGGCGCGGTCGTCTCCGGGTACCGGCACATCGGCGTGCTCAAGTCGATCGGCTTCACCCCGCGCCAGGTCCTCGTGGTCTACCTGACCATGGTCTCCGTGCCCGCCCTCGCGGGCACCGTCCTGGGCACGGCGGCGGGCTGGGCGCTCGCCGGGCCGATCCTGAAGACGGCGTTCACCGGCATCATGACCGGCACCGCCGTCATCGAGCCGGCCGGCTGGCTGCCCGCCGCCACCCTGCTCGGCGTCCCGCTGCTCGTCGCCCTCGCCGCCGCCGTCCCCGCCTCCCGGGCGCACCGGCTCTCCGCCACCGAGGCGATCTCCGCCGGCAGCGCGCCGCGCGCCGGGCGCGGGCTCAAGGTGCAGCGCTGGCTCAGCGGCACGAGACTGCCGCGCGCCGTCAGCCTCGGCCTCGGGCAGCCCTTCGCCCGCCCGGCCCGCAGCGCGCTCACCATGTCGGCGATCGTCCTCGGCGTCGTCACCGTCACCGTCAGCACCGGGCTCAGCAGCACCCTGATCCGCGCCGTCGGCCCGGGCGGCGACGACACCGGCACCCACACCTACGTCCACGTCCAGACCGGCCACTTCGCCCACGGCAACGCGGCCGCGTCCAAGCTGACCCCGGCCCGGATCGAGGCCCTGCTGCGCACCACCCCCGGCGCGGAGCGGGTCACCACCCGGGGGCTCGCCCAGGCCACCCTGGTCGGCTTCAACCAGCCCGTCTTCATCGACTTCTACGGCGGCGACGAGGCGGCCCGGAAGCTGCACGCCGTCGAGGGGCGGGACGCCACGGGGCCCGGTGAGGTCCAGGCCGGGCCCGCCTTCCTCGACCAGCGCGGCCTCAAGCTCGGCGACCGGATCACCGTCGACCTCGACGGCCGGCAGCAGACCCTCACCATCGTCGGCGGCGAACTCCAGGGCAACGCCCGGTCGATCACCACCAACGACGCCACCAGGGCCCTGTTCACCGAGGACGGGCACGTCGTCGAGTACTACATACGGCTCGCGGCGGGCGCCGACGCGGCCGCGTACACCAAGGCCGTCACGGACGGGGACCCGAGCCTCGTGGCCGACGTGACCGAGGTGACCATGACCGGGCCGGTCGCCGCGATCATCACCTTCAGCACCATCTTCACCATCCTGCTGTCGGTGGTCGCCTCCCTCGGCGTCTTCAACACCGTGCTGCTCAACATCCGCGAACGCCGCCGCGACCTGGGCATGTTGAAGTCGATCGGGATGACGCCCCGGCAGGTCGTCGTCATGACCGTCACCTCGGTGGCCTGGCTCGGCGCGCTCAGCGGGGCGATCGGCATCCCGCTCGGCATCCTGGCGCACCGGCTCATGGCGCACAGCATCCGCATCATCGACTTCCCCGAGTCGATGGTCGACGTCTGGGGCGCGCCGCTGCTCGCCGGGCTCGCCTGCGCGGGCGTGGCGATCGCCGTCCTCGGTGCCCTCGTCCCGGCGCGCTCGGCGGCGCGGCTGCCGATCGCGGAGGTGCTGCACAACGAGTGAGCGGTGCACGGGGGTAGGGGGCGGCCGACGTGGCCGCCCCCTCGCGTGTTTCCTGACGCCCGATCAGCGCTCGACGTGAGGGCGCCTATCATCGCGGCATGGCCACCGCTGAGCTGATCCGCATCGTCTCCCGCTCCTCGCCCATGGCGCTCGCCCAGGTCGAGCGGGTCCGCGCCGAACTCGCCGCCCTGCACCCGGGGGCGCGCACCCAGGTCGTCCCCGTCACCACCTCGGGCGACCGCTGGATGGGTGATCTCGCACGCCTCGGCGGCAAGGGCGCGTTCACCAAGGAGGTGGACGCCGCGCTGCTCGCGGGGGAGGCCGACGTCGCCGTGCACTGCCTCAAGGACGTGCCCGCCGACCGCCCGCTGCCCGCCGGGACGGTCTTCTCCGCGTACCTGCGCCGCGACGACATCCGCGACGCCCTCGTCCACTCCGGCGGGCTCACCCTCGACGAGCTGCCGGCCGGCGCCCGGATCGGCACCTCCTCGGTGCGCCGCATCGCCCAACTCGCCGCCTCCCACCCGCACCTGGACTGCGTGCCGATGCGCGGCAACGCCAACAGCCGCCTCGCCAAGCTGGCGGCGGGCGAGGCGGACGCCCTGCTGCTCGCCGTCTCCGGCCTGGAGCGGATCGGCGAGCAGGGCCGGATCACGGACGTCCTCGGCGTCGACACGATGTGCCCGCCGATCGGCGCGGGCATCCTCGTCCTCCAGTGCCGCGAGGGTGACAGCGCCACGATCGACGCCGTCACCGGCCTCGGCCACCACGACACCTGGCGCGAGGCGGCGGCCGAGCGGATGTTCCTGCACGTCCTCCAGGGCCACTGCAACAGCCCCATCGCCGGGTACGCCGCGGCGGAGGCGGACGGCCGACTCTCCCTGCGCGGACGGGTGTTCAGCCCCGACGGCAAGCGGGTGCTGGACGCCCACGAGTGGGCCGGTGCCCTGGACCCGGAGGACCTGGGCACCTCGGTGGCGCTGGCGCTCCAGCGGCAGGGCGCCCAGGAGTTGATCGCGGGCATCCCGCACTGAGCCGGGCCCTCATGGCGATCTCTTTGCTCACGTGAACTGGTCCGGCGCGCTTTCAGCTGTAATGATTCGAGGGCGCGCGCAAGGCAGTTGACGATAAGTCAGGGGCAAGGCCCGTCGGGGGTGGACGTGGAGCCGTTGAGACCGACCGATCCGACCGTGATCGGTGGCCGCTACCGGCTGTTGGCCCGGCTCGGTGCCGGCGGGATGGGGGTCGTCTACCTGGGCCGTTCGCCCGGCGGGCGGCTGGTGGCGGTCAAGTGCGTGCACTGGGACCTCGCCACCGACCCGGGCTTCCGGCGGCGCTTCACCCGGGAGCTGGAGGCCGCCCGGAGGGTCGGCGGCTTCCACACCGCCCAGGTGGTCGACGCCGACACCGAGGGTGACCCGCCCTGGATCGTCACCGCGTACATCCCGGGGCCCTCCCTCACCGAGGCCGTCGCCGAGCACGGGCCTCTGCCCGAACCGGTGTTGAGGATCCTCGGCGCCGGCCTCGCCGAGGCGCTGGCGGCCGTCCACGCCGCCGGGCTGGTGCACCGCGACCTCAAGCCGTCCAACGTCCTGCTCGGCGAGGACGGCCCCCGGGTCATCGACTTCGGCATCGCCCGGGCGCTGGACGGCGCCTCGATCACCCGCACCCAGACGGTCATCGGCACCCCCGGCTACATGGCGCCCGAACAGATCGCGGGCGGTGAACTCGGCCCGGCCTGCGACCTGTTCAGCCTCGGCCGGGTGCTCTGCCACGCGGCCGGCGCCGACCCGTACGGGGCCGGCACACCGCAGGTGCTGCTGTACCGGATCATGAACGCGGAGCCGGATCTGAGCGGGGTGCCCGTCACCCTGCGCCCGCTCGTCGCCGCCTGCCTCGCCCGTCGGCCGGAGGACCGGCCGACACCCGGGCAGGTGCTCGCCCTGCTCGGGCCGCCCGCGTACGGCGGGCCGAGCGGCTCCTGGCTGCCGGAGCCGCTGCGGTTACGGGCGCAGGTGCCCGTGCCTGCGCCCGTGCCCGCTCCCGTGCCTCTGCCCGCACCGGTTCCGGCCACGCCGACCGCCGTGGTGCGGCCGCCCGTACGGCGCTGGCGGCGCCCCTGGGTGCTGGTGCCGAGCGCCCTCGCGCTGGTCGCGGCGGCCGTGGTGGTGCCGCTCTCCCTGACGGACGACACGAAGGCCAAGGGGTCCGGGCTGACCAACGACGGGTTCGTCGTCGCCAAGGACGGCGGCGGCTCGCCCGACTGCGTCATGGGCGGGATCAGCGGCGCGGGCGGGGCCGTCGACGCCGGCCAGGGCCCGCCCCGGACCGTCCCCTCCGGCACCCCGCACCCGCCGACGCTCGGGACCCCGGCGCACGCGGACTCGATGGAGCCGGGCCAGGCCGTCGAGCTCACCTGGACCAGGACCGGCTCGGTCACCAGGGTGTTCACCGCCTTGGCCGGAAGCTCCGACTGGAGGGCCTCCGGCTGGCTGGCCACCGCCTCCTGCACCTTCCGCCCCAGCGAGACCGGGCTCTACCAGTGGGCCGTGCTCAGCGCCGACGGCGCCACGGGCACCGTCAGCAGCGGCTGGAGCGAGGTCCGCTACCTCGACGTCCGCCCGCCCGGCACCCCCGGCTCGGTGAAGGGGCTCGGCATCCCTGCGGCCCCGGTGCTGGTGGCCCCGTCGGACCAGGCCGGGGCGAAGGCCGGGCAGCCGATCCAACTGAGCTGGGCCAGCCCGGAGAAGCACGCCGACGTGAGCATCCTGGCGCCGGGCGCCAAGGACTGGCAGCGGATGCCCTGGCAGGACGGCACCACGTTCCTGTACACCCCGCCGACGCCCGGCACCTACCTGTGGGTGGTGGACGTGCTGGGGCAGACCGCCTGCAAGGCCGTCCAGTGCGTGGGCCCGTCGAGCGAGCAGCGGTACCTGATCGTGCAGTGAGTGCAGTGAGGGCCCGCCGCCCAGAACCGCGCGGGTGTTCGGGGCGTCCGTTGAAGCGTGATTTCTGCTGTGCTCGGCGGGATGCCGATGTTCTGGCCCGGGCTCCTGCTCTCGCTGGTCCCGGCGGCCCTGCTGAACCGGCCGGTGGGGCGGGCGCTGCGGGCGCACTGGGTGGTGGGGTTCGTGCTGCTGCTCGGGCTGGGCGGGGTGCTCACGGCGACGCTGCTGCCGGAGGCGTTCCAGCTGTCGGCGGGCGGGGCGCGGCACTGCGAGGTGGCGGGCGCCCGGCACCGGGGGCTGCACGAGGTGCTGGCCGCGCCGCACCTGGGGATCAAGCTGGCGGCCTTCGCCGTGGTGGGCCTGGCGGCCACGCTCGCCGGGAGCCGCCGGCGGGCCGCGGCGGTGCTGGTGGGCGCGGTCGCCCTGCCGTTCGCGGTGGCGGCCGTACGGTACGCGGTGCCCGCGATCGGGCGGCCGTGCGACGCCCAGGACGTCTGGGACGGCCTCCAGGGCGTGGCGCTGGGTGCCCTCCTCGGCCTGGCGGCCCGCCCGCTGGCCCGGGTGCGGTCCGGGCTGCGGGCCCGGATGCGGGCTTAGAGCAGCGGGAAGAGCCGGGCCACGGCGGCGACAGGGCGCGCGTCGGCGGGGCGGGCCGCCGGGTCGGTGTCGCGGTGGCGGTACGGGGCGAGCAGGCGGCGGACGGCCTCGCCCACGGCGGCGAGTTCGGCGGGGGTCAGGTGCACGACGGCGCTGAACGCCTCGTCCTGCCGCCACTCGGCGGGGGCCTGCGCGCGCCGGGCGAGCCAGTGCTGGTAGCTCTCGTCCTCCAGTCCGCGGGCCAGTTCGCCGAAGTCCTCGTCCGGGAGCGGTGCTTCGGACGGCTGCGGCAGCCGCCAGGGCCGCGCCCGCCCGTCCACGGCCGGGGCCTCCTCGATGAGCCCGTGCCGTGCGAGTTGGCGCAGGTGGAAGGAGCAGAGGCCGGAGCTGTGACCGAGCGCGGCGGCGGCCTCGGTGGAGGTGAGGGTGCCGCGTTCGGCGAGCAGGCCGAGCAGCGCGGTGCGGACGGCGTGTTCGCGCAGGGCGTCGGAGGTCAGATCTTCGGTCACTTTGCAAAGTCTGCTACTTTGCAAAGCCGCTGACAACCCGACACCGCGAGGAGCCCGCCGATGACCGACCGCCCGCCCGTCCTCCGGGTGACCGAGCAGGGCGAGCCGATCCTGCACGGCCCCTGCCGCCCGGCCGGCGAACAGGACTTCGGCAGCCCGGAGTTGGCCCGCCTGATCGACTCGATGTTCGCCACCATGTACGTCGCGGACGGCGCCGGCCTCGCCGCCAACCAGGTGGACGTCGACCTGCGCCTCTTCGTCTACGACTGCCCCGACGACGACGGCATCCGCCACACCGGCCACCTCCTCAACCCGGTGGTCGAGCCGCAGACCCCCGGGCGTCGCCTGCTCGAGGAGACCGAGGGCTGCCTCTCCGTGCCCGGCGCCAACGCCCTCCTCGCCCGCCCCACCCGGGTGGTGGTGCGCGGCCGGGACCAGCACGGTGCCCCGGTCACCGTCGAGGGCACCGGCTACTTCGCCCGCTGCCTCCAGCACGAGGCCGACCACCTCGACGGCGGCCTCTACGTCGACCGCCTCGGCCGGCGCGACCGCAAGGACGTGCTGCGCCAGGTCGAGGAGCGCCGGGAGGAGGTCTTCGCCCGCCGCGACCGCGCCGCCGAGAAGCTGAACTGGCGCGGCCCGGTCGTCAGTTGCCCCTCCACCTGCCGCTGCCGCCGCCTCGACGCGGAGGCCGCGCGGTGACGCACCTGGCCGACGTCCGCGCCTCCTACGACACCGTGGTGGACGGCTACCTGCGCCTCGTCCCCGCGCCCGAGGCCATGGATGCCTGGTCGCGGGCGATGCTCGCCGCCTTCGCCGAACTCGTCCGGCGGCAGGAGCGCCCCGTCGCCGACCTCGGCTGCGGCCCGGGGAGGGTGACGGCCCACCTCGCCCGCCTCGGCGTGCGCGACGCCTACGGCCTGGACGTCTCCGGCGGGATGATCGCCGCCGCCCGCCGCCTCCGCCCCGAACTCCGGTTCGTCCAGGGCGAGATGGCCCGCCTCGGCGAGCCGGACGGAGCCCTCGGCGGCATCCTCGCCTGGTACTCCGTCCACCACACCCCGGCCGCCGAACTGCCCGCCCTCTTCGCCGAGTTCCACCGCGCACTCGCCCCCGGCGGCCACCTGCTGCTCGGCGGCCACGTCGGCGAGGGGGTGCGCCGGCCCACCGAGGCGTACGGGGGCCACCCCGTCTCGTACGCCTCGCACCTCGTCCCGGCCGAGCGGCTGGTGGGTCTCCTGGTCGGAGCCGGGTTCACCGTCACCACCCGGCTGGAGCAGCCCCGCCCGTCTCACCCCGCAGGGGGATACGTCGCCCTCCTGGCGGAGCGCTGAGGCGGCACCACAGGGGGAGCCGGTCCGCCCGCACGGGCGATGCGTCGACGCGGGGCCGGGCGGGAGGCTGGGCGCATGCTGAAGATCCCGGTCGGGGACACCGAGAACCCCGTGCCCGTCTGGGCCCTGCGCCTCGCGAAGGCCCTGCCGTTCGTCGTCCTGCCGCACTGCCTGTGGCGGCTGCCGTTCGCCTTCGACTTCGAGATGGGCCTGGTCGACCAGTCCGGCCACGGGCCGATGCCGTGGTGGGCCACCCCGTACGTGTTCGGGCTGAGCCTGCTCACGGAGGCGGTGGCGCTGCTCACCCTGGGGCTGGTCAGCGGCTGGGGCGAGGTGTTCCCGCGCTGGGTGCCGTTCCTGCGGGGCCGCCGGGTGCCACCGCTGGCGGCGGTGGTCCCGGCGGTGCTGGGAGGGCTGGTGCTGGTCGGCCTCTTCGGCGGGATTCCGCTGGCCTGGTTCGGCGTGATCGGCGACCTCGGATTCAGCAACGGCTGGTGGGACGCCCTGTGCCGGATCTGCACCGGCCCGGCGACGCTCTGGGGCCCGATCACCCTCGCCTTGGCCTTCGCCTACTACCGCCGCCGGAACGGGAGTTACCAGTCGGCGACCCGGTAGTCCTTGAGGAACACCCCCGACTGCGGGTCTCCCGCCTCGCCGCGCACGATCGGGTCGTACACCCGGGCGGCCCCGTCGACGATGTCGAGCGGGGTGCGGAAGCCCCGGTCGGCGATCCGGGCCTTGGCCGGCGCCGGGTTCTCGTCGGTGATCCAGCCGGTGTCGACGGCGCACAGGTGGACGCCCCGGGTGGCGAGGTCGGCGGCGGAGGTGCGGGTGAGCATGTTGAGCGCGGCCTTGGCCATGTTGGTGTGCGGGTGCCGGGGCGTCTTGTTGCGGACGGCGAACCGGCCCTCCACCGCCGTGACGTTGACGATGTACCGGGCGGGGTGCGGCGAGGCGAGCAGCAGCGGGAGCAGCCGGTCGCAGAGCAGCACGGGGGCGAGGGCGTTGACGAGCTGGACCTCCAGGACCTCGGCGGGGTCGAGCGAACCGAGCTTTGCGGACCAGGAGTTGGCGTCCGCGAGGTCCGGCAGCAGCCCGGCCTCGTCGGCCAGGGAAGCCACGGAAGCCACGGAAGCCAGGGAAGCCAGGGAAGCCAGGGAGGCCGGGGAGGCCGGGGAGGCCGGGGAGAGCAGGGAGAGCGGCCCTTCGCCCCCCGAGGGCAGCGGGGCGGCCCCGGCCGGCGGCCGGAACCCGGGGGCGTGCCCGATCATCCGGCGGTCGGCGGCGGGCAGGGCCTCGCGCTCCCCGGCGGCCAGCAGGGCGTAGGACTCGGGCGGGCGGCGCAGCGTCTGGGCGGCGTTGTTGACCAGGATGTCCAGCGGACGGCCCTCGGCACGCAACTGCTCGGTCAGCCCCAGGACTTGGCGCGGGTCGCGCAGGTCGATGCCGACGACGGTGAGCCGGTCCCACCACTGCGCGCTGCCCTCGGCGGCGCGGAAGCGGCGGACGGTGTCCTGCGGGAAGCGGCTGGTCACGATGAGCTCGGCGCCGTCGCGCAGCATCATCAGGGCGAGCTGGAAGCCGATCTTCACCCGGCCCCCGGTGAGCAGGGCGCGCCGGCCGCGCAGGTCGGTGCTCAGGGCCCGGCGGGCGGTGTTGTCGGCGGCGCAGGCGGGGCAGAGCCGGTGGTAGAAGGCGTCGACCCGCTGGTAGCGCTGCTTGCAGATGTAGCAGCGCTGGGGTTTGAGCAGGTCGCCGACCGAGCCGATGGCCGTGGTCAGCGGGGCGTCCTCCCGCCGGGCGAGGGCGCCGGTGGAGGTGGCGGCGAGGAGGGCCGCGTCGGCCTCGCGCTCGGCCTGCCGGGCCTCCTGGCGGCGGCGCTTGCGGCTCTCCATCACGAAGGAGCTGAGCTGGCGCTCCGCGTGGAGGCGGGTGCGGTCCCGGGACGGGAGGGCGCGCAGCCGGCCGAGGGTGCGGCCGAAGGCGGCGAGCTCCTCGGGGGTGAGGCTGCTCGCGTCGGCCGCGTCGTCGGCCGGCGCGATGGTGGTCAACTGCTGGTGATGGTCGTCCCGGACCGTCATGTCCGCCCCCTCGTGTGGATCAGGTGAGGGGGACTGTAGCCAACGGTCCGGGACGATGAGATGTCAATTTTCCCCGGTCAAGGGAGAGCTCAGCCCGCGTACTGCGAGAAGATCTTGGCGAACTCGTAGGGCTGCTGCGGGATGTTGGTGCACTTGGCGAGCGAGCCGCCGGTGCAGGCGTTGGCGTCGCGGGTGGAGTCCCAGAAGGCCAGCAGGCCGAGGTGGTTCTGCTTGGCGAAGGTCACCAACTGCTGGGCGGCGGCCTGGTTGTAGATCTGGTGGTCGTCGTTCTCGCCGATCATCGGCGTGACGCCGACCATGGACCACAGCTGGGGGTCGGTCTTGGCCGGGTAGAGCGACTTGAGCTGGCCGAAGGTCGACTGTGCGGCCTGGACGGCGGCGTCGCCGTAGTTGCTGCCGGTGCGGTAGTAGTCCATCGCCATGACGTTGACCAGGTCGAGGTTCACGCCGGCGTCCCGGGCGGACTTGACGATCGCCACGCCCTCCGAGGTCAGGCCCTCGGGCAGCACGGGCAGGGTGAGGGAGACCTTGAGGCCGGGGTGGGCCTGCTGGAGCTTGGCCAGGGCGGCCGAGCGGCGGTCGTTGGAGACGGTGTCGGCGATGGCCGCGCCCTCGATGTCGAAGTCGACGTAGCGCAGGTTGTAGGCGTTCACCACGGCGTCGTACTCGGCGAACAGCGAGTCCACCGAGGTGCAGGCGGCGGCGAGTTCGGTGCCGGCGGCCCCGCCGAAGGAGAGCTTGACGTCGCCGCCGGCGGCGCGCAGCGCGTCGACCTGGTCCTTGGCCCAGCCGCTGCGCGGGTCGTAGGCGTTGAACCAGCTGGCCTTGCAGCCGACGCCGGTGACGAAGCCCATGCTGTAGCCCTTGGCGCCGCCGGCCTTGGACATGTCGGGCATGGACGGGGTGGGCCAGGCGCCCATGTCGATGTACGGCGCGACGGGCAGCGCGACGTTCGGCGGCGGGGTGCTCGGGCCGCCGGTCGGCGTGCCGGTGGGGCCGCCGGTGGGCGTGCCGGTCGGGGTGTCCGTGGGGGTGCCGGTCGGGCCGCCGCCGCCCGGGCCGGTGAGGACGAGGTCGTCGGCGAGGTAGGAGCCCTGCCCGTACCAGCCGTGCACGTAGACGGTGACGCTGGTGGTGGAGGGGCCGGTGGTGAAGCTGGTGGACAGCTGCTGCCAGGAGGCGCCGCCCGGGGTCCAGACCGCCGGGTCGGTGACGCCGCTGCCGGTGGCGCCGAGGTAGACGTACTGGCCCTGGACCCAGGCGCTGAGGTTGTACGTGGTGTTGGGCTGGACGCTGACGGTCTGCCCGCACTGCGCGGTGTCGCTCGCGCTCGCGGCGCCCTTGAGTGCGTACGTGCCGCTGTGGGCGCCGGAGTTGACGACGCTGCCGGTGCCGCCGGAACAGCTCCACGGGCTGAGCGAGCCGCTCTCCAGCCCGCCGTTGGCGAGCAGGTTGCCGTCCGCGGCGCCGGCGCTTCCGGCGACGACGGCGAGCCCGCCGGCGGCCAGGACGGTGGCGGCGGCGAGGCTGAGCAGCTTGGTGCGGCGGGAGGCGGGGCGGCGGTGGGTGGGGGCGTGCTGGGGCGCGCTGGGCATGGGGAAGTGCCTCTCGGAAACGGTGGGCCGCCCGCGCCGCGAGGGGGGAGACGCGGGGCGGGCGGCAGCTCTGGGGCTGAACCGGTGTGGGGGAGCGCGGTGTTGTGCTGTGCATCAAACTGGACTAGACCAGGTGTGCACGTCAAGCGTCTCCCGGCGGCCGGAGGTTCACCGGAGGCAGGTTTTAGGAACGGTTAAGACAGGGCCGACGGCGGGTCAGTTGCCGCAACAGGCCTTGCACTCCTTCACCTGGATGTCGTCGAGCACCGGGCCGTAGGCGCCGCGCACGGTGCTGGTGAAGCCCAGGGTGGTGGTGGCCCCGCGGGCGACGAAGGTGAACTGCCGCCCCACGTAGCCCATGGCGGCCCTGGTCTTGCCGGTGACGTCGAAGGTGAAGTCCTGGAAGTCCTGGCCGTCGATCTCGGCGCGGCCGGTGCGGATCGCGGGCCCGCCGCCCGGGTTGCCGGCCAGGGCGTACGTCACCGAGTAGGTCGCGCCGGGCACGGTGGCGAAGGTCTGGGCGATGGCTCCGCTGTCGGCGCCGTTGAGGTCGAGGGACTGGTCGCCCTCGGCGGCCTGCCAGAAGCCGGCGCCGATCAGGTCGACGCTGCCGCTGGTGATCCGCCACGGGCCGATGTTCTGACCGGCGTTCAGCTCGGTGAAGTTGTTCGCCGGGGCCTTGGGCGACTCGAAGCTGCCGTCGTCGAAGCGGCTGGCCGCGCGGTGCTGCGGGCCCGCGGCCTGGGCGGGGGCGGCCAGTGCGGCGGTGGCCAGGCTGGTGCTGGCGGCGAGCAGGACGGCGACGGCGGCGGAGCGGGTGCGCGTGAACGACATGGGTGTTCCTCCCCGGTGGGCCGGCGGGAGCGCCGGCGGACACGGCGGCCGGATCGGCCGCATGCAGAGCGTCGACCTCCCCCGGAAGCCCTGCCAAGACCGGACGGGCGGCGCCCGGTGGTATGACCGGCCGCGATGCGCGCCCCCGCACGCCGGTTTGCGCGGAGGCGGCCCCGGGCGGCACGGGCCCCGCGCCCGGCCCCGGCCCGGCATCCGGACCGGGGTTCGACCGGCAGCGGCTCCGCGCCCGGTGGTGAATTCCCCGTCGTGCGCCCCGCCGGACGCCTACGGTTGCCCGATGACCATACGAACGTACGCGGCTCCGTTCGACGGCCCGCGCATCTGCTTCCTCGGCGACTCCTTCGTCCAGGGCCTCGGGGACCCGGAGTTCCGCGGCTGGGTCGGCCGGGTCCTCGCGGCCGCCGCGCCGCACGCCACCGCCTTCAACCTGGGGGTGCGCCGCGACACCTCGGAACGGGTGCGCCGACGGTGCTGGGTCGAGGTCGAGGCCCGCTCCCTGCACGGCGCCGATCACCGGCTGGTGCTCTCGGTCGGCGCCAACGACGCGATCACGGAGGGCGGCGCCCCGCGCGTCGCCCACGAGGACACCCTGGCCAACCTGGCGGCCGTGCTCGACGGCGCCCGCGAGCGCGGCACGGCCGCCCTGGTGGTCGGCCCGCCGCCGGTGGTGTGCGGGGGAGCGGAGCACCTGGAGCGGCTGACCGCGCTCGCCCCGGCGATGGCCGCGCTCTGCGCCTCGTACGGCGTCCCGTTCGTGGACGTCACCGCCGCGCTCGCCCGGGACGCGCTCTGGACGGCCGAGGCCGAGGCCTCCGACGGCGCGCACCCGGGCGCGGGCGGCTACGCGCGCCTGGCGGAGCTGGTGCTGGCCGGGGGCTTCGCGGACTGGATCGGGCGGGAAACGGTCTAGGGCGTCCGCGAACCCCCCGCTGCCCGGCGGGAGTTCGCGGACGCCCGGTCAGCGGGGGCGGTCAGTGGGGGAGGGGGCGGTCAGCGCTCAAGGACCCACACCAGCTGCCGCCCGGTCTGCCCCGGGGTCTGGACGGCCGCCTCGGACACCCGGTCCAGCCGGTAGCCGAGCTTGCGGGGCACGGCGGCGCTGGCCGCGTTCGCCTCGTCGCAGCGGATCTCCACCCGGGCGATCCCGGGCAGCGCCAGCGCCGCCTCGGTCAGCGCCCCGGCCGCCGCCGTGGCGATGCCGCGCCCGACGTGTCGCTCGGAGACCCAGTAGCCGATCTCCAGCGCCCCCGGCCCGATCCGCCCGTGCAGCCCGGCCGCGCCGACCACCGACCCGGGCTCCTCCGCCAGCCCGGCCAGGTACAGGAAGTCCGTCCCGGCCTCCCAGGCGGCCGTACCCGCCCGGGTCAGCTCGACCGTCCGGGCCATGGTCGGGGCCTCCGAGGCCCAGGGCATCCACGGCCGCAGGTGGTCCAGGTTGGCGACGAGCGCCCGGTTCAGCGCCGGGGCGTGGCCGGGGCGGCGGCGGCACAGCCGCAGTCCGCCGGACAGCCGCAGCAGTTCGGGCGGCCGCCCGGCGGTGACGGGTGGCGGGGGCGCCGCCGGGCCCGAGGCGCAGGAGGGTGACTGAGGGTGGGTCATGACCCGGATTATGTCCTTGGCCCGAACCTGTCACCATCCGTTTTCGCCCGGTCACGGGGGCGCGCGGCAGGGGCGCTCAGAGCCGCACCATCACCTCGTCGAGATCCTTGCGCCGCAGATCCGGCACCCGCGCCCCCTCCGCCGGGTACCCGACCGGGATCACGTACGCGGCGCGCTCCTCCGAGGGGCGCTCGCACACCTCGTTGAGGAAGCGCATCGGACTGGGCGTGTGCGTCAGCGTCGCCAGCCCCGCCTGGTGCAGCGAGGACAGCAGCAGGCCGACGGCGATCCCCACCGACTCCTTGGTGTAGTACGGCCGCGGCGAGCCCGGCCCCTTGTGGACCTCGAACACCACGATCACCGCCGGCGCGTCCTCCAGGAACGGCTTGTGCCAGTCGGTGCCGATCGGCGCCAGCGCCGTCAGCCACTCCTCGGAGGCCCGGTGCCCGTAGAACTCCCGCTCCTCGGCCTCGGCCGCCTCGCGCAGCAGCCGCTTGCGCCCGGGGTCGGTGATCACCACGAACCGCCAGGGCTGGACGTGCGCGCCGCTGGGCGCGGTGCTCGCCGTGCGCACCGCCCACTCGATCACCCCCTCGGGGATCGGGCGGGTGTCGTAGTCGCGGACGGTCCGGCGCTGTGCCATCACGTCGTGGAACGCCTTGCTCCGGGCCTCGGCCTCGTGGGCCGGCACCGTCATCGGGGTGAGCGGGACGGTCGGGTACGACGCGGCCGCCACCACTGTGCTGTCAACCATGGCCGACAGCACAGCACATGACGACCGCGCCGGGAAGAGGTCGAGACCAATCGGAGGCCGGCTGGGGGCGTGTCCTTCGGCTCACGCCGGGCGGTCGACGTGAGCCGGAAGACACGCCCTACAGCTCGTGCACCCGCCCGTCACGGACCTCGATCCGGCGGTTCACCGCGACGGTGTCCAGCATCCGCCGGTCGTGGGTGACCAGCAGCAGGGTGCCGGTGTACGAGCCGAGCGCCGACTCCAGCTGCTCGATGGCGGCCAGGTCCAGGTGGTTGGTGGGCTCGTCCAGCACCAGCAGGTTGACCCCGCGGGCCTGGAGCAGCGCCAGCGCGGCCCGGGTGCGCTCGCCGGGGGAGAGGGTGTCGGCGGGGCGCATCACGTGCACCGCCTTGAGGCCGAACTTGGCCAGAAGGGTGCGCACCTCCTCCGGGTTGAGCTCCGGGACGGCGGCGGCGAAGGCCTCGATCAGCTTCTCCTCGCCCAAGAAGAGGCCGCGTGCCTGGTCCACCTCCCCGATCACCACGCCCGAGCCCAGTACGGCGCTGCCGCCGTCGAGCTCGAGGCGCCCGAGCAGGGCGGCCAGCAGGGTGGACTTGCCCGCGCCGTTGGCGCCGGTGATGGCGACCCGGTCCGCCCAGTCGACCTGGAGGTCCACCGGGCCGAAGGCGAAGTCGCCGCGCCGGGCGACGGCCCCGCGCAGGGTGGCGACCACCGAGCCGGAGCGCGGGGCGGCGGCGATCTCCATCCGCAGCTCCCACTCCTTGCGGGGCTCCTCCACCACGTCGAGGCGCTCGATCATCCGCTGGGTCTGGCGGGCCTTGGCGGCCTGCTTCTCCGTGGACTCGGTGCGCTTGGCCTTGGCGTTCTTGTCGTTGTCGCCGTTCTTGCGGCGGGCGTTGCGGACGCCGTTCTCCATCCAGTTGCGCTGCATCTGGGCCCGGGCCTCCAGCCCGGACCTGGTGTCCGCGTAGTCCTCGTACGCCTCACGGGCGTGCCGGCGGGCCACGGCGCGCTCCTCCAGGTACGCCTCGTAGCCGCCGCCGTACAGGTTGATCCGGTTCTGGTGGAGGTCCAGCTCCAGCACCTTGGTGACGGTGCGGGCCAGGAACTCGCGGTCGTGGCTGATCACCACGGTGCCGGTGCGCAGGCCCTTGACGAAGGCCTCCAGGCGCTCCAGGCCGTCCAGGTCGAGGTCGTTGGTGGGCTCGTCGAGGAGGAAGACGTCGTAGCGGGAGAGCAGCAGCGAGGCGAGGCCAGCGCGGGCGGCCTGGCCGCCGGACAGGGCCGTCATCGGCAGGTCGAGGGAGACCGTGAGGCCGAGGGAGTCGGCGACCTCCTCGGCGCGCTCCTCCAGGTCGGCGCCGCCGAGGTCCAGCCAGCGGTCCAGGCCGGCGGCGTACGCGTCGTCGGCGCCCGGGCGGCCCTCGACCAGGCCCTCGGTGGCCTCGTCCAGCTCGGCCTGGGCGGCGGCCACGCCGGTGCGGCGGGCCAGGAAGGCGCGCACCGACTCGCCCTCGCGGCGCTCGGGCTCCTGGGGCAGGTGGCCGATGTTGGCGCCGGGCGGGCTGAGCCGCAGCGAGCCGGCCTCGGGGGTGTCCAGTCCGGCGAGCAGCCGCAGCAGGGTGGACTTCCCGGCGCCGTTCACCCCGACCAGGCCGATCACGTCGCCGGGGGCGATCACCAGGTCCAGGCCGGAGAAGAGGGTGCGTTCGCCGTGGCCGGCGCTGAGGTCCTTGACTACGAGTGTGGCGCTCATGATGGGGCCGATTGTAGGAGGACCGGGGGCGGGACCGGAAAAGCGCGGGGGCCGCGGCCTGCTCGGCCACGGCCCCGCGCTCCTCGGTGGATCACCGGCAGCGGGTCACTTCGACTTCTTCGAGAAGTAGTCGAACATGTGTGCGGCGACGTCCTCCAGGTACGGGCCCGCCTCGTAGGTGTTGGCGTTGTTGCCGATCGAGGTGTCGCTGACCAGGGCCGGCTTGCCGTCCTTGGTCGCGTACCAGCCGCCGCCGCTGCTGCCGCCGGTCATGGTGCAGCCGATCACCAGCATCGGCGGGCGGGACGCGTCGCCGGTCTTCTTCGAGGGCTTGCCGCCGTCGCAGTGCTCCAGCTCGACGCCGTCGAAGGGCTTGCCGGCCGGGAAGCCGTAGCTGGTGATCGCGACCTGGTCACGCGGGGCGTTGAACCAGATCGGCACCGAGCCGCCGACCGTCTCCTCCAGCGACTTGCCGTTGCCGGCCGGGTTGGCGACCTTGACGATGCCGAAGTCGTACTGGCTCCACGGGCCGCCCTTCTCCGGGTCCGCCTCGCCCGCCCACTGCGGGGAGACCATGCCGGAGGTGGCGCCCCACTCGCCGTACGGCTCGGCGGCGGCCTCGTCGCCCTGCTTGCCGCCGCTCAGCAGCCCGGTGCTGTTGTACGCCGGGGCGAAGGTGATGTTGGTGTAGTACTTGCCGTTCTTGCCGCCGTGCAGGCAGTGGCTGGCGGTCCACACCAGGTTGCTCTTGCCGGGGTTGGCCGGGTCGGAGACGACGGTGCCGGAGCAGACGTAGTCCTCGTTGCCGTCCTTGAAGAAGATCTTGCCGTTGACGTGCAGGTTCTTCGCGTACGGGTGCGCCGCGGGCTTCGCCGGGACGGCGGCGGGCATCTGGTCCGGGCCGCCGGCCGGGGGCTGCGTGGCGGTGGGCTGGGCCGGGGCCGAGGTCGGCTGCGCGGGCGGCTGCGTCGGGTCGGCCGGCTGGGGCAGCGGCTTCGGCTTGGCGTTGAGCAGCTTCTGCAGGTTCCAGTAGCCCTTGACGGCCGGGGTGATGACGTTCGACTGCGCCCACTTGTCCCAGTCGTCGAACTTCCAGGTCTTCAGCTCTTCGACGGTCGGCAGCTTGAACGGCGCCGCGCCCGGCTTGGTGCCCGCCACGGTCGGTGCGGTGGTCTGGGCGATGGCCGGGTCGCTGTTGTCCGGACCGCAGGCGGTCGCGGCCAGGACCGTCAGCGCGGCGACGGAGGCACCCAGGACGGCGCGGCTCGACCGGGTAATCGGTGACATGAGTTCAAATCCCCCTGTTGACTACCGCCGTTCGGTCCGGTCCGCGGGAGCGGGCGCCGGGCCGACGGCGCATAACAGGTGTGGAGTCTGCCATGCGGCCGGACGGGTGATCGCCGCGGGCCCGGACCGGTACGCGGCTGTCACCGGATCGGCACGGGATCGGCACCCGGCCCCCGTTGCGCGCCTCGGCCGGCCCCGGCGGGTAATTCAGTTGCGGCCGACCACCGCGCCGCCTAGCGTTGCGGGAGTCGTCAGCCAGACAAGGAGAAGGCCGTTGCTCTACTGAGGTCCCGAGACACCGCCCCGCCGCGCAGGCCCCCGTTGCCGCGCGGTGCGCGAGGTGTGCGACCTCAGTCCCGGCCCCCGGAGCGCCCTGTCACGGCGCGCCCCCGCCCTGTCGCGTAGGCCGTACGGTCCCCCACACCCGCGGTGTCTCCCGTGTTGCTCACCTCACCCCACAGCAACCACCCGGGAGCCCACCATGGCACAACCCACCACCGCCGTCCTCTGCACCGACCTCGCCTTCGAGTGGCCGGACGGCAAGCCCGTGTTCGACGGCTTCAACCTCGCCGTCGGCCCGGGCCGCACCGGCCTGATCGGGCTCAACGGCGCCGGGAAGTCCACCCTGCTGCGGCTGATCGCCGGAGACCTCGCACCCAGCCGCGGAGCCATCCGCGTCGCGGGCGAACTCGGCTACCTGCCCCAGGGGTTGACGCTGGACACCGCCCTGCGGGTGGACGAGGCGCTCGGCGTCCGCGCCGCCCGCGAGGCCCTGCACGCCATCGAGTCCGGCGACACCGACCAGCGCCACTTCGACGCGATCGGCGACGACTGGGACGTCGAGGAGCGCGCCCGCGCGACCCTGGACAAGCTCGGCCTGCGCCGCCTCGGCCTCGACCGCACCACCGGCGAACTCTCCGGCGGGGAGGCCGTCCTGCTGCGCCTGGCCGCCCTGCTGCTGCGCCGCCCGGACGTCCTGCTGCTGGACGAGCCGACCAACAACCTCGACCGGGCGGCCCGCGAGCGGCTCTACGAGACGGTGGCCGGCTGGAACGGCGTCCTGCTGCTCGTCAGCCACGACCGCGAGCTGCTGGAGCACGTCGACCAGATCGCCGACCTGAGGGACGGCGAAGTGACGTGGTACGGCGGCAACTTCGGCGACTACGAGCGCACCGTCGCCGCCCAGCAGGAGACGGCCGAGCGGCTGCTGCGCAACGCCGAGGCCGATGTCCAGCGCCAGAAACGGGACTTGGTCGAGGCCCGTACCCGCCTGGACCGCAGCGCCAGCTACGGCAAGAAGCGCTCCGTCACCCGCAACGACCCGCACATCTTCGCCGGGATGCTCAAGCGCAAGGGTCAGGAGACGGCCGGCCGTCTCCAGGGCATGCACACCGAGCGGCTGGAGGAGGCCAGGCAGCGCCTGGCCACCGCCGAGGAGGCCGTGCGCGACGACGCCGAGATCCGGATCGACCTGCCGCGCACCGCCGTCCCGGCCGGCCGTACGGTGCTCGCCCTGCAGAAGGTCCGGCTGCCGAACGGCGCCGCCGCCGAGCTGGACCTGCGCGGGCCCGAGCGGATCGCCCTGGTCGGCGGCAACGGCGCGGGCAAGACCACGCTGCTGCGCACCATCGCGGGCGAACTCGCCCCGGTGGAGGGCATGGTCACCACGGCGGTGCCGTTCCGGCACCTGCCGCAGCGGCTCGACCTGCTGGACGACAAGCTGAGCGTGGTCGAGAACGTCAAGCTGTTCGCCCCCGCCGCCGGGGACAACGCGATCCGTGCCCGGCTCGCCCGCTTCCTGTTCCGCGGGGCGCGGGCCGACCAGTCGGCCGGCACGCTCTCCGGCGGCGAGCGCTTCCGGGCCACGCTGGCGGCGCTGCTGCTGGCCGACCCGCCGCCGCAGCTGCTGCTGCTCGACGAGCCGACCAACAACCTCGACCTCGCCAGCGTCCGCCAGCTCACCCAGGCGCTCGCCGCCTACGAGGGCGCGCTGATCGTGGCCAGCCACGATGTGCCGTTCCTGCGCGGCCTGGGCCTGACGCGCTGGCTGGAGCTGGACGGCGAACTGCGGGCGGTGGAGCCGATGTAGGGGCCTTTCGAAAGCTCCCTACCGCTCGTCCTCGGCGAGGATCCGGCGGGCCGTGCTCAGGGCGGAGTCCTTGAGCGCGGCCAGCTCCTCGGTGCTGAACACCGGGGTGCGGACGTCCGGCGCGATGCCGGGGCCGTCGAAGGTGGTGCCCTCGCGGGTGAGGTACTTCTCGTTGGGCAGGAGGACGGCGAAGTCCGGCGAGAGCATCTTGCGCAGCACGTCGGAGAAGACGCCCTGGGTGTTGTCGCCGATCCGGGTCACGTGCGGGGAGCGGCCCATCAGCGCCTGGGTGAAGGTCTCGGCCGCGCTGGCCGAGATCGAGGAGGTCAGCAGCGTGACCGGCCCGGTGAAGTGCTCCCCGTGCTTCCCGTGCTCCCCGTGCTCCCCGGCGGAGGGCCGCACGGTGATCGGCTGCGGCCGGGTGAACTTCGTCGGGTCGGCCGGGTCGTTGCGCGCCACCTTCCGGTAGGCGAGGTACGGGCAGTCGGTGAGCCGGGAGGCGATCTGCAGCCCGAGCCCGTCCGAGCCCCCGCTGTTCAGCCGGATGTCGATCACCAGGCCGGAGAGCGCGTCCGGGTCGGCGAGCAGGGCGTCGAGCGCCCGGTCGAGCTCGGCGGCCTGGCTCGCGTAGTCGCCGTCGGTGTAGCGGCTGAAGCCGCTCACCCGCAGGTAGCCGACGCCGTCCGGGAGCCGGCCCACCCCGAGCTTCCCGCCGGCGAAGACCTGCTCGGGGCCGGTGAGCTGGGCGGCGACGGCCTTGCCGGCCCGGTCGATCAGCTCCTTGGTGCGCGGCAGGGTGTCGGGCCGCTCCCCGCCGAAGACCTCCTTCGGCGCGCCGTTGACGAACCGGGCCAGGGCGGTGTGCCCGTCGCCCAGCGGCCGGAGCGTGTCGATGAGGATCTCCTGCAGCCGGTCGGTGGTCGTGGTCGGGGTGATCTTCTGCCGCTGCTCGTCCCGGACGGCGTGCCAGTCGATGCCCTTGGCGGCGAAGAAGGGGTAGTTCTCCTCGAAGTCCTCCCAGAACCGGTCGAAGACGGAGAGCGGGTCGTTGGGCGCCGGGAGGGTGCACAGCGCCGGCAGGGCGTCGATCCGGTTCAGCGTCTTGCTGTCGATCCCGCCGTCCTCCCGCTCGATCGCCTGGTCGCGGCCCTTCGGGGTGAGGCTCAGCCCGGTGTGGCCGAGCATGAAGCGGACGGTGCCGTCCGGCCCGGGCGGACCCGCCTGCGTGATGGTGATCCCTCCCGGCACACAGCTGTGGGTGGTCTCGTCGTAGGTGGTCAGCTTCCCTCCGGCGATGGTGACCACCGTGCCGTAGCCGTCCATCCGCCAGACCCCTTCCAGCGAACGGCCTTTCCCCGCCTGGGCCGTGGCCACCCCCGGGGCCACCGCGGCGACCGTCGTCGCCAGGGCTGCTGTCGCGACCGCCGTGGCCACCGCCCTGCTGATGCTTCCGTGCGTCATCTCCGGCCTTTCGCCGTTGTCCGGCCTCCCCCGCGGAACCCCTCCGCCGCCGCCCTTGCGACGCTAGGCCCGCGGGCGCCGGCCGGGCGTCATCCGAGGCGTGGCCCGTGTGCCATCCCGTGGGCCCATGCGGGCGCCCGGGCGAAACCGCCTCCGGAGGTATTGACCGGCTGTCGTGAACTACCCTGGGCGTAAGGGGAGTTCTGGCCATGTGCCCGCGCGGGTGAGGGGCCCGGGGCGTTCCTGTCGGCGGGTGAAGGACCGCGTCACCCGGGCAGCACGAACCCGGACTCGTACGCGGCGATCACCGCCTGGGTGCGGTCCCGCGCGCCCAGCTTGGCGAGCACGCTGCCGACGTGCGTCTTCACCGTCTCCTGGCTGACCACCAACTCCCGGGCGATCTCCCCGTTGTTGAGCCCGGCGGCCATCAGCCGCAGCACCTGCTGTTCCCGGTCGGTCAGCCGTCCGAGCGGCCCCCGGGCCGGGGCCCCGGCGCTGCCGCGCCCGTCCTGCGGGGCGCCGTGCCGCAGCGCCAGGTCCCGTACGGCGGAGGGGAACAGAAGCGAGTCGCCGCGCGCGACCAGCCGCACCGCCTGGACCATCTCCTCCGCGCGGGCCCGCTTGAGCAGGAAGCCGGAGGCGCCGGCGCGCAGCGCGTCGTACACGTGGTCGTCGTGCTCGAAGGTGGTGACGACCAGGATGCGCGGCGGCTCCTCCATGCCGGTGATCAACTGCTCTGTGGCCCGGATGCCGTCGATGCCGGGCATCCGGACGTCCATCAGCACGACGTCCGGGCGCAGTTCGCGCACCAGCGGCACGACCTCGGCGCCGTCGGCGGCCTCGCCGACGACGGTGAGGTCCGGTTCGGCGTCGATCACCACCCGCAGGCCCATCCGGACCAGCCGCTCGTCGTCGGCGATCACCACACGGATCGTTTCGTCCACCTCGGTCATGCCATCCCTCCCACCGGCAGCCAGACGGCCAGCCGCCATGTTGTTCCGTCCTCGTCGGGCCCTGCCGTGCTCCCGCCGCGCAGGGCGGTGGCGCGTTCCCCGATCCCGCGCAGTCCGCGCCCGCCGCCGGGGCGGCTCGGGCGGGACGGGCCCAGCGGGTTGGTCAGTTCGATCTCCAGCCGCTCCCCGGCGAGGCCGATGCGCAGCCCGGCGGGGGCGGGGCCGGCGTGCCGCAGCACGTTGGTGAGCCCCTCCTGCACGATCCGGTACGCCTCGCGTGAGACCTCGGCGGGCAGGGAGGCCAGGCCGGGGGCGAGTTCGGAGTCCACCGTGACGCCGGTGCGGGCGAGTTGGCGCAGCAGGTCGTCCAGTTCGGCGAGGGTGGGCCCGGCGGGGCCGGCGTCCTCGGGGCCGTCCTCGCGCAACAGGCCGAGCACGGTGTCGAGTTCGGCGACGGCGGCCCGGGCCGTCTCCTCGATGGCCTGGAGCGCCTCGGCGGCGAAGTCCGGGTCGGTGCGCAGCACGCGGGCGGCGGCCGAGGCCTGGATGCCGACGGCGCTGAGCGCGTGCCCGACGGAGTCGTGCAGCTCGCGGGCGAGCCGGTTGCGCTGGGCGAGCACGGTGGTCCGGCGCTCGGCGGCGGCGACCCGCTCCTCGGGGGTCGGGCCGAGCAGGACGGCGGCCGCGCGGGCCAGGAGCGCGCCGCAGCCGGCGCTGACGCTCGCGAGCAGCAGCAGGACGGCCAGGCCGAGGAGGGGGCCGATCTGCATCCAGCCGGGGAGGTGGTCCGTCCAGTACCGGGAGATGTTCGCGATGTCGCCCACGCTGATCATCAGCGCCACCGCGAAGGGGAACCCGCCGAGCGTCAGCCCCGAGACGATGCCGCCGAAGAAGACGTGCAGGACGAACCAGGCGGCGGTGCGCCACCGGGCGCCCCAGGAGCGGGAGGGGCCGGTGGCGAGCTCCTCGGGCCGCTCCGTCGTGCACAGCGCCCGCGCCGCCGAGCCCTCCAGGCCCCGGACGACCGGGACGAGCGCGGTGACGGCGGCCATCGGCAGGGAGGTGAAGAGCGAGGCGATCAGCAGGAGGAACTGGTCCTCGGGATCCCGGCCCGGCCTGAGCACCCCGAGGAAGGTCACCGAGAGCATCCAGAACGGCATGAGCAGCGCGCCGCCCAGCACCAGGTGCACCCACCGCAGGCGGGCCCCGCGCCCGAACAGCGCCCCCGCCACGCGACCTGACCGGCCGCCAGCCCCCATGATCACCTCGCAGACTCTACGGCGACCGCGTCCCACCGGGCGAGTGCGCCTCTCTCGGTGAGGGCGACGGCGCCGGCCGCCAGGACGAGCAGCCCGGTGGCGACCTGCGCGCACTGCACCAGCGGCAGCAGCCCGGGCACGGCGTGGTGGAGGTCCCGCACGGTGGTCCCGGTGGTGCCGTACATGATCGTCTGCCAGGCGCCCCAGCCGAGCAGCGCCGCGGCGCCGGTCCAGGCCGCCAGCATCGGCCACAGCAGTCGGCGCCCCGGCCGCAGGCGGAAGACGAGGACCAGCAGGCCGACCGGTGCCGCCACGGCCATCATCGCCATGACCGCCTCCAGCGTCCGCGGGCCGCGGGTGCCGTGGTCGGCGAGCGAGGGCGGGAGCCCGGCGGTGCCGCCCGCCGCCCAGTAGACGTGGGCCGTGGCGACGCCCGCGGCGACCAGCGCGGCCACGCAGGCGAGGCTGCGCTGCACGGTGAGGGTGGGGGAGTCCGGCAGGTCGCCGATCCGCTCGCTCAGCAGCCCGGCCCAGCGCCGCCGGGCGTACAGCAGGAAGGCGGTGATCAGGGCGAGGCCCTGGACGCTGAACCCGCCGTACACCAGGGGCATCACCCAGTCGCTGAACCCGGCCACGCCGGAGGGCGTCTGCGGGGCGGTCTCCGGGCCGAGCACCAGGTCGAAGGCGAGGGAGACGGGCAGGCCGATCAGGATCGTCCCGAGCAGCCCGGTGGCCACCCACATCGGGAAGGCCACCAGGCCGGCCGGGACCTTCCAGCCCCAGGGGCGGACGAAGGCGAGGGCCAGGGCGAAGGCGACCGCGTCCATCCCGAAGCTGAGCAGGTTCGGAATCCAGAGCTTGTCCAGTTGCGCGGCGTCGTCCACCCCCACCGCGAACCCGGCCAGCCAGAGCAGTTTGAGCGTCAGGTACGGCAGGGTCGCGGCGACGGCGGTCCAGGCCGCGCCGGCCCGTACGGAGCGTTCGTCGATCCTCATGCTCCGATGCTGGCGGGCGGGGCCGGGGCGCGGCCTCGGCCCCGGGTGCGAACCGGCTCCCCCGGCCGGGGGATCTTCGGCCCGGCGGCGTCATCAGCCCAGGCGGTGGACGAGCCGCCCCTCCTGGGGGTCGGTGCGGCCCTGCGGGTCGGGCCGCAGGCCGAGGCGTTCGGCGAGGCGGCGGGAGGGCAGGTTGTCCTCGTGGATCAGGGCCGTCACCGGCACGCCGGGGAACCGGGGCAGGGCCTCGGCCATCGAGGCCCGGGCGGCCTCGGCCGCGTAGCCGAGGCCCCAGGCGGTGGGGCGGTAGCGGTAGTAGAGGTTGAAGACCCGCTCCTCGAAGAGGGTGTGGAGGAAGAGCCCGGTGAATCCGATGATCGTGCCGGGGTCCTCGCGGGTGGCGACGGCGCAGTAGCCGACGCCGTCGCGCTCCCAGTCCTCGACGAAGCCGTCCAGCATCTCCCGGCTCTGCCGCCGGTCGCGGTGGGGCCCGAAGGGGTTGTACCGGTTGGTCTCCGGGTCCCCGTGGATGGCGAACACCGCCTCCAGGTCGTCCTCCCGGGGCCGGCTGAGCACCAGCCGCTCGGAGACGGTGACGACGGTGCGCTGCCCTTGCCCGATGGTGGTCACGGAGGTTCCCCCTGATCCCTGCGTAATAGTCTCAGGGCAGTATAGAGCATTACCGACTCCGGGTGCCGCTCCATTCGCCGGGGAGCGGCGGCGAGCCGAACGGGGCTGGCCGGAGGGCTTGTTACCGGCCGGTCGCTTCCCTATCATCGCGAGTGTGACAGCTGTACTGTCACACCCCGTCGGAAGGGTTCGGCAGCCAGTGCACGACACGAGCGCAACACCGGAACGGGCCCGCGCGACCGGGCCGCTGGCCGGGGTGCGGGTGGTGGAACTCGCCGGGATCGGCCCCGGGCCGTTCGCGGCGATGCTGCTCGGCGACCTCGGCGCCGACGTGGTGCGGATCGACCGGCCCGAGCCCTCGCCGCTGGGGACGGACCCGGCGTACGACCTGACCAACCGCAACAAGCGCTCGGTGCTGATCGACCTCAAGGCGGCCGACGGCCCCGGCCGGGTGCTGGACCTCGTCGAGCGCGCCGACCTCCTGATCGAGGGCTACCGCCCCGGCGTCGCCGAGCGCCTCGGCGTCGGCCCCGAGGCCTGCCTGGCGCGCAACCCCGCGCTGGTCTACGGGCGGATGACCGGCTGGGGCCAGGACGGCCCGAGGGCCGCCACCGCCGGGCACGACCTCGGGTACGCGGCCGTGGCCGGCGTCCTCGGCCTGGTCGCCGGCCCCGGGGGAGCGGCCGAGGCGCCCGGCATCCCCGCCAACCTGCTCGGCGACTACGCGGGCGGCTCGCTCTACCTGGTCGTCGGCCTGCTCGCCGGGCTCCACCACGCCCGCGCCACCGGCACCGGCCAGGTCGTGGACGCCGCCATCGTGGACGGCGCCGCGCACCTGGGCAGCATGCTGTGGGGCCTGCTCGCCGCCGGTCGCTGGCAGGACCGCCGGGGCGTCAACCTGCTGGACGGCGGCGCCCCGTTCTACGCCGTCTACCCGGCCTCGGACGGCGGGCACCTGGCCGTGGGCGCGCTGGAACCGCGCTTCTACGCCGAGTTCGCCCGCCTGCTCGGCCTCGGCCCGGACGCGCCCGGGCAGTACGACCTCGCCCGCTGGCCCGAACTGCGCGCCCGCATCGCCACGCGCTTCGCCACCCGCACCCGGGCCGAGTGGGAGGCCGTCTTCGCCGGAAGCGACGCCTGCGTGGAACCCGTCCTGACGATGCGTCAAGCCTCCCTGGACGAACACCTCCTGGTGCGCGGCACCTACGTCGAGGCGGGCGGCATCACCCAGCCCGCCCCCGCCCCGCGCTTCTCCGCCACCCCCGGCGCGCTGCGCCGGCCCCCCGCCCGCCCGGGCGCGGACACCGCCGAGGTGGCCCGCGACTGGGGCGTGGCATCCATCGACTCGGCTGCGGACCAAGGAGAGTAGCGTTGCAGCGGGACATCTTCACCGAGCAGCACGAGGACTTCCGGGCCACCGTGAAGGCCTTCCTCGCCAAGGAGGTGCTGCCGCACTACGACCGGTGGGAGAAGGACGGCATCGTCGACCGCTCCGCCTGGCTCGCGGCCGGCCGCCAGGGCCTGCTCGGCCTCGCCGTCCCCGAGGAGTACGGCGGCGGAGGCACCCCGGACTTCCGCCACGCCGCCGTGCTGGCCGAGGAGTTCGCCCGGGCCGGCGCCTCCGGCCTCGCGATCGGCCTGCACAACGACATCATCGGCCCGTACCTGACCTCCCTCGCCACCGAGGAGCAGAAGCGCCGCTGGCTGCCCGGCTTCTGCAGCGGCGAGCTGATCACCGCGATCGCGATGACCGAACCCGGCACCGGCTCCGACCTCCAGGGCATCCGCACCCAGGCCGTCGACCACGGCGACCACTTCCTGCTCAGCGGCGCCAAGACCTTCATCTCCAACGGCATCCTCGCCGACCTCGTGATCGTCGTCGCCCGCACCACCCCCGAGGGCGGCGCGCACGGGCTGAGCCTGCTCGTCGTCGAGCGCGGCACCCCCGGCTTCGAGCGCGGCCGCAACCTCGACAAGATCGGCCAGAAGGCCCAGGACACCGCCGAGTTGTTCTTCCAGGACGTCAAGGTCCCCAAGGAGAACCTGCTCGGCGAGCTCAACGGCGGCTTCGTCCACCTGATGCAGAACCTCGCCCAGGAGCGGCTCACCATCGCCGCCGCCGCGATCGCCGGCGCCGAGTACCTCGTCGAGATCACCACCGAGTACGTCAAGCAGCGCGAGGCCTTCGGCCGCCCGCTCGCCAGGCTCCAGCACGTGCGCTTCGAGATCGCCGAACTGGCCACCGAGTGCGCCGTCACCCGCGCCTTCGTGGACCGCTGCATTACCGAGCACAACCGCTACGCCCTCACCCCGGCCGACGCCTCGATGGCCAAGTGGTGGGCCACCGAACTCCAGAAGCGCACCGCCGACCGCTGCCTCCAACTGCACGGCGGCTACGGCTACATGAACGAGTTCCCGGTCGCCAGGGCGTTCGTCGACGGCCGCATCCAGACCATCTACGGCGGCACCACCGAGATCATGAAGGAGATCGTCGGCCGCTCGATCCTCGGCTGACCCTCCGGGCCGGCATCGCCAACCCCCCTGCCCCGAAAGGCGTTTCACCGTGACCACCGAAGCGTACGTCTACGACGCGATCCGCACCCCGCGCGGCCGGGGCAAGGCCACCGGCTCGCTGCACGGCACCAAGCCGATCGACCTCGTCGTCGGCCTCATCCACGAACTGCGCCGCCGCTTCCCCGGCCTGGACCCGGCCGCGATCGACGACATCGTCCTCGGCGTCGTCAGCCCCGTCGGCGACCAGGGCTCCGACATCGCCCGGATCGCCGCCGTCGCCGCCGGACTGCCCGACACCGTCGCCGGCGTCCAGGAGAACCGCTTCTGCGCCTCCGGCCTGGAGGCCGTCAACCTGGCCGCCGCCAAGGTCCGCTCGGGCTGGGAGGACCTCGTCCTCGCGGGCGGCGTCGAGTCGATGTCCCGGGTCAAGATGGCCTCCGACGGCGGCGCCTGGTTCGCCGACCCGATGACGGCCTACGAGACCAACTTCGCCCCGCAGGGCATCGGCGCCGACCTCATCGCCACCATCGAGGGCTTCTCCCGCACCGACGTGGACGCCTTCGCCGCCGAGTCCCAGGCCCGCGCCGCCAAGGCCCAGGCCGACGGCCTGTTCGACCGCTCCGTCGTCCCGGTGCTCGACCGCAACGGCCTGGTCGTCCTGGAGCGCGACGAGTTCATCCGCCCCGGCACCACCGTCGAGACCCTCGCCGGCCTCAAGCCCTCCTTCGCCGCCATCGGCGAGGCCGGCGGCTTCGACGCCGTCGCCCTGCAGAAGTACCACTGGGTCGAGGCCGTCGACCACGTCCACCACGCCGGCAACTCCTCCGGCATCGTGGACGGCGCCGCCCTCGTCGCCATCGGCAACCGCGAGGTCGGCGAGCGGTACGGGCTGCGCCCGCGCGCCCGGATCGTCTCCGCCGCCGTCTCCGGCTCCGAGCCGACCATCATGCTCACCGGCCCCGCCCCGGCCACCCGCAAGGCCCTCGCCAAGGCCGGGCTCACCGCCGCCGACATCGACCTGGTCGAGATCAACGAGGCCTTCGCGGCCGTCGCGCTGCGCTTCGTCCGGGAGATGGGCTTCCGCCACGACCAGGTGAACGTCAACGGCGGCGCCATCGCGCTCGGCCACCCGCTCGGCGCCACCGGCGCGATGCTGCTCGGCACCGTGGTCGACGAGCTGGAGCGGCGCGACCTGCGCTACGGCCTGATCACCCTCTGCGTGGGCGGCGGCATGGGCATCGCCACCGTCGTCGAGCGCGTCTGACCCTCCCTCCCAGACCTGGAGCCACCTGAGATGAGCGACACCACCACCATCCGCTGGGAGCAGGGCCAGGACGGCGTCGTCACCCTCGTCCTCGACGACCCCACCCAGTCCGTCAACACCATGAACGAGGCCTTCACCGCCGACTTCGAGGCCGCCGTCGACCGGCTCGCCGGCCTCGGGGACGCGCTGCGCGGCGTGGTCGTCACCTCCGGCAAGAAGACCTTCTTCGCCGGGGGAGACCTCAAGCTGCTCTCCGCCGCCCGCCCCGACGACGCCGCGGGCGTCTTCGAGAAGTCCATGCGGATCAAGCGCTCGCTGCGCCGGCTGGAGACCCTCGGCCGGCCGGTCGTCGCCGCGATGGGCGGCAGCGCGCTCGGCGGCGGGCTCGAACTCGCCCTCGCCTGCCACCACCGGATCGCGCTGACCAACCCGGCCGCCCGCTTCGGCTTCCCCGAGGTCACCCTCGGTCTGCTGCCGGGCGGCGGCGGGGTCGTCCGCACGGTGCGGCTGTTCGGCATCACCGACGCGCTGCTGACGTTCCTGCTCCAGGGCCGCCAGTACCGCCCCGAGCAGGCGCTGGAGCACGGGCTGGTGCACGAACTCGTCGACTCCCCGGAGGAGTTGACGGCCCGGGCGAAGGCCTGGATCGAGGCCAACCCGGAGGCCGTCCAGCCCTGGGACGTCAAGGGCCACAAGATCCCCGGCGGCACCCCGGCCACCCCCGCCTTCGCCGCCAACCTGCCCGCCTTCCCCGCCAACCTGCGCAAGCAGCTGAACGGCGCGCCCTACCCCGCCCCGCGCAACATCCTCGCGGCCGCCGTCGAGGGCTCCCAGGTCGACGTGGACACCGCGATGGTGGTCGAGGCCCGCTACTTCACCGAGCTGGCCTGCGGGCAGACCAGCAAGAACATGATCCAGGCGCTGTTCTTCGACATGCAGGCCGTCAACTCCGGGGCCGGGCGCCCGAAGGAGGTCGAGAAGCGGCTCGTGCGCAGGGTCGCGGTGCTCGGCGCCGGAATGATGGGCGCGGGCATCGCCCACACCTGCGCCAAGGCGGGCATCGAGGTCGTCCTCAAGGACGTCAGCATCGAGGCCGCCGAGCGCGGAAAGGCGTACAGCGAGGGCCTGCTGAACAAGGCGATCGCGCGCGGACGCTCGACGGAGGCGAAGCGCGACGCCCTGCTCGCGCTGATCACCCCCACCGCCGAGGCCGCCGACCTGGCCGGCTGCGACGCGGTGATCGAGGCCGTCTTCGAGAACACCGAGCTCAAGCACAAGGTGTTCCAGGAGATCGAGGGCGTCGTCGCCCCCGACGCGCTGCTCTGCTCCAACACCTCCACCCTGCCGATCGGCCAGCTCGCCGAAGGCGTCGAGCGGCGGGCGGACTTCATCGGCCTGCACTTCTTCTCGCCCGTCGACAAGATGCGCCTCGTCGAGATCATCCGGGGCCCCGAGACCGGGGAGGAGGCGCTCGCCCGCGCCTTCGACCTCGTCCGGCAGATCGACCGGACGCCGATCGTGGTCAACGACTCGCGCGGCTTCTTCACCTCGCGGGTCATCGGGCAGTTCCTCAACGAGGGCGTCGCCATGGTCGGCGAGGGCGTCCACCCCGCCTCGATCGAGCAGGCCGCGGCGCAGGCCGGGTACCCGGCGAAGGTGCTCTCGCTGATGGACGAGCTGACCCTCACGCTGCCGCGCAAGATCCGCGACGAGTACCGGCGCTCGGTCGAGGCCGTGGGCGGCGCCTGGACGCCGCACCCGGCGGACGCGGTGGTCGACCGGATGGTCGACGAGTTCGGCCGGCCCGGGCGCAGCGGCGGTGCGGGCTTCTACGAGTACGGCGAGGACGGGCGGCGCGGGCGGCTCTGGCCGGGGCTGCTGGAGCACTTCGGCGGGTCCGTCGAGGTTCCCTCCGAGGTTCCCTTCGAGGACCTCAAGGAGCGGATGCTCTTCAGCGAGGCGCTGGACTCGGTGCGCTGCCTGGAGGAGGGCGTGCTGACCTCCGTCGCCGACGCCAACGTGGGCTCGATCCTCGGCATCGGCTTCCCGGCCTGGACGGGCGGGGTGTTCCAGTACATCAACGGCTACGAGGGCGGCCCGGCCGGCTTCGCGGCCCGCGCACGGGAGTTGGCGGCGGCGTACGGGGAGCGGTTCGCGCCGCCCGCGCTGCTGGAGCGGATCGCGGCGGAGGGGCGGACGTTCACGGACCGGGGCTGAGGTTCACGGACCGGGGCGGACGTTCACGGACCGGGGCTGACGGTTCATCGAAGCGCGCCGGGTGGGGCCGTCTCCTCGGGGACGGCCCCACCCGGCGCGCTCTTGAGCTGCCCGCTGAGCTGCCCTCGGAGTTCCTCGCCCAACTCCTCGCGCAGGAACCGCTGGAAGGCGGTGACCAGGGCCTGGGCCACCATCGGCTGGATGTGGTCGGTGAGCGCCTTCATCCGGGCCAGGTCCTCGGCGTCCGGCGCGCTCTCCCGGTACGGCTTCCAGACCGTCTCGCGGAACAGCCGCTGCAGCTCGCGGGCCGTCGCCCGGCTGTGCTCCAGGACGACGGCGCGGGCGGCGAGGAGGGTCTCCAGCGGGATCGGGACGTCCAGGATGCGCACGCCCAGCGGGAGCAGGCCCGGGTCCGCCCGGAACAGCTCCGGGTCCTCGGTGCGCTCCAGCGCGCCCATCGCCACCAACCGGTCGACCTGCTCCTCCGACAGCCCGCGCCCGGCCCGGCGCTCCAGCTGGGCGCGGCCCAGCTCCTCGGCGGCGCCGGGGGTCCAGGAGGCCACCAGCGCGCGGTGTATCGCCAGGTCGAGGGGGGAGCTGTCCTGCGGCAGGCGGGCGAGGTAGCGCTCTATCGCGGCAAGGGTGAGCCCCTGGCGCTGCAACTCCTCGATCAGCTCCAGCCGGTCCAGGTGGGCGGCCCCGTACAGCCCCACCCGGCGCGGGCCCAGCTCCGGCGGCGGCAGCAGGCCCTTCGTCCCGTAGAACCGCACCGTGCGCACCGTCATCCCGGCCCGCGCCGCCAACTCGTCCACCGTCAGCCGCGCCTCGCCGCCCATGGTGCCGTCCCCGTCCGCCGCCCGTGCGCCCTGCTTCCGGGCGCTGTCACACCGCTGCTGTGACAGCAGAAGTGTGACAGCGCCTGCCGGGCCGGTCCACCGGGGCCGGTGGCGCGCTGTGACCGGCGAGTCGGTTCGGTGCGGGCCCGGGTCGGTGTGGGCCCGGGTCGGCGGGCTCGGCCCGGACTCGGCCCGGGCTCGGCCCGGACTCGGTTCAGCGGGAGGCGGGGCCGGTGAGGGTGGGGTGGTGGCGGCGGGTGACCTCGGGGTGGGCGCGGGTGTAGCCCTTCCACTCGTTGAGGCCGAAGTCGGCGAACAGCGGGTTGTCCGGGTCCTCGGTGGCGCCGGGGGCGTGGTGGGCGTGGGGGAAGTCGAGCGGCGCCACGTGGGCGTCGAGGCGGGGGTTGTAGAAGAACGGGACGGAGAAGCGCTCGCGGGCGCCGACCGGGCTCACCACGCGGTGATTGGTGGCCTTGAGGTAACCGTCCGTGGCCACTTCGAGCAGCTCGCCGAGGTTGACCACGAAGGCGCCCGGCATCGGCGGGACCTCCAGGAAGCCGCCGTCCGGCAGCTCCACCTGGAGGCCGCCCACGGTGTCCTGGAGCAGCAGTGTGATGAAGCCGTAGTCCTTGTGGGCGCCGACGCCCTGCCCCGCGCCGTCCGGGGCGGTGCCCGGGTACCGGACCAGCTTGAGCCGCAGGTGGGGGTGGCCGGCGAAGGCCTCGTCGTAGAAGTCGGGGCTGGCGCCGATCGCGGCGAGCAGCTCGTGCAGCAGCCTGCGGGCGACCGCACCCAGCCGGTCGATCCAGCCCAGCGCGGCGCCGCGCAGCTCGGGCAGCGCCTCGGGCCACTGGTTGGGCCCCTCCAGCCACCAGTACGGGGGCTCGCCCTCGCCGGGCACGTGCGCGGGCAGCTCGGCGCCGATGTCCAGCTGGTCGCGCCAGTCCTGGCTGCCGCCGGTGCGCTCGTCGCCGGTGCGGGTGTAGCCCCGGTAGTGGGGGGAGTTGAGGTTGCTCACCGTGAGCCGGTCGGCCTCGGGGAGGGCGAAGAAGGCGCGCATCGCGTCGGTGAGCGCTGCCGTCTCCTCCGGCGTGACGCCGTGGCCGACGAGCTGGAAGAAGCCGACGCCGGTCGCCGCGGCGCGCAGCTCGTCGTGCAGTCGGCGATGCTCCTCGGGGCCTCCCTCGGCGAGGGAGAGGTCGATCACCGGGAGGGCGTCGAGCCGGCCCGGTGAGGCGGGGGCGGCGGGGGTGCCGGAGCCGTTTTCGGGTACGGGCGTGTGCTGCTGCGTCATTGGTGACATCCGCTGGTCTCGTCCCGGCTCGGCCCGGTGATCGACCGAGGGTGACCGGAGGACCCGCCTGGTGCGGAGGGCGCCCCGGGAGCCGGGTGGTGGTGGCGGCCGGAGCCGCCGTGAGGGTGGGTGGCGCGAGGTTCAGCTGGAGCGTCGACAGGACATGCTCGTCACGCGGAGCAGGTCCACGTGGCGGCGTCGAACAAGGATGAGCACCTCACCAGCCTAAATGACCGTTTCCGGCGCGGGCGAGCCCCCTGCAGCGATGGGCCACTCCTCTCCTGTCGGTTGTCCTGTCGGTCGTCCTGCCGGTGGCCGGTCGGTAGCCGGTCGGTAGCCGGTCCTTCCTCGGGCGATGCCTCCTTCTCAGGCGTTGTTGAGGTGGGCGAGGACGGCGAGCACCCGGCGGTTGTCGTCGTCGGAGGGCTGGAGGTCGAGCCGGACGAAGATCGACGCGGTGTGCTTGGCCACCGCCCGCTCGGTGATCACCAGTTGCTGGGCGATCGCCGCGTTGGACCGCCCCTCCGCCATCAGCGCCAGCACCTGCCGCTCCCGGGGGGAGAGCGTGGAGACCGGCCCCGCGGAGGAGTTGTGGGTGAGCAGGCGGGTGATCACCTCCGGGTCCATCGCCGTGCCGCCGTCGGCCACCCGCCGGATGGCGTCGATGAAGCTGGCGCCGTCCAGCACCCGGTCCTTGAGCAGGTAGCCGATCCCGCCGGTGCTGCCGGCCAGCAACTCGCGGGCGTAGAGCTGCTCGACGAACTGCGACAGCACCAGCACGGGCAGGCCCGGATGCTCCTTGCGGGCCGTCAGGGCCGCGCGCAGCCCCTCGTCCGTGAAGGTCGGCGGCAGCCGGACGTCGACCACGGCGATGTCCGGCCGGTCGGCGGCCACCGCGGCGAGGAGCTCCCCGCCCGTCTCGACGGCCGCCGTGACCTTCATGCCGTTGGCCTCCAGCAGCCTCGTCAGGCCGTCCCTGAGGAGGAAGAGGTCTTCGGCGATGACAACGCGCACGGGATCTCCAGGTTCACGATGGTCGGACCACCGGGTGGGCTGCTGATCGCGAGCACCCCGTCGAAGGCGGCCAGTCGGCGTTCGGTTCCGCTGAGACCTGTCCCCTTGGACGGGTCGGCGCCGCCGCGCCCGTCGTCGGTGATCGATATCCGCAGCAGCCCGTCACTGTGCCCTATCTCGATCCACACGTGCGAGGCCCCGGCGTGCTTCACCACGTTCGCCAGCAGTTCCGTCACCGCGAAGTAGGCAGCCGACTCCACCGGGGCCGGCGCCCGGCCGGGCAGGGCACCGGAGAAGGTGACCGGCAGCGGCAGATCCAGCGCCGTGGCCTCGACCGCGTCGGCCAGCCCCCGGTCGGCCAGCACCGGCGGGTGGATGCCCCGGACGAGGTCCCGCAGTTCGCTCAGCGCCTTCACCGAGGAGAGCCGGGCCTCCGTCAGCAGCGGCCCGATCGCCTCCGGGTCGTGCTTGAGCTGCTCGGCCACCGTCAGCAGCATGCCCAGGGCCACCAGCCGGGCCTGCGCCCCGTCGTGCAGGTCCCGCTCGATGCGGCGCAGTTCGGCCGCCCCGGCGTCGATGGTGTCGGCCCGCGTCCGGGCGAGGTGGCGGACCCGCAGGGCGAGCTCGGCCTCCCGCGTCGGGCCGAGCAGGGCCCGGGCGGCCCGCTCGTGCAGCCGCAGCACCGGCGGTGCTGCCCACAGCGCGGCGGCCGGGCCGAGCCACAGGAAGATCCCGTACACCATGAAGAGCGGGAAGAGCAGCCCGTTGCGGCCGAAGACCTCCAGGGCGATCGGCGTCAGCACGACGGCGGCGGCGGTGAACAGCACGGCGCAGCCGGTGAGCAGCGCCCAGGCCGCGTCCCGCCACGTCGCCGGGTCCGCCAGCCAGCCGCCGACGCGCAGCCGCCGCCAGGGGCCGGCGTCCTCCGCCGGGCGGCGGTACGGCACCGGCACGGGCCGCCCGCTCCACCGGCCCACGACCCGCCTGCTCTCCGTCGCGATCCAGCGGGCGCCCAGCAGCCCGAACACGACCATCGCGGGCGCCAGCCAGAACGACGCCGCCCGGCCGCCGGGCGGGGCGCCACCGTAGACGTGGGCGGCCATCACGGCGAGCGAGCCGGGGGCGAACAGGGCGGCCCCGACCGCCCGGCCGCCGCCCCCGGTGGCCCAGCACAGCGCCCACAGGGCCACGGGCGCCATCGGCACCGCCAGGATCAGTGGTCCGCCGAGCGTCCTGAACGGCTCGGTCTCGTCGGGCCCGAACAGGGCCGTGGCCAGCAGCACCGGCCCGGCCAGCAGCGAGACCAGCCCCACCACGGCCAGCGTCACCACGTACCAGGCCCGCACGCCGTCCACCACGGCCCGGCCGACCCTCCGCACGATCCTCCCGGGCAGGCCCGGCTCCCTGCGTGTCAGCGTCCCCACCGTCACGGTTCCTCCTCTCCGGCCTCCGGGCGGCGGCCCGGAGTCCTGTTCCCGGAGCCCCCGTCGGCCCGGTCCTCGATCCGTCGGAAGGAAGTCTGCACAACTGGGCGACCCGAATTCTCTAGGCCTGGACACCCAGTTCGAGGTGTATCTGGATACACCCCCGAGACACCGTCCAGGCGGCTGTCGACGGAGTGGTCCGATTACGTAGCGTCATGTCCCGTCAGCCGGCCCGGAGTTCCGGAGTCGGTCCGCACGACCTTTCCCATGACTTTCCCCACGACCTTGGAGGGAACGTGAACGCGCCGATCATCCGGCTGCGCGGCGTCGGCAGGACGTACGACAGCTCGGACACCGCCCACCCCGCGCTGGCCGGGCTGGACTTGGAGGTCCGGGCCGGTGAGGCGCTCGCCGTGCTCGGCCGCTCGGGCAGCGGCAAGTCCACCCTGCTGAACCTGATCGCCGGCCTCGACCGCCCCAGCGAGGGCAGCGTGGAGGTCGACGGCGTGGCCGTCCACGAGCTGGGCGAGGCCGCGCTGGCCGAGTACCGGCGCGCGCGGATCGGCATGGTGTTCCAGTTCTTCAACCTGCTGGACGACTTGACGGCCCTGGACAACGTGCTGCTCCCGGCCCAGCTGGCGGGGACGGGCCGTGCCGAGGCCCGGGCGCGGGCCGCCGAGCTGCTGGAGCGGCTCGGGGTGGCCCGGCACGCCGGAGCCCTCCCGGGCCGGCTCTCCGGCGGCGAGCGCCAGCGGGTCGCCGTGGCCCGCGCCCTGATGAACCGTCCGCCCCTGCTCCTGGCCGACGAGCCGACCGGGGCGCTGGACACGGCCTCCGCCGCCGATGTCCGCGACCTGCTCCGGGGGCTCAACGCCGAGGGCCAGACGATCCTGCTGGTCACGCACGACACCGCGCTCGCCGAGGCCTGTGCCGGCCGCACGATCGAGCTGCTCGACGGCCGGCTGGTCCGGGACACGGCCGTCGGGTCCGAGGCCGTCGGGCGGTCGGCCGGGCAGTCCGCAGCGCAGCCCGCCCCGCAGTCCGCCGCGCAGCAGGGGGCGGTGCGATGAGCGCCCTGGGCAAGGTGGTCCGGGCCGGGGTCGGCCGCAAGCGGGTGCAGACCCTCGTCATGGTGCTCACCACGATGATGTCCGTCACGGCGTGCATCCTCGCGGTCGGGCTGCTGGTCGCCGCCCGGGCGCCGTACCAGCACTCCTTCGACGCCCAGCACGGCGCCCACCTCAACGCGCTGTACGCCCCGGGGGCGAGCCCCGCCCAGCTCGCCGCCGCGGCGCACGCGCCGGGTGTGACGGCCTCGGCCGGCCCCTACCCGGCGGTCAGCGTCCAGCCGCGCTCCGAGGGCACCGAGATCCCGCCCTCCGGCAGCCTGCTCCCGCCGATGACGCTGATCGGCCGGGCGCAGGACGGCCCGATGGACGATCTGCAGATCACCAGGGGCCGGTGGATCGCCGGCCCCGGCGAGGTCGTGTTCCTGGACGGGCACTCCCCGATCGCCGTCGGCGACAGCATGCGGTTCACGGACCTCCCGGGGCAGCCAGTGCTCAAGGTGGTCGGCCTGGCCGCCTCCGTCTCCTGGAGCGCGGACGGCTGGATCGCCCCCGAGCAGATCGCCGGGCTCACGGCGCCGGGCACGACGCCGGGCTCCCAGTACCTGTACCGCTTCGCCCACGCCGACACGGACGACGAGGTGACGGCCGACCGCGCCGCGCTGGCCGCCGCCGTGCCCGGCGGGGCCCTCGTCAAGGTCACCTCCTACCGCCCGGCCCAGCAGGAGGCCAACCGGACGGCCTCCACCTTCGTCCCCTTCGTCACGGCCTTCGGGGTGCTCGGCCTCGCCATGTCGGTGCTGATCATCGGTGTGGTGGTCAGCGGGGCCGTCAGCGCCGCGACCAGGCGGATCGGCATCCTCAAGGCCCTCGGCTTCACCCCGGCCCTGGTGGCCCGGGCCTACGTCGGGCAGGCGCTGATCCCCGCGGGGATCGGCACGGCCCTCGGCGTGCTCCTCGGCAACCTGCTCTCCGTGCCCGTCCTGGGCGTGGCCCACAAGGCGCTGCGCGGCGCCGAGCTCGGCATCCCGCCCTGGGTGGACGTGGTGGTGCCGCTGGCCGCGCTGGCCGCCGTGGCGGGCACGGCGCTGGTGCCCGCGCTCAGGGCCGGGCGGCTGCGCACGGTCGAGGCGCTCAGCGTCGGCCGGGCCGCGGGCGGCACCAGGAGCGGCTCAGGGAGCGGCGGGTCCGGCGCCCGGGGCGGGGCCTCCGGCCTGCGGGGGTGGATCGACCGCCTCCCCGGCCCCCGCGCCCTGACCCTCGGCCTGGCGAGCCCGCTCAACCGCCCGGCCCGCTCGGCGACCACGGCCGCCGCCGTGGCCCTGGGCACGGTCGGGGTCACCCTCTGCGTCGGGCTGACGCTCTCCCTGGGTTCCGTCCAGGACGGCTTGGAGGCCGGCCGCTCCAGCAAGGTCGTGGTCGACGTCCCGTTCGACGGGGACAAGGCCGTCGACCACGTGGACGAGGCGGCCGTGGCCCGGGCGATCCAGGGCCGCCCCGGCACCCGGGCCTGGTACAGCAGCGTCCCGTCCCCGGCCGCCCTGGCGGGGGACACCGGCCGCTCCCAGGTGACGGCCCTCAGCGGGGACGCCTCCTGGGACGGGTACCAGCTGGTCTCCGGCCGCTGGTTCCACGGCCCGGGGGAGGTCGTGGTCGGCTCCGGCTACCTCCGCGCCAACCGGGCCAAGGTGGGGGACACGGTCACCCTCACCGACCACGGCCGCACCACCCGGGCGACGATCACCGGCGAGTTCCTGACCACCGGCGGCCAGGTGCTCCTCGACCGGGCGACGCTGGCCCCGCTCGGCGACGACATCGCCCCCGAGGCCTTCGTCTTCCACATCGACCTCACACCTGGAACGGACACCCAGGGCTACGCGGACGGGCTCGCCGCCGCCGTCAAACCGCTGGGCCTGAGCGCCGAGCCGGGCGGGGGCCGCATCAACATCGTCGTGCTGGCGATGAACTCCCTGGCCGGGATGCTCACCCTGCTGCTCACCTCGGTCGCCGGCCTCGGGGTGCTCAACACGGTGCTGCTGGACACCCGGGAGCGGGTGCACGACCTCGGCGTGCTCAAGGCGCTCGGGATGTCGCCCCGGCAGACGATCGGCATGGTCCTCACCTCCGTCAGCGGCACCGGGCTGATCGCCGGGCTGATCGGGGTGCCGCTCGGGATCCTGGTGCACCACCTGGTGATGCCCGCGACGGCCCGGGCGGCCGGGATCGGCGTTCCCGACGCGGACCTGGCGGTGTTCGACCCCTCGGTGGTGGGGCCGCTGATATTCGGCGGCCTGGTGCTGGCCCTGCTCGGGGCCGCCCTCCCCGCCGTCTGGGCGGCCCGGACCAGGACGGTCACGGCCCTGCGGACGGAGTGACGGAGCGGGCCGGGGCGGGCGGAGTGGCGTCCCTCGCCCGCCACTGCACCCGCCCGGCCGCCTGTTCCGCCAGGCTGGCTCAGGCTGTCCGGCTCAGGCCGGCCGCGCCTCCGCGTACGCCTCCATGGCCGCGCGCTGGTAGGCGGCCAGGCCCGGGGCGATGGCCTCGTACGCGGCGCGCCACTGCTCGTTCTCCGTGCAGGAGCGCGCGATCGCGAGCCACTCCTCCGCCGGGACGGCACCGGGGCCCGAGGCGTCGCCCGCTGCGTCACTGGGCAGTGAGCCGGGCAGTGAGCCGGGGAGCGAGCCGGGGAGCGAGCCGGGGAGCGAGCCGGGGAGCGAGCCCGCGCGGACGGCGACGAGCATCCGGTGCTCCTCCTCGATCATCCGCTGCACGGGCTCGGCCCCGGCCGGGTGGCCCGCCGCGAGCAGCTCCGCCAGGCGGATCATCCGGGCGGTGCGCTCGCGCTGGCCGGCCTCGATCTGCTCCGGGGTCATCGCGGCGGTCGCCCGGCGGGCGGCCTCGGCCTGCTCGGGGAAGTCACGCAGGCTCGCGTCGACGTCGGCGGGCTGGATGCCCTCGAACAGGTTCTCGGGGCGGTTGATGCTGGTCACGGTCGTACCGTCCTCTCGGGCGCGTTCCAGGTCGGCGATCGTGCGGGAGACGGTGGCGGCGAGGGCGTCGAGCCGCTCGCGCTCGGCGAGGAGCCGGCGGTGGTGGCCCCGCAGGGCCTCCAACTCGTCGACCTCCTCGCCCAGGATCAGCGCGATCTCGCTCAGCCCCACACCCAGTGCCCGCAGCACGAGGATCTGCTGGAGCACCAACAACTGCCGCTCCTCGTAGTAGCGGTGGCCGTTGGAACCGATCCAGGCCGGGGGTAGCAGCCCGATCTCGTCGTAGTGCCGCAGGGTGCGTGCGGTCACCCCGCTCATCCGCGCCACCTCGGCGATCGGCCAGGCCACGGCCACTCCTCGTCCCACGCATGTGCTCGACCAGGGCCGGTTCCTCCGGCCCTGGTCACGACCGTACGAGCTGCCGCTGCGGCAACTTCAAGCCCGACTCCGCACTCGACCCCGAGCCCGACCCCGAGCCCGACCCCGAGCCCGATTCCGACCCCGGCGAACAGGGCCGCCCGTCACCCCTCGCCGAACCAGTCGAGCGACTGTCCGTGCGGCCCGGTGAAGGCCACCGGCCGCTCGTCCAGGGCGAGGAGGAAGAGGCCGGAGCGGCTCGGTGCGACCCCGTCGGGGAGCCGCCGGGCGACGGTCGGCAGCACGGGCAGGGCCTCGTTGGAGATCCAGTGCCCCGGCAGCTCGCGCATCGTGGCGGCGAACTCCTCCCGCGCCTCCGGCGGCAGGTAGGCCAGCACGGCGCTGTGGAACACCACCGGAGTCGCCCCCGCCGGCGCCTGCGCCACCAACTCCCGTACCGTCGCGTTGAGATCGCCGCGCACCAGGTGCGGCGGCTCGGCCCGGGCGACCCGTACGGCGCCGCGCAGCCGCTCCAGCCGGTGGGTCTGCTCCGGCCAGACCAGCGCCTCCAGCCAGCGCATCTCCTCCTCGGAGCGGACGTCCAGCGGGTTGAGGTCGATCCCGGCCCGCCACACCACCTCGGGCATCCGCACCCCGGGCCCCACCCCGACCGGAGCCGGCCCGCTGACCGCGCAGTCCAGCGTCACCATGTCCCCGGAGGCCTCGGAAGCCCCGGAGCCCCCGGAGCCCCCGAACTCCCGGACGGCCCCGCCCTCGACGGCACCTCCGCCCCCGACGGAGTACCGGTACCGGTACCGGTCCGGGTACAGGCACAGCCCCGCCGAGGCGCCGACCTCGATCAGCGCGAGCGGCTGCGGCAGCGAGGCCAGCAGCGGCAGCAGCGTGGCGCACCGCCCGGCCTCGTTGGTCTGCGTGCTCCGCTCCCGCATCGCCGCCGATACCCCGCCCCAGTGCGCCTCCGTCCAGGCGCGGAACTCCGGCCACCCCGCCGCCACCGGTCCGCCCAGGAACCGGACGGCGCCGAACAGCAGGTTGGGCTGCCGCTTGGCCTCCGGCAGCTCCTCCAGCAGTTCGACCAACCGCCCGTCCCCGGCCACGCGTTCGGCGAGGTCCTGGTAGACCGCCGAGTTGCCGCGCGCCTCGTTCTCGGCGAAGCGCCGGTAGAGCCCGCGCACGGAGCCTTCCGCACCACCGTCCATAGTGCCCATTCCCACCCGAATCCCCCTGGACTTCCGTGCCGCTGAACAGAATTGGACCGACCTTGGAGGCGCCTTGGTCATCCCTTTGCCACCCGCTGGACGATCGCTAACCCGGGCCCCGCGAGAGTGAGGCCACCCGGAGGATACGCCTCCGGAAAGCCGTGCAACTCCCCACCCCAGGAGGTCCCATGAGGCCCGCGTTCCGTACCCGCACCGTGCTCGCCACCGCCGCCGTGGTGGCGGCGGTCGGCACCTTCACCGCCGGGGTCGGCGTCGCCCAGGCGGGGGAGGGCGAGAACCGCCGCGGAAAGTCGAGCGAGCGCGAGATCGCCGCGCTCTTCGACCAGTGGAACACCGCGCTGCAGTCCGGCGACGCCGAGGAGGTCGCCGACCGCTACGCGCCGGACGCCGTCCTGCTGCCCACCGCCTCGCCGGTGATCCGCACCGACCGCGCGGGCATCGTCGACTACTTCGAGCACTTCCAGCAGAAGAAGCCGCGCGGCGAGAAGATCCGCTCGGTGATCAACGTCCTGGACGCCAACTCGGCCGTGGACGCGGGCCTCTACCGCTTCCACCTCACCGACCCGAAGACCGGCGTCACCAAGGCGGTCGAGGCCCGCTACAGCTACGAGTACGAGAAGCGCGGCGGCAAGTGGCTGATCATCAACCACCACTCCTCGGTGCTCCCCGCCGAGGGCTGAGCGCGCCCCGCTGCGCCGACCGCTGCGCCAGCCGCAGCGAGATCCGCACGCTGAGCCCGCCGCCGGGCGCGTCCGCGAGGGCCACGGTGCCGCCGTCGTCGGTGACCAACTGCTTGACGACGGCCAGCCCGAGGCCCGAGCCGGACCGCCCGGTGAGGCCCTGGCCGCGCCAGAACCGGTCGAAGGCCCGGGACTTCTCGGCGTCCGACATCCCCGGGCCCTGGTCGAGCACCTCCAGCAGGACCTCCCCCTCCGGGCCGTCCCCGGCGGGCCGCACGCCCGGCCGAACACCCGGCAGGACGCCGGGCAGGACACCCGGCCGGGCACCGGGCCGGACCGTGATCCGCACGGTGATCCGCCCGCCGTCCGGGGAGACCTCCAGCGCGTTGGAGAGCACGTTGTCCAGCACCTGCTCCAACCCGCCCGGCCCGGCCAGGACGGACAGCTGCTCGCCCGCGGCCTCCTCCGCGACCGAGCCGACCGAGCCGACCGAGCCGACCGCGCCGGCCGCGACGGCCAGGACCACCGACACCCCGCGCTCCGCCGCTGCCGCCCGCCACACGCCCAGCCGCTCCTCGACCAGCTCGCGCAGCGCCACCGGCTCCGGGACGGACACCTTGGCCTCCGCCCGCGCCAGCACCAGCAGCCCGTTGACCAGCCGGCTCATCCGCACCACCTCGGCCGTGGCCAGCTCCACGTCCTCCCGGACGAACTCGTCGTCCACCCCGTCCGCGATGTTGTCCAGCGACAGCCGCAGCGCGGTGAGCGGGGTCCGCAGCTGGTGGGAGGCGTCCGCGACGAAGATCCGCTGCGAGGCGACCAGGGTGTCCAGCCGCTCGGCGCCCTGGTTGAGGGTGCGCGCCAGGGTACGGGTCTCCTGCGGGCCGGTGACGGGGGAGCGGGCGGTGAGGTCGCCGTCCCCGAACCGGCTGGCCATGTCGTTGAGCTGGCGCAGCGGCTTGGTGAGCAGCCGGGCGACGATCGCGCCCAGCCCTGCCGCGACGGCCAGCACCCCGACGGCGAGGACGGCCCGGAAGCCCCAGATCCGCCACAGCCGGTCGCTGAGGTCGGCGGTCGCGTAGCGGATGCGCACCGCGCCGACGATCCGCTCCCCGTCGTCGCGGGCGTGCGCGGGCACGGTGACGACCAGCTCCGGGCCCCACACGAACCGCGAACCCCAGTCGGCGGTGCTGCGCCCCTCCCGCAGGGCCCGGGTCAGCGCCGCGTCGCCGTCACCGGAACCCCGAGTGACGGAGGCCAGCGGCGGCACGGCCGACCCGTCCGCCGCCACCACCTCGACCCGCCCGGGCGTCTCGTCCGCGTACGCCCGGGCGACCCGGGCCAGCGCCTGCCGAGCCGCGGCGTCCCCGTCGCCGTCCCCTCCGCTCCTGCCGTTCCCGCTGCTCCCGCCGTTCCCGTCGCCGAGCAGCAGCGCCATGGTCGTCGCCTCGCGCCGCACCGACTCCTCGGTGTCCCCGCGCAGCTGGGCGGTCAGCGTGAACGCCACCGGCACGGTGAACGCGGCCAGCGCCACGCCGACCAGCAGCACGTAGCTGACGATCAGCCGCCGGATCACGGCGAGCCGCCACTGTTGCCGCCACCGCCACCGCCACCGCCACCGCCGCTGCCGATGTCGTCGCCACCGTCAGGGTCCACGACCAGCCGGAACCCCACCCCCCGCACCGCCTCGATGGCCACCGCGCCCGCGAGCTTGCGCCGCAGCGCCGCCACGTGCACGTCCAGCGTCTTGGTCGGCCCGAACCAGTTGGCGTCCCAGACCGCCTCCATGATCTGTTCGCGCGACATCAGCGCGCCCGGCTCCTCGGTGAGGAAGGCCAGCAGGTCGTACTCCTTGGGGGTGAGCGCCACCTCGGCGCCGTCCAGCCGCACCCGGGCGGCCCGGCGGTCGACGGTCAGCCGGGGCCCGTACCGGTCCGGTCCGGCGACGGGCCGGGCGCCGTCCGGCCCGCCGTGCTCCCCGTGCTCCGCGCACTCCCCGGGCCGCACCCGCCGCATCACCGCGCGGATGCGGGCGATGACCTCGCGCACGCCGAAGGGCTTGGACACGTAGTCGTCCGCGCCGATCTCCAGCCCGACCACCCGGTCCGTCTCGTCGCTGCGGGCGCTGATCACGATGATCGGCACGCCCCCGCGCCGGCGCAGCGCCCGGCACACGTCCAGGCCGTCGGTGTCGGGCAGCCCGAGGTCCAGCAGCACCAGGTCGTACGGTTCCGGCTCGGCGAGCGCCGCCGCCCCGGTGGTCACCCAGGTGACCGCGAACCCGTACCGGACCAGCCCGCGCCGCAGCGACTCCGCGACCGGTTCATCGTCTTCCACCAGCAATACGCGCACGGTGGCACCCTATTGACCTGCGCCGACCGTTCGAACACCCGGGCCCGGCCGGTTCGGCCGCACGGGTGGTTCAGCGCCCGGGCCCCGGCTGCCAGTCCAGGCCCGGGTACGGGCGCGGCCGCAGCACCCGCAGCAGCGCGGTCCCCGCCCACACCACCACCGACAGCAGCGCGTAGAACAGCAGCAGCGCCCAGAACGGCGTCGCCGACACGCTCTGGTCCTCGAACCGGCACCACGCGTCCGGCGGCAGCCAGGACGCGCCGGTCTCCAGCAGCTGCCCGCCGCCCGTCACCAGGCCCCGCTCACAGCGTTGGTCGAAGTCCAACGACCGTGCGTACAGCAGGCCGTACACCGTTCCGGCGGCCGCGAGCGAGAGCAGCGCGACGGTGCCGAGCAGCACCGCCCGTCTTCGCCCGCCGCCCGCCGTACGGATGTTCGTCACCGGGGCAGCGTACCGGCGCGCCGCGCCCCGCGAGGCGGGGATGCGGGGACGCCGCGAGGCCGGGACGCCGGGAGTGCGCCCGCCGGGCCGCCGCCGGGGATCACCCCAGGAGGCCGCCCAGGTACCCGTCCTCGGCGAGCAGCCGCCAGGAGCAGCCCGGGGAGGCGAACGCCGCCGGGTCGACGGCCTCCACCAGCCCGTCCACCACCGTGCTCAGCAGCGACTGCGGGTCGAACACCGCCCAGGTCTCCCGGCCCCGGCCGCCCTCCCAGCGCTCCCACTCGGCGCGTAGCCGCCCGTACGTCCACAGCGCGTACAGCAGGGCGGAGAGGTCCCGGTTGAGGTACGCCTCCGGCTGGCCGTCGTCGTACCAGTCCGGCAGCTCCAGCCGGCCGGTGACGCCGTCCAGCGCGATGGTGAGGTCGGTCGGCCAGTCGCCGAGGGCCAGGAAGTCCCGCTGGTAGGGGCGCTGCTCCTCGCCGTCGAAGTACTCGGGGTACGCCTGCCCCATGGTGACCAGCGGCTCCGCGCAGGCGCCGAAGAACGCCCCGCCCATCGGCAGGCCGATCTCGGTGAGCAGCTGCCGGGTCGGGCCGTGCCGCAGGGCCTCGGGCAGGGTCTCGGGCCGGTAGCGGTGCACCAGGCCCGGGCCGTCCTCCTCGTCCGTCAGCGCGGCCAGCTCCTCGACCAGCTCCGGGCCGATCGCGTACGCGGGCCCGTCCGCCCCGCCGGGCAGCGCGCCCCAGCCCAGGGCCCGCACCAGCAGCGCGGTGTCCCAGTGCGCGGGCGGAGCGGCCTCGGGCCGGTCGAACAGCGCCGGGTCCAGCTCCCGCATCCGCCGCCGCGCCCCGGCCATCACCTCCGCCACCACGGCGGGGCCGCGCCGCCCGTCCAGCGCCTCCGCCCGCCGGGCCCCGTCGGCCACCGCGTCGACCTCCCGCACCAGCGCGGCCAGCGCGGGCAGGCCGGAGGCCAGCCGGTCCCGGCGCGCGCCGCTGTCGCCGAGGAACACCTCACCGGTGACGCCGTCCAGCAGCACCAGCCCGCCGGCGACGGCGAACGGCGCGCGGTACTGCGTCTCCCCGAGGACGTACAGCCGCTCCGCCCCCGACGGGAGGTCCCGCAGCGGGCCGTCGCCGAGCACCCCGAAGTCCAGGAACGCCCCCGCCTCCGGCAGCCCGCCCCCGACCAGGAACTCCCGGCTCCCCACGTGCACCAACCCGCCCGGCAGCCCCGCCGCCACCCGCGCGCACCCCATCCGCCGCCCCCTCGCCCTCCACCCGCCTGACCACCCCGACCCTAGCGGCCCCACCCGACACCCCTCGCCCCCCGGGGCCCGGGGAGGTCCACGTTCCACTCGGCGGGCAGGTCGGCGTCGCAGAACACGCACACGTGGTGCCCGTCGCGGACGATCCCGCACCGCCCGCACTCCGGGCAGCGGCGGAACACCAGCCCGTCGGTGAAGCCGCCCGGGCGCGGCAGGCCGATCCGGTCGAGGGCGGCGGCGACGGCGGGCCAGGAGGCGAGGTCCGGGCAGTAGCCGGTGGACTGGTTGCTGACGGTCGCGACCTCCCAGCCGCCCGCCGCCTCCTGGAAGCCGATCTCCCCGGCGCCCATCACCGGCTCCCCGCCCGCGCAGGCCACGTGCTCGCTGCGGCGCGGGGCGAGCCGCAGCGCACCGGCGAGGTCGACGACGAAGGTGAACGGCTCCTCCCCGATGCCGGTCCCGGCGCCGGTCCCCGCCGCCCAGGCCGCGAACCCGCCCGCCGTCCGCACCGGGACGCCGGGCGGGCCGCCGGCCTCCCGCACCTCCGGCGGCCCGACGTACCGGTAGGCCCGCCCGAACCCCTCCTCGACCTCCGCCGCGATGCCCCGCTCGGCCAGCCGCACCCGCCAGAACGCCATCTCCACCGCGGTTCCGGCCAGGCCGAACTCCCCAAGTTCGTCGAGGAGTTCGCGCGCTTGCCGGAGCGAAACCCCGGCGCCCGCGCGCAACACCCGCAGCACCGGCACCGGATCGGCGAGCGGGGCCGCGAGCCGCAGCCGCGCCGGGCCGTGGGCGGCCAGCAGCGCCTCCCGCACCTCCCGCGGCGCCGCCTCGGGCCCGGAGTGCTCGCACATCCGGGTGTCGCAGGCCGGGCAGGCGAACTCGGCATCCCACGCCAACTCCCGCCCACCGTCCAGGAACTGCCCGACACTGCGCACGGCCTCACCCCCGCACCCGCCGCACCGGACACCCACCCGCACCCCTTGCTCCACACCCACCCCCACCTCTGCCTCAACCCCCGCACCCGCCACGCCGGACGCCCTGATCCGCCGGGGCGCGGCCCCGCCCCGCCGCAGGCACGCCGAACGGGCCCGGCCGAACGAGCCCCCACCTTGCCTCACCCGCCCACCTCGGGGCGCGCGGTTTTGCTCCGCACGCCCTCAACACGGCACGCTGCCCCGAGTCGGCCGACAAGCGGCCGCTCGCCCTTCCCGCCTCGGGGAGCGGGGAGCCGCCGCTGGGCCCGTCCGCCTCGCTCGCCTCCCGCCGTGATGAACGTCCTCCGGTGCCGCTCGCGCCGCCCGTCCCGCTTCATGCGGCGCCGCCCCCCGCCTCCCGAGGAAGTGCCGCCGTAGATCGTCCTTGTGACCACCCTCGGGTGGGGGAGGCGCGGCGGGTGGGAGGGTGGTGGCTTCGTTCAGGGGACATCGAGGAAAGAGGGCTCCCACATGGCCGTCATTCACCGGACCACGCTCAGGCCCACGAAGCTGGAGCTGCTCACCGCCTGGTTGCCGTCGCGGCCGTGGTACGTCGGTGAGGGCGGGGCGGAGTTGGTGAAGACCGGGGGGTTCCGGTTGGACGATCCGGCGGGGGAGGTGGGGATCGAGTTCATGGTGGTGACGGACGTCTCCGGGGGCGGGGCGGTGGACTACCTGGTGCCGTTGACGTACCGGGGGGCTCCGCTGGAGGGGGCGGAGGGCGCGCTGGTGGGGACGACGGAGCACGGGACGCTGGGGCGGCGCTGGGCGTACGACGGGTGCTACGACCCGGTGCTGGTGGGCGAGTTGGCCGCGCTGCTGGAGGGCCGGACGCAGGCGCAGGACCAGAACACCAGTGACGCGGTGGACGAGGAGGTCGCCCGGGTCTACGACGGCCCCGCCCTGACCGGGGCCGTCGTGGTCGCGGAAGACGAGGCGGGCACCGAGCTGCGCGCCGAGGACGGCACGGTCCTGCGCCTGCACCGGGCCCTGGCGGCCGGGGCCGTCGAGGCGGGGGCCGGTCACCTCGCCGGTGCCTGGCAGCGGCAGGACGGCACCCGCGCCAGGGGCCCGTTCGTCACGCTGGCCTAGGCCACCCCGGGTCCGCCGGCCTCCCGGGCGGCGGACTCGACGCGGGCGTGGTGCGCCCGCCACCAGTCGGCGTCGCCCGGGGCGGTGTTGATGCCGTCCGGGCGCTGTCCGACGGCGCCGTCGACGAGTTCGCGCACGAGGTCGGCGTGCCCGGCGTGCCGGTGGGTCTCGGCGATCATGTGGACGAGGACCCGGTGGAGGGTCTGCTCGGGCCGGTCGCCGAAGGGGAGCTTCCCGACCGCGTCGAGCGGCAGTTCCTCGATGACGGCGTCGGAGTGCGCCCAGACCCGCCGGTAGCGCCCGACGATCTCCTCGGTGCTCTCGTCCGCGCGGGCCCACAGGTCGGCGTTGGGCTCGACCTCGCCGGTGAACCAGACGGGGGCGGGTTCGCCGAGGGGGCGCCCGAACGTGTCGGCGAAGTACAGGACTTCGGCTCCGGTGACGTGCTTGACGAGGCCCAGCAGGTTGGTGCCGGTGGGGGTCAGGGGGCGGCGGAGGTCGTACTCGGAGAGACCGTCGAGCTTCCACAGCAGGACGTCGCGGGCGTCCTGGAGGTAGATGCGCAGGTCCGTCTTCTCATCGGTGATGGCCATGCGGATCAGTCTGCTGATCGCACTGGTCACGTCCACCGGTTTTGCCCCGGCCCCGGCCCCGGCCGGCCTCGCGGTAGATGCCGGTGCGGCGGCTGAGGTCGGCCTGGCCGGCGGAGCCGACCTCGACGGGTAGAGGGGCCCGGATTCCCCCTCCGCACGGTGTTCGCCGAGGTCACGGGCACCGAGAGTGACGAACGGGGTCGACGAGTCGGACTTGAATCTTTGCGAACTAATGTTCGATCCTGGGGCTGTGCCCGTTTTCGAATCTGTTTTCGAATCCACCGTCGAGCGTCCGCCGCTCCGACCGGTGGCACCCCCGGCTGCCCGGGTGCCGGGGGAGGGGCCCGACCGTGCCAGGGGCCTCGTCCCGGTGCCCTCCGCGCTGCGCGACCTCTTCCCGGACGGCGGGCTGCGGCGCGGCACGGCCGTGTCCGTGGCGGGCGGGGACACCGGGCTGCTGCTGGCCCTGGCCGCCGGGGTGCGGGAGACCGAGGGCGGCTGGGCGGCGGCCGTCGGCCTGCCCGACCTCGGCCTGGCCGCCGCCGGCGGGTACGGGCTGGACCTGCGCCGCCTGCTGCTCGCCGACGACCCGGGGCCGCACTGGCCCGAGGTGGTGTCGGTGCTGGCCGGAGCGGTCGACCTGATCATGCTGCGCCCGGGAGGCCCCGTCCCGCCCAAGCTGGCTGCCCGGCTGGCGGCGGTGCTGCGCCGCAGCGGCTGCGTGCTGCTGGTGGCCGGGCCGTGGCCGGGCGCGGTGCTGCGGCTGGGGGTGCGCTCCGGGCGCTGGTTCGGGCTGGGGGACGGCCACGGGCAGCTCGTCGGGCGCCGGGTGGAGGTCGTGGCCGAGGGCCGGGGCTCGGCGGTGCGCGGCCGGGAGGCCCGGCTCTGGCTACCGGACGAGCACGGCGCGGCCCGCCCGTACGAGGAGCGGTCCGCAGACCGGCACCAGCCGGAACAGCGGCGCCCGGACCAGCAGCCCGTCGCGGCGGTGGTCTGAGATGCCCGACGACCGAATGCCCGATGACCGAACCCCCAGGGTGCTGGCGGTCTGGTGCCCGGACTGGCCGGTGGCGGCCGTCACCGGCGCGGCGGCCTCCGACGCCCCGATCGCGGTGACCGAGGGCGGCCGCGTCCTCGCCTGCTCGGCGGGCGCCCGGGCGGCCGGGGTCCGGCAGGGGCAGCGGCTCAAGCTGGCCCAGCGGCTCTGCCCCGAGCTGGAGCTGCGCGACCGTGACCCGGAGGCGGAAGCCCGCCGCTTCGAGCCGGTGGTCGCGGCGGTGGAGGCGTTCACCCCTCGGGTGGAGGTGGTCCGCCCGGGCCTGTGCGCCATCCCGGTGAAGGGCCCCGGCCGCTACTTCGGCGGCGAGGAGGCGCTGGCGGCCCTGGTCGGCGCGGCGGTGGCGGACGCCCTCGGGCGCCCGCCCGTCCCGGACGCCGTCCCCGGCGCGGTGCTGACCGTCCCCGGCGCGGTGCTGCCCGACACGGAGGAGACCCCCGCCACCCCCCATGCCCGGATCGGCGTCGCCGACGGCCTCTTCGCCGCCGTGCTCGCCGCCCGCGCCGCCGTCCTGGTGCCGCCCGGCCGCACGGCGGAGTTCCTCGCCCCCTACCCGGTGAGCGCCCTGGGCGAGGAGGCCCCGGCCGAGTTGCTGGAGCGGCTCGGCCTGTCCACCGTCGGCGCCTTCGCCGCCCTGCCGCCCGAGTCGGTCGCGGACCGCTTCGGTCCGTCCGGCACGGCCGCCCACCGGCTGGCCCGCGGCCTGCAGCCCCGCCCGCTCGTCCCGCGCGAGGAGGAGCCCGACCTCGCCGTCGAGCAGCGCTTCGACCCGCCCGAGGCCCTGGCCGAGCCGCTGGTCTTCGTCGCCCGCACCCTCGCCGAGCGCCTCCACCAGCGCCTCGCCGGCGCGGGGCTCACCTGCCGCCGGGTGGCCGTCGAGGTCGCCTGCGCGGACGGGCGGACGGCCTCCCGGCTCTGGCGGCACGAGGGGCGGTTGTCGGCGACGGCGCTCGCCGAACGGGTCCGCTGGCAGCTCCAGGCCTGGCAGGGCGCGGGCACCTTCACCGACACCCCCGCGACGGACGCGGGCTTCACCCTCCTGCGCCTCGCCCCCGACGGCCTCTCCCCGGACCAGGGCCGCCAACTGGCCCTGTGGGGCCAGGCCGTGGCCGACGACCGGGTGGAGCGCGCCGTCGCCCGGGTGCAGGCGGTGCTCGGGCACGCCGGGTTGCGCCGGATCGAGCCGGCCGGCGGCCGGGGCCCCGAGGAGCAGGCCGTCCGGGTGCCCTGGGGCGAGCCGTACGAGCGCGCCGCCGAGGCCGACGCGCCCTGGCCCGGGCGGCTGCCGGACCTCTGGCCGGCCGTGGTGCTGCGCGAGCCCGCGCCCGTACGGGTGCTGGACGAGGCGGGGCAGGCGGTCACCGTGGACGGCCGGGCGGGGGTGTCCGGCCGCCCGGCCCGGGTCCTGGTCGGGGGCCGGGAGGAGCGGGTGACGGGCTGGACCGGCCCCTGGCCGGCCGTCGAACGCTGGTGGGACCAGTCGCTCGCCCGCCGCCGGGCCCGCTTCCAGGTCGTCCTGGACGGCGGCCGGGCGCTGCTGCTCACCGTGGAGGGGGGTGCGTGGCACCTGGAGGCGGACTACGACTGACCGGCCGGCAAGGGGGGAGCACGACCAGCACAACCAGCACCACCAGCACGAGCACGCACGAAGGCACCCCCGATGGGCTTCACCAGCCACCCCACCCTCCCCTGGAGCGAACTGCACCGCCGCCTGACCGGCACCGGCGGCGGCAGCACCACACCCGAGCGCCCGGTCGTCGTCCCCCTGCACCGCCCCGCCGAGAAGCCCGTCGAGAAGCCCGCCGAGAAGCACTCCGAGAAGCCCCCCACCCCCGACAGCGAACCCTGGGCCGAACTGCACGTCCACTCCGCCTTCAGCTTCCTCGACGGCGCCAGCGATCCGGAGGCCCTGGCCGCCGAGGCCGCCCGCCTCGGCGTGGAGACCCTCGCGATCACCGACCACGACGGCCTCTACGGCGCCGTCCGCCTCGCCGAGGCCGCCCGGGGCACGGGCGTGGCCACCGCCTTCGGCGCCGAACTGACGATCCGTCATGGCGACGCCACCGAACACCTGCTGGTCCTCGCCCGCGACCCCTCCGGCTACCGCCGCCTCTCCGCCGCGATCGCCTCCGCCCACCTGTCCGGCGGAGCCAAGGGCCGCCCCGCGTACGACGTCGCCGCCCTCGCCGACGCCCACGGCGGCCACTGGGCGGTGCTCACCGGCTGCCGCCTCGGCCGCGTCCCGGCCGCACTGCCCGACGAGCGCGGGGCCGAGCGCCAACTCCACACCCTCACCGAGGCCTTCGGCCGTGAGAACGTCCACGTCGAACTGATCGACCAGTGGCTCCCCGGCGACGACCGCCGCAACGACGCCCTCGCCGCCCTCGCCGCTCGTCAGAAGTTGACCACCGTCGCCTCCACCAACGCCCACCACGCCGCCCCCGCCCAGGGCCGCCTCGCCCAGAGCCTCGCCGCCCTGCACGACCGCCGCACCCTCCAGGACGCGGCGGGCTGGACCAGCGCCGCCGGCACCGCCCACCTGCGCTCCGGCCGCGAGATGGCCGCCCGCCTGGCCCGCTTCCCCGGCGTCCAGCGGGCCACCGCCGAACTCGGCCGCGCCTGCGCCTTCGACTTCGCCCGCCTCGACCCCGAACTGCCCGGCTACCCCGTCCCCGAGGGCGAGACCGAGATCAGCCACCTGCGCGCCCTGGTCGCGGCCGGAGGCCCGCCGCGCTTCGGCCCCGGCAACGCCGCCGCCCGCCGCCAGCTCGCCAAGGAGCTCGACGTCATCGAGGACCTCGACCTGGCCGGCTACTTCCTGATCGTCCACGACATCGTCGACTTCTGCCGCCGCGAGGACATCTGGTGCCAGGGCCGGGGCTCCGCCGCCAACTCGGCGGTCTGCTACGCCCTCGGGATCACCGCCGTCGACCCGATCCACTACAGGCTGCTCTTCGAGCGCTTCCTCTCCACCGCCCGCGACGGGCCGCCCGACATCGACCTGGACATCGAGAACCGCCGCCGCGAGGAGGTCATCCAGTACGTCTACCGCCGCTACGGCCGCGACCACGCCGCCCAGGTCGCCAACGTGATCACCTACCGCCCCCGGCTGGCCATCCGCGACGCCGCCCGGGTGCTCGGCTACCCCCAGGGCCAGGTCGACGCCTTCAGCCGGCAGACCGACTTCCGCTCCGCCCCCGGCGCGGACGCCGTCATCCCCGCCGACGTCCTCTCCCTCGCCACCCAACTCCACGGCCTGCCACGCCACCTGGGCATCCACTCGGGCGGCATGGTGCTCACCCGCGAGCCGATCGGCGAGATCTGCCCCACCGAGTGGGCCCGGATGCCGGGGCGCTCCGTCCTCCAGTGGGACAAGGAGTCCACCGCCGGCGCCGGGCTGGTGAAGATCGACCTGCTCGGCCTCGGCATGCTCGCCGCCCTCCACGACGCCTGCGACCTGATCGCCGAACACCACGGCCCGCGCTACGACTTGGCCACCATCCCGGCCGACGACGCCGGCGTGTACACGATGCTGCGCCGCGCCGACACCGTCGGCGTCTTCCAGGTCGAGTCCCGCGCCCAGATGGCCACCCTGCCCCGCCTCAAGCCCGACCACTTCTACGACCTGGTCGTCGAGGTCGCCCTCATCCGCCCCGGCCCCATCCAGGGCGGCTCCGTCCACCCCTACCTGCGCCGCCGCGCCGGAGTCGAACCGGCGGGCTGCCCGCACCCGCTGATGGAGAACGCCCTCGGCAAGACCCTCGGAGTGCCGCTGTTCCAGGAGCAGATGATGCAACTCGCCATCGACTGCGCCGGGTTCACCCCCGCCGAGGCCGACCGGCTGCGCCAGGCCATGGGCGCCAAGCGCTCCCACGAACGCGTCGCCCGGCTGCGCGAGCGGCTGCTGGGCGGCATGGCCGAGCGCGGCATCCCCGCCGAGGTCGCCGAGGACGTCTACGGCAAGATCGAGGCCTTCTCCAACTACGGCTTCCCGGAGAGCCACGCGATCAGCTTCGCCCACCTGGTGTACATCAGCGCCTGGCTCAAGTACCACTACCCGGCGGCCTTCACCTGCGCCCTGCTCGCCAACCAGCCGATGGGCTTCTACTCCCCGCTCAGCCTCGTCTCGGACGTACGGCGCCACGGCGTCCGGGTGCGCGGGGTGGACGTCAACGCCAGCGACCCGCGCCCCACCCTGGAGCCGTACCGGGGCCCCGTCCCCACCCCGCCGCTCACCGCGGGGAAGCCCCAGCCCGCCATCCGGCTCGGCCTGTTGACCGTCCGCGGCATCGGGGCCCCGCAGGCCGAGGCGATCGCCGCCGGCCGGCCCTACGCCGACCTGGAGGACTTCGCCCGCCGCACCGGCCTGCCCGCCCCCGCCCTGGAGGCGCTCGCCACCGCCGGCGCCTTCGACTGCTTCGGACTGGCGCGACGTCAGGCCCTGTGGTCAGCAGGCGCTTTCGCCGGTACGTCGTCGGCCGACCTGCTGCCCGGCACCACCCCCGGCGCCGAGGCCCCCGACCTGCCCGGCATGAGCCCGATCGAGGAGACCATCGCCGACCTCTGGGCCACCGGCACCTCCGCCACCAGCCACCCCCTCCAGCACCTGCGCGCCCACCTCGACCGCGGCGGCGCCGTCTCCGCCGCCCAACTCCCCGACGTGCCACCGGGAACGGCCGTGGTCGTCGGCGGCCTCGTCACCCACCGGCAGCGCCCGCCCACCGCCGGGGGAGTGCTCTTCCTCAGCCTGGAGGACGAGACCGGCCTGATCAACGTGATCTGCAACCGCCCGGTCTGGGAGTCCCAGCGCCGTACGGCCCTCGACCGCGCCGGCCTCCTCGTCCACGGCCACGTCGAGCGCGACCGGGGCGCCACCAACCTGATCGCCACCCGGCTCACCCCGCTGCGCCTCGGGCCCTGAACGGGCTCTGCCCCCAGCGAATCTGCGGCGGGCAGAGAAGCCTCCCGGTCCGACCGCACGGCGCCGACAGTGGAGGGGAAGGCCCAACTCATCGATCGGGAGGCCCCCATGCCCACCACCCTCGCGCCCCGGGCGGAGGAGGGCGACACCCCGCCCAGCCGCTTCGACGACCACCTCGCGGCGAACCTGCTCGCCCAGCGGATCGTCCTGCTCGGCACCCAGGTCGACGACGTGTCGGCCAACCGGGTCTGCGCCCAGCTGCTGCTGCTCTCCGCGGAGGACCCGCGCACCGACATCAGCCTGTACATCAACAGCCCCGGCGGGTCCGTCACTTCGGGCCTGGCCATCTACGACACCATGCGGCTGATCCCCAACGACGTCTCCACCCTCGCGATGGGGTTCGCCGCCAGCATGGGCCAGTTCCTGCTCAGCGTGGGCGCCGCGGGCAAGCGGTTCGCCCTGCCCAACGCGCGGATCATGATGCACCAGCCCTCGGCGGGCATCGGCGGCAGTGCCGCGGACATCGAGATCCAGGCGGAGAACCTGGAGTTCACCAAGCGGTCCATCGAGCGGATCACCGCCGAGCACACCGGCCAGAGCGAGGAGACGATCCGCCGCGACGGCGACCGGGACCGCTGGTTCACGGCCGAACAGGCCCGGGAGTACGGGATCGTGGACAAGGTGGTCGAGTCGCTCACCGACATCCGCCCGGCCTCCTCGCGCCCGCGAATGGGGCTGTGACATGGGCTCCTACACCGTCCCGTACGTCATCGAGCGCACGGCGCAGGGCGAGCGCTCCTACGACGTGTTCAGCCGGCTGCTCAACGAGCGGATCATCTTCCTCGGCACCGAGATCGACGACGGCGTCGCCAACGTCGTCATCGCCCAGCTCCTCCACCTGGAGGCCGCGAACCCCGAGCGGGAGATCTCGATCTACCTCAACTCGCCCGGCGGGTCGTTCACTTCGCTGATGGCGATCTACGACACGCTCGCCTTCGTGCAGTGCCCGATCTCCACCTTCTGCGTCGGCCAGGCGGCCTCCACGGCGGCCGTGCTCCTCGCGGGCGGAGACCCCGGGCGGCGGTTCGTGCTCCAGCACGCCCGGGTGCTCCTCGGCCAGCCCGCCAGCGGCGGCCGGCGCGGGACGGTCTCCGACCTCAGCCTCGCCGCCAAGGAGATGGTGCGCATCCGCTCCCAGGTGGAGGAGGTCCTCTCCCGGCACACGCACCACGACGCGGCGACGCTGCGCGCGGACATGGACCGGGACAAGATCCTCACCGCCGAGGAGGCCGTCGCCTACGGCCTCGCCGACGAGGTGCTGACCCGCCGCCTGGCGTTCGCCGGTTGAACGTGGAGGGCTGAGCTACGCGGCCAGGCAGAGTCCGTCGCCGCGGCCCACCCGGCTCGAGGAGGCCTGGGTACGGGAGTGACGGGTCAACTCCCGCGAGGCGAGCGAGAGGAGGTCGCCCAAGCCCAGCCCGAGGGCCTGGGCCGCGGCCGCGAGGACTTCGGAGGAGGCCTCCTTGCGGCCGCGCTCCAGCTCCGACAGGTACGGCATCGAGATCCGGGCCTCCTCCGCGACGTCCTTCAACGTCCGCTCCTGGGCCAGCCGTTCGCGTCGCAGCACGTCCCCGACGAGGTCGCGCCAGAGCGGCTCGCGACGGGCGGGCGGCCGCGGGGCCTCCTTCGGCCGCAGCGGGATGACACGGGCTTCCTTGGGCGCATCGGTGCTCACCCCTCCAGCCTAGGCACCCGGGCCGCCAGGGGAAGGGCCCGACGTTCTGCCCTCGGAGAAGTCTCTCCCTCAGGAGGAGGGGCCCGAAGCCTCCCGCCCCTTCCCCGGAGGCCCGGCGAACACCTGGGCGAGGGGCAGCCAGGCGGTGGCGACGGGCCCGGTGGCCGTCAGGGCGAGGTCGTCGCGGTGGCGGCGCTGGGTGACCAGCAGGCACAGGTCCAGGGCGGGCCCGGCCACCACGTCCGTCGCCCCGGCGGGGCCGAACGTCCACAACCCGCCGTCCGGGGCGGTGAGTTCGAGCCGCACGGGTTGCTCCGGCACGGGCAGGCCGTGCAGGGCGAAGGCGAAGCCGAGGGTGCGCAGCGCGAGGTGGGCGATGTGCCGCAGGCGGTCGGTGGGCTCCCGGGCGAGGCCGAGCGCGTCCGCGACGTCCTGCCCGTGCGCCCAGGTCTCCATCAGCCGGGCCGTCGCCATCGAGGCGGGCTTCATCGGCGGGCCGAACCAGGGCAGCCGCTCGTCCGCCGGGGCCGCCGTCAGGGCCGCCGCGACGGCCTCCCGCCCGGCCCGCCACCGCTCCAGCAGCACCGCCGGCGCCGCGGCCGCGCCCTCCCTCGCGCCCGCCTCCACCGGGTCCTCCACCGGGTCCTCCACGGGGTCCTCCGCCGGGTTCTCCGTGGAGGTCCACGACCCGATCGCCGCCCGGAACCCCTCCGGATCGCGGGCCGCGAGCAGCGTCCAGTCGTCCGTCCAGGCCAGGTGGGCGATCTGGTGCGCCACCGTCCACCCCTCGGCGGGCGTGGCCAGCGCCCAGCCCTCCTCCGTGAGCCCCGCGACCAGGGCGTCCACCACGGCGCTCTCCGCCGCCAGGTCCGCCACCAGCCCGGCCACCACGTCTTCTGCCGCCATCACCGCTCCTCGTCCTCAGCCGTCACCGCGCCGATACTCCTACCCACCGGTAGCCCACTGCCAGTCCCTCCCGCCAGGTCGTGCACGACGGACGGGACCGGCGGAAACGCCCGCGCCGGGGTCCTCGCCACCGCCCGTACCGCGTGTGACAATTCCGCGATGACAAGGGCCCGCCACCGGACCTCCGCCACCCCCACCGCGAAAGCCGTCAACGCCGCGAAAGCCGTCAACGCCGCGAACGCCGACGACGCGGTGGACGCGGCCGCCGCCGAGCTGGTGCGCGCCGCCGTGCTGGGGGACCTCGCGCGCCGGGTGGTGGCCCAGTGCGGGGTGGACGTCGGCCTGGTCGGGGTCCCCGAGGCCGTCCCCGACGGCGGCATGGTGCTGCGCCACTGGGCCGGCACCCGCGCCGACCTGCTGCACGACCGCCCCGTCCCGATCGGTACGGGCCTCGGCGGCCGGGCCCTGGCCGAACGCGCGCCCACCTGGGTGCCGGACTACCGCGCCGCCACGACCATCTCCCACGACCACGACGCCGCCGTCACCGCCGAGGGCCTGTTCGCGATGCTCACCGTCCCCCTGCTGGACGCCACCGGTACGGTGCACGGCGTGGTGTACGCCTCCCTGCGCGACGTGGTGCCCTTCGGGGACGTGCGGATCTCCGCGGTCGGCACCCTCGTCCGGACGGCGACCAGGGCGCTGGAGGGCGCCGCCCGCTGGAGCAGGCCCCGCAAGGCGGCGCCCGCCCTCACCCCGCGCGAGCACGAGGTGCTGCGCTGGGCGGCGACCGGCCGGACGAACCCGGAGATCGCCGCCCACCTGGGCCTGACCTGCAACACCGTGACGGGCTACCTCAAGTCCGCGATGCACAAGCTCGGTGTGCGCAACCGCACCGAACTCGCCCTCGCCGCGCGGGAGTCGGGCCTGCTCAGTTGACCTGCCGGTCCCGCCCGGCCCAATAGGCCTCGCGCAGCACGAACTTCTGCAGCTTCCCGGTCGCCGTGCGCGGCAGCGCGTCCCGGAACTCCACCGAGGTCGGCGACTTGTAGCCGGCCAGCCGCTCCTTGCAGTGCGCGATCAACTCGGCCTCGGTGACGCCCTCGCGGCCCTCCCGGAGCACGACAAGCGCCTTGACCGTCTCGCCCCACTTCTCGTGCGGCACCCCGATCACCGCGGCCTCGGCCACGGCGGGGTGGGCGTAGAGGCAGTCCTCGACCTCGATCGAGGAGACGTTCTCCCCGCCGCTGATGATGACGTCCTTCTTCCGGTCGGAGATGGTCAGCCGCCCCTCCTCCAGGACGCCGCCGTCCCCGGTGTGGAACCACCCGTCCCGCAGCGCCTCGGCGCTGGCCTCGGGCTGCTGCCAGTAGCCGTCCAGCACGGTGTTGGAGCGCACCAGCACCTCGCCGGAGGCGTCGACCTTCAGCCGGGTGCCGAGCGCGGGGGAGCCGGCCTGGACGAGCTTCTCGGCCCGCTCGCCGGCCGGAAGGTCGTCCCACTCGGCGCGCGAGCGGTTGACGGTGACGATCGGGGAGGTCTCCGTCAGTCCGTACAACTGCATGAACTCCCAGCCGAGTTGCTCCTCGACCTGCTGCACCACGGAGGTGGGCGGCGGGGCGCCGGCCACGATCATCCGCACCTTGTCCCGGCCGGGCACGGGCCCGTCCCAGTCGGCGGCGGCGTCGAGGACCATCTGCACCACGGCGGGCGCCCCGGACAGGAAGGTCACCCCGTGCCGCTCGACGCGGCGCAGGATCTCCGCGCCGTCGACCTTGCGCAGCACGATGTGCCGAGCGCCGAGCCCGGTGAGGGAGAACGGCAGGCCCCAGCCGTTGGCGTGGAACATCGGCAGGGTGTGCAGGTACACGTCCCGGTCGCTCGCGCCGTAGTGCAGGGCCATCGTCGTGGCGTTCAACCACAGGTTGCGGTGGGTGAGTTGGACGCCCTTGGGGCGGGCGGTGGTGCCGCTGGTGTAGTTGATGGTGGCGGTGTCGTTCTCACCGACGGCGTACCGGCGGGGCGTGCCCTCGAAGTCGTACAGCACCGCGTCGCTGTCCGCGCCGAGCACGAACTTGTGCTTGGCCACCACCCCGCCCAGCGCGTCGGCGAGTTCGGGGTCGACGAGCAGGACGGAAGCGCCGCTCTGCTCGACGATGTACGACACCTCCTCGGCCCTGAGCCGGAAGTTGACGGGCACCAGCACCCGCCCGTACCCGCTCACCCCGAAGAAGGCGGTGAGCAGCCGCGCCGAGTTGTGCGACACGATCGCGACCCGCTCGCCGGGCCCGACGCCCAGCCGGTCCAGCCCGGCGGCCTGCGCCCGCGCCAGTTCGGCCACCCGGCCGTACGAGAGCTCGCCCCAGGATTCGGCCGGCTGCACCGGTTCGTCGACGATGCCGACCCGGTCGCCGTAGACCAGCTCGGCCCGGTCGAGGAAGTCCATCACGGAGAGTGGAATCTGCATGCGCCCACTGTTCCCCGTGCGAGCCCCCGCGCACACCCCCGATCGGGGGTGTCGTCCTCGGTGTCCACCGCCGCGAGAGCCGCGGCCAAGCGGTCCCGGGCCTCGGTCTGGGCCGCGACGCGCTCCTCCAGCACGGCGAGCCTCCTGCGGGCGATCCGCAGCGCCTCCTCGGAGGGCGGCCGGGCGAGCACGTCCCCGTCCAGGCAGCCGAGGAACGGCCGGACGTCCTCCAGGGTGAGCCCGGCGGCCAGCAGCGCCCGGATGTTGCGCACCCGCAGGACGGCCGACTCCTCGTACTCGCGGTAGCCGTTGGCCGCCCGCGCGGAGCCGATCAGCCCGGCCTGCTCGTAGTGCCGCAGCGCCCGGGCCGTACTGCCCGACCGCCGTGCCAGTTCCCCGATCCGCACCCGGCCCCGCCCCCGCCCCCGCGTCAGGACACCAGCGCGCCCCCGTCGACGGACAACACTACGCCGGTCACGAAGGAGGCCTGCGGCGAGGCGAGTCGGGCGATCGCCCAGGCGACCTCCCCGGGCCTCCCGACCCGCCCGAGCGGGGTGTGGTCGAGCTGCCACGCGCGCACGGCCGCGCGCTGCTCGGGGGTGTAGCCGGAGTGGTCGGCGATGGGCGTGTCGATCGCGCCGGGCGCCACCGCCACCACCCGGATCCCGCGCGGCGCCAGCTCCACCGCCCAGCTGCGGGTGACCGTCTCCAGCGCGGCCTTGCTCGCCGCGTACACCGAGTTGGACGGCCAGCCGCGCTGCCCGACCGCCGTGCTGACGTTGACGACCACGCCCCGGCTCGCCTCCAGGGCCGGCAGCGCGGCCTGCCCGAGCAGCACCGGCGCGACCAGGTTGGTGGCGAGGAGCGCCTCCACCCCGGCCCGGTCGTAGTCGCCGACCCGCTGTCCGCTCCTCACGATCCCGGCGTTGTTGACCAGGACGTCCAGCCGCCCGAACCGCTCCAGCGCCGCCCCGACGACGGTCTCCGGCGCGTCCGGCCCGGTCACGTCCGCGACCAGCGGCTCGATCAGCCCCGGGTGCGCGGCCGCCGTCCGCGCCAGCGGCTCCGGCCGCCGCCCGACCGCCAGCACCCGCGCCCCCTCGGCCGCGAACGCCCACGCCGTCTCCTGGCCGATCCCCGTGCCGGCCCCGGTGACCACCACGACCCGGCCCTGCTCCGTACTCTCGTCGTTCTCGCTCATGCTGTTCTCGCTCATGCCGCCACTGTCCGACCCTGCCGCCAACGGCAGGGTCAAGCGGATTGAGTAGGGTCACGTCCGTCAGCTCGCCGATTCCGTGGGGGAGAACCGTCATGAGCGACCACCAGGGCGTGCCGGTACGGGCGTTGCCCGTCGCCGAGGGCCTGCTGCTGCGGCCCTTCGAGGAGGCCGACCTGCCCGCGCTGATCGAGGCCCACCGGGACGAGACGCTGCGCCACTTCACCCGCCGGCCCGTCGACGACGCCGAGTCGGCGTCGCGCTGGCTGGCCCGGCAGCGCGAGGGCTGGGCGGCGGGCAGCCGGTACTCCTATGCCGTCCTTGACGCAGCCGTTCCCGACACCGCCGGGGCGGAACTGCTCGGCAACGTGGCGCTCAAGTGCGGCCCCCTCCCGTCGGTGGCCGAGGTCGGCTACTGGACGGCCGCCCCGGCGCGCGGCCGGGGCGTCGCGCCCCGCGCGGTGGAGGTGCTCACGGCCTGGGCGTTCGAGACCTTCGCCGCCTCCGGCCTGGAGCGGATCGACCTGCTGCACCAGGTGGACAACGAGGCCTCCTGCCGGGTGGCGGAGAAGTGCGGCTACCGCTTCGAGGAGGTGCTGTCGGCCCTGCCGCCGGACTACCCGCTGGACGGCCACCGGCATGCCAGGAAAAGGCTGGACGCACCGCAACACCGCAGGCCAGAGTAGCCGCATGGCTTCTCTGGTACGACACGTGACGATCGACTGCGCCGACCCCTTCGCCCTCGCGACCTTCTGGGCGAAGGCCCTGGACGGCTCCCTCGCGGAGGACGACGAGGAGGGTGACCCGATGGCCGTGGTGGAGTCGGCCGGCGCCTCGCTGCTCTTCATCCGGGTGCCCGACACCAAGTCGGTGAAGAACCGGGTGCACCTCGACCTCCAGCCGCAGGGCCGCACCCGCGACGAGGAGGTCGAGCACCTGCTGGCCCTGGGCGCCACCGTGGTGGGGGACCACCGCCGCCCGGACGGCACGGGCTGGGTCACCCTCGCCGACCCGGAGGGCAACGAGTTCTGCGTCGAGCGCAGCGGGCCCGAGCGCGTCGCCACCGGCGGCGCGTAGGCGCTACTCCTGGGGCCACTCGCCCCTGGCCGCCCGCCAGTTCCACGAGGTCCTGCGCGGGCGGCCCTCGAGTTCCCCGCGTCCGGTGCACCAGAGCAGGACCTCTGCGGCCTCGCCGCCCGGTGCGTCGGGGAAGAGCCGGTCGAGCACGAAGGCGCACAGGTCGGCGGGCGGCTGCCAGGCCAGGTCCAGCCCCCGGGTGATGTCGTGGGTGTGCAGCAGCGTCTCGGCGACGCCCATCGCGGCGAAGCCGGGCGGGTCGCAGGGCCCGTGGTGGTACGCGCGCAGCTCCGGCGGGGCCGCGTCGAGGACGGTGGCGAGCAGCTGCCCGGCCGCGCGGACCACGGTGAGCACCTGGGCCGGGTCGGCCTCGGGCTCCACGGTGAGGTCGAACCGCAGGTAGCGGTCCCGGGGGCGGGCGGCGACCTGGCCGGCGTAGGCGAGCAGGTCGTGGGCGATGTGGGCGGCGGTCTCGTGGCAGCTCCACTCCAGCGGTCCGGCGGGGCGGTCCCAGTCGTGGTCCCCGGCGTGCGGGGTGAGCACCTCCAGGGAGGCGTCGAGGGCGGTTCGTACGGCGTCGCCGTTGCGCACGGTCACTCCAGTTCGAGATCGATGGACCGTCACACGATAGGACGAACGCCCCGGCCGTCACGGGCGGATCGTCCGATAATCGATCTGAACCCCCCCGCTGAACCTCCACCGCAACCCTCACCGCACCCGACGAGCAGGCAGGTACCCCATGGCCGCAATCGCCGTGATCGGCGCCAACGGAACCATCGGCGGCGCCGTCGTCGAGGAGGCCGTGGCCCGCGGCCACGAGGTGACCGCCGTTGTCCGTGACCCGGACCGCTTCCGGGGGGACGCCGCCTTCGTCGAACGCGGCGATGTCCTCTCCCCGGCCGACGTGGCGCGGGCGGCCGCCCGCCAGGACGTCCTGGTGAGCGCCGTCGGCGGCGGTGACGGCCCGGGCCACGTCGCCCTGATCGAGCCCGCGGCCCGCTCCCTCGTCGAGGGCCTGCGCACGCTCGGCGGCGCCGCACCCCGGCTGATCGCGGTCGGCGGGGCGGGCAGCCTGGAGACGGCCCCGGGCGTCCTGGTCTGGGACGAGCCGGCCCTGCCGGAGCCCGTCCTCCAGATCATGCACGCCCACGGCGCCGCCCTGGACTACTACCGGACGGTCACCGACCTGCGCTGGACGGTGCTCAGCCCGGCCGCCGACATCCACCCCGGCGCGCGCTCCGGCCGCTACCACACCGGCCTGGACCTGCTGCTCACCGACCTCCACGGCCGCAGCCGGATCACGGTGCCGGACTACGCGGCCGCCCTGGTGGACGAGATCGAGCAGCCCGAGCACATCGGCGAGCGCTTCACCTGCTGCGCCCTCTAGAACCTCATCCGAACTGGACGGACCGCTTGGCGAGCCCCATCCAGAACCCGTCGATGACGCTGCGCTGGCTGTCCAGGTCGGCCTCCCCGGCACCCAGGGTGACGAACAGCGGCGCGAAGTGCTCGGTGCGCGGGTGGGCCAGTCGCCCGGCCGGGGCCTTGTGCTCGAAGTCGAGCAGCGCGTCCAGGTCGTGGGCGGCCAGGGCGCGCCGGCCCCAGTCGTCGAACTCGGTCATCACCGAGCTGACCCGGCCGTCGCTGCTGAGCGCCCGCAGGTTGTGGGTGAAGAACCCGCTGCCGACGATCAGCACGCCCTCGTCGCGCAGCGGGGCGAGCCTGCGCCCGATCTCCATGAGCCGCTGCGGGTCCAGGGTGGGCATGGAGACCTGGAGGACGGGGACGTCGGCCTCCGGGTACATCTCCACGAGCGGGACGTACGCGCCGTGGTCCAGCCCCCGGTCGGGGATGTCCTGGACGGGCGTGCCGGGGGCGCGCAGCAGCTTGCGCACGCGCTCGGCCAGCTCCGGCGCGCCGGGGGCGGCGTACCGGACCCGGTAGTAGTGCTCGGGGAAGCCCCAGAAGTCGTACACCAGCGGCACGGTGGTGACGGCGCCGAGGGCCAGCGGCGCCTCCTCCCAGTGGGCGGAGACCATCAGCACGGCCTTCGGGCGCGGCAGGTCCGCCGACCAGGCGGCGAGCTGACCGGGCCAGACCGGGTCGTCGGCGAGCGGCGGCGCGCCGTGCGACAGGTACAGGGTGGGCATGCGCTCGGGGGCCGCGGTGCTCATGGCGTCCTCCTCGGGACAACTCGAGAGGCAACTCGAAGGATGGGTCCAGCAGTAGTTCAAATTTGAACCTCTACTGACCGACCGTACACCTTCGTTCGAATTTGAACAACAGGAGTAGACTCGGCCCCATGTCCTCACCGAACGAACCCCGCTGGCTCGACCAGGACGAGATGGCCGCCTGGCGGGGCTTCGTCACCGCGAGCAACCTCCTCAACCGCCGCCTGGAGCGCCAGCTCAAGGAGGACTCCGGTCTCTCCCACCAGCAGTACGAGATCCTGGTGCACCTCTCCGCGGCGCCCGGCGACTCCCTGCGGATGACCGAACTCGCCGACAGGCTGGTCACCTCCAAGAGTGGCCTCACCTACCAGGTCACTCAACTGGAGCGCCAGGGCCTGGTCGCCCGCCGCTCCTGCCCCAGCGACGTGCGCGGCGTCATCGCCGAACTCACCGACCAGGGGCGGGAGATGATGCGCCAGGCCGCGCCCGGCCACGTCGCCCTGGTGCGCGAGCTGCTGATCGACGTGCTCACCCGCGAGCAGCTCGCCGTCCTCGCCGAGGGCCTGGGCGAGGTCAGCGCCCGCCTGCGCAGGGACGAGGCCCCCTGACCGTCGGGGGGCGCCCGTGCGGCACTCGCCCCTCGACGGTCGGGGGGCCTCGGGATCAGCCCAGCCCGGCCTTGGGCCGCAGCTCCGGCGGCAGCGGCGCGGCGCCGGAGCGGCGCACGGCCTCGGCGCGGGCGATCTCGAAGATCACCACCGGGTCGTCCCCCTCCTTGCCCCAGGTGTGGGCGCCGCACCACGGGCCGATCGCCCGGAACTGGTCCAGCGCGATCTGGTGGAGGCCCGCCTGCCCGGCGTAGTACGCGAGCAGGTGCCGCAGCCCGGGCAGCCGGTGGTCGTCCGGGCGGACCGTCGCCAGCGAGTCCGCGACCTGGAGCAGGCGCCTGCGCCGGTCGTCCGTGGACATCGAGCCCAGCGATTCGCGCTCCCGCAGCTCGGAGAGCCCGTAGAGGTAGATGCCCGCCAGCGGGCTGCCGGCCGGGGTGGAGTCCAGCGCCCGCTCGGCGAAGGCCGTCATCTTCCGGTCCGAGCCGAACCACTTGGCGCACCAGTACTGGAGCCCCTGGGCGTGGCCCGCGAAGTGGTGCGGCGCCCGCTCGACCAGGCCGTTCCACAGCTCCTCGAACTGCTCCGGCTCGTACTGCGCCCCGCGCGCGGCGGTGAGCATCACCACCCAGGGCGCCGGGTTGGCCGGGTCGAGCAGGGAGGCCCGCTTCGCCGCCTCGATGGCGGCGGGCAGCATCGCCCGGAAGGCGTTCATGTCCTCCTCGGGCACCTCGTTCGCGTACTTGTTGCCCCGGATCTCCCAGGCCTTGGACACCATCCGGCTGGCCTCCAGCGCGGCGGCGTCGCAGTCGCCCGGGTCGCCCGCGCGCCAGGCCTTCACCCAGGCCTCGTCCTCGTCCGCGATGGAGTCCAGCAGCTCCAGCCGGAACCAGCGCTCGTCCCAGTCCGTCCCGGCGGCCCGGACGTACGCGGCGGCGGCCCGCCAGTCGCCGGCCCAGGCGGCGTCGGCCACCGCCTGCTGCTCCTTGCGCACGTGCGGCGCGGCCGGCGGCCCGGAGCGGCGCGCGTCCAGCCGCTCGCGCGGGACGAGCCCGTAGGCGGCGGCGTCGAAGTCGACGTCGACCCGTGCCAGGTTCCCGTGGGTGACGGTGGTCTTGGCACTGCGCGATCTATTGATCAGCGCGATGATCGTAATGATCGCGATGACGGTAATCAGATGAGTCACGAGGGAGCATCATCCAGGTCGGCCAGGTGTGCGGGCAACGCGGTATCCCTCGCCCCCGTCCCGCAAAACCGCTGGCCGGAGGCGGGTTTCCGTGCCAACATGCCCCATATGGGGACGATTCTGCACGGCACCCTCGTCACGCTCCGCCCGGCCACCCAGGAGGACATCCCGGCCCTGGCGGCCATCCGCGCCACGCCCGAGGTGTTCGCCCGCTGGCGCGGCGGCGACGACCTGGCCGGCGAGGTCGCCACGGAGCTGGAGGACCCGGAGACGGAGACGTACGCCGTGGACGTCGGCGGCAAGGTGATCGGCGCCGTCCAGTGGTACGCCAACAACGACGACGAGTACCGGCACGCCGGCATGGACCTCTACCTCGACCCCACCGTCCACGGCGTGGGCCTGGGCACCGACGCGGTGCGCACCATGGCCCGCCACCTGGTGCGCGACCACCACTACCACCGGCTGATCATCGACCCGGCCGCCGACAACGCCGCCGCGATCCGCTGCTACGCCAAGGTCGGCTTCCGCCCCGTCGGCACCATGCGCCAGTACGAGCGCGGCTCCGACGGCACGTGGCACGACAACCTGCTGATGGATCTGCTCGCGGACGAACTGCTCGACGGCTGACGGCGTGTGGGCCGCCCCCGATCGCCGTCGGCAGATGTGACGATGCTGTACAGACACCTTGTCAGCCACCCGACCTGAGCTGTACAGACACCTCGACGCCACGGATGCGATCTGAACTGCTCGCCTGGCGTTCTTCCCGATGTACCGAGCAGTAGCTAGCGTTCCTCCGCCGATCCCCGGCGCCCGGCCGACGGGCGCCGGACCCCACCGGATCGACGGAATCCCTCACCAGGAGAACGCCCATGCTCTCGCGTCGCACGGCCACCGCCCTCACCACAGCTGCCGCCGCCGCACTGCTGCTCGGCGGCACCGCCCCGACCGCCTCGGCCGGCACCGCCTCCGCGAGCCCCACCACGCTGTCCGTGTTCGCCTTCAACGTCGACCTCGGCACCGCCGTCGTCGACAGCACCCAGAACGAGCAGGCCGCCCGCCGCACCCCGGTGGTCGAGCAGATCGTCCGTCAGCACAACGCCGACGTCGTCATCCTGGACGAGCAGTTCAACAACAGCTCGACCGCCGACATCAACGCCAAGCTCGCCGACCTCTACCCGTACCGCACCCCGGTCGTCGGCCAGACCTGCTCCGGCGGCGGCTGGACGGGCGTCAGCGGCAACTGCTCCAACTCGTGGTTCGTCATCAACGGCGGCACGATGATCCTCTCCAAGTACCCGATCGCCGCCCAGTACGCGCACGTCTACTCCAACTCCACCTACGGCACCTGGGACTACCACGCCAACAAGGGCGCCGCCCTGGTCAAGGTGAACAAGAACGGCAGCACCGCCTGGGTCGTCGGCACCCACCTCCAGGCCGACGAGGACGGCACCTCCACCGATACCACCCAGTCCACCCGGCTCGGCCAGCTCGCCGAGATCCGCGCCTGGGTGGACGGGATCGTCGGCAGCAGCGCCCCCGTGCTGATCGGCGGCGACCTCAACGTCGAGTACTTCCACGGCCAGAGCCGCGGCGACTACGCCAACGCCCAGAACGCCGTCAACGGCGTGCTCGGCACCCCGGCCACCGACCCCGCGCAGAACCGCACCACCATGGACTGCCCGGTCTCCTCCTGGTGCCAGTACATGGCGGGCGTCGAGACCTTCCCGAAGGACTACCGGGACGACCTCGACTACATCGGCTACCTCAACGCCCCCGGCCGCCCGATGCCCGCCTCGATGTCCACCGTGGCCATCGACTTCGACCCGCAGGCCGGCTGGACGCCCGGCCAGTTGGACACCCGGGCGCCCAGCGACCACTACCCGGTCGAGGCCACCTTCCAGATCAACTGACGCTCCTCGTTCAAGCGTTGACGGCTGCCCGGCCAGGTGCCGGGCAGCCGCAGGAGCGCCGCAGCACCACCTTGGCCGGGAACGTCCGCACGCCAGCCGCGCGTTGCTGCGCCCCGCCCAGCACCAGCTCCAGCGCGGCCCGGGCCATCTCGTCCTGCGCCGTGGTGACGGTGGTCAGCGCCGGGCCGGCGATCACCGCCTCGGCGATGTCGTCGAACCCCGCCACCGCGAGGTCCTCCGGCACCCGGATGCCCAGGTCGTCGGCCGCCCGCAGCAGCCCGATCGCCTGGTCGTCCGTCGCGCAGAACACGGCGGACGGCCGGTCGGGGCGGGCCAGCAGCGCCAGCGCCTCGGTGTGCGCCCGGACGCGGTCGAACGGCGCCCCGGTCAGCAGGCCGTCCGTCCCCAGCCCGGCCTCGGCCATCGCGGCGGCCCAGCCGGCCGTGCGGCAGGTCACCGGGTCGAGCGGGCTGAGCGAGAAGGTGCCGCCGAAGCAGTGCACCTCGGTGTGCCCGTGGCCGAGCAGGTGCCGTACGACGTCCCGGGCGCCACCCTCGTCGTCCGCCACCACGGCGACGCCGTTCGGGGTCTCCGTCCGGTGGTGCAGCAGGACGACCGGGGTGCCGTCCACCGCGTCGAAGCCGCTCAGGCCGGGGGTCGACGGGTCCTGGGTGACCAGGATCAGGCCGTCCACCTGCATGCCCAGGAAGGCGCGGATGTAGTGGGCCTCGCGCTCGTCCGCGTAGTCGGAGTTGCCGATCAGCAGCAGCCGGCCGTGCTCGGCGGCGGCCTGCTCCACGGCGTGGGCGAGCCCGGCGAAGAAGGGCTGGCGGGCGTCCGGAACGATCATCCCGAGCAGGTCGGTGCGGCGGCGGGCCATCGCCTGGGCGACGCGGTTGGGCCGGTAGCCGAGCTCCGCGACGGCCGCGAGCACCCGCTCACGGGTCGCCGCCGCCACCGGGCGCGGCCCGTCGTTGATCACATAGCTCACGACCGCGGTCGACGTCCCCGCCAGCCGTGCCACATCGTCCCGCGTCACCCTTGCCATGACCGGGAGCCTACACAGCGGCTCCGACCAGTGGCTTTCCGCTCGATCGGGCCCCTGCGGTTGCGGGCGGGGGAGGGCCGAACCGAGGGTGGTCGGCAGGACAGACCCTCGGCAGGACAGACCCGGAGACGGGGGAGCCGATCCATGAGCGCGCTGCCGCACCGCCCTCGGATCCGCGTACGCGTTCGCGCGGGGGCGCGAGCGGCCGCCGCGCCGCCCCCGCGCACCCGGGTCAGGCCCTGGCGGGCCTACGCGTTGGCGGCGGCGATCGTGGTGCTCGTCGCCGCCGGACTGCTGCTCTACCTCGACGAACGCTCCAGCCGGGGCCACGCCCAGACCGTGGGCACCGCCCCCGGCCCGGACCACCTCACCGTGCACGTGGTGCTCCAGAAGGTGGACGCGGCCGCGCAGACACTCGTCACCAAGGTGCTCGTCCAGCCCCAGGGCGCCCTGGCCGGGCCCGAGACCCTGCTGGTGCCGGCCCAGGACGTGGTGCTGGAGACCACCTCCCTGGAGCAGACCACCCTCAAGTACCCGGCCGGGCAGCAGATCGCGGCGGGCGCCGTCTCCTTCGACCTCTTCGACGGGCGGCTCACCGACTACCCGTTCGACCGCTACCACGCGGCCATCGGCTTCCAGGCCACGGCGGGCGGGCGGCCCGTCCCGGTGGTGATCGAGATCGAGGAGGCCGACCCCTTCTTCGCCTTCAACCGCAGCGACCAGGCAGCGGACGAGGGCGGCGCCGTCGCCGTCACCGAGCGGATCAGCCGCTCCCGCAGCACCTTCATCCTCGCCTGGTTCATGATCGCGGCGATGTGGGCGCTGGCCCTGTCCGTCCTGGTCGCCGCCCGACTGATCGTCCACCAGCGCCGCGGCCTCGTCTGGCCCGCCCTCAGCTGGATGGCCGCCACCCTCTTCGCCCTCGTCGGCATGCGCAACGCGGCCCCCGGCAACCCGCCCATCGGCTCCCTCTTCGACTACGCGGCCTTCTTCTGGGCGGAACTCCTCGTCGCCGTAGGCCTCACCCTCGTCGTCACCCGCGGCACCCGCACCGAATCCGGCCACCCCACCCCACCCTGACCCGCCACTCTCCCCACGCGCTGCCGCCCACCGCACTCCCCGACGCCCGGGCCGCGCAGGAAGTCGACCTCGCCGACTTCCTGCGCGCCCACCCAGCATCTCCGCCTCTGGCCTGCCGCCCGCCCCCTGCGACCACACGCGATGCCTCCGCCCACGCGCGGCCACCCGGCACCTCTGCCTCGGTGCCGCTACCCGCCGCCACCGTGGCTGCGCAGGAAGTCGCCCCAGCCGACTTCCTGTGCAGCCGGGCCTGCCACCCGCCCCCGACACCTCCGCCCGGGCTGCGGGCCGGGTGATCGAGTCGCGCAGGAAGTCGAGCCCGCCGACGTCCTGCGCGCCGCAGCCTGCCGCGCGCCTGTTCCCACAGCCACCCCCCGGAGCTCCACCCGCACGCTTCCACCCGGCCGGGCCACTGGCCCCGGCGCCGCCCGCCGGTCGTCGACGCCCGGGCCGCCCACCCGGGCGTCGTCCGCTGCGCTCGCTGCCGGTAGGGGTGCGCAGGAAGTCGAGCGGGCCGACTTCCTGCGCACGATCGCCTCTCGCTCCCCGGCGGCCACTGCCCTGGCCGCCCGCTCGGCGCCGCCTGCGAAGTCGGCCCAGCCGACTTCCTACGCGCGGCCGCCCGTCGCCCGCCCCGTCCTACGGCCGCCAGCAGCGCCTTCGCTCTCGCGCGGCATCGCCGCCGGCCGCCGGCCGCTGGCCGGTGGTGGAGTCGCGCCCGGGCCGCCCGGCCTCAGTACGCGTGGTCGGCGCAGATCTCCTCCGAGAGGTGCAGGGCCCGTTCGGCCTTGGGGCCGCGGAGGGTGAGGAGGGTCTGGGCGAGGGCGTCGACGGTGGCGAGGTGGGCGAGGCGGCTGGCGGTGGTTTCGAGGCCGAAGACCAGGTCCTGGCCGCCGGCGACGAGGGTGCGGGTGGCGGTTTCGGTGAGGGGGGAGCGGGCGTAGCTGGTGAGGGCGAGGACGGCGGCGCCGGCGGCGTGGGCGCGGCGGGCGGTGTCGACGACCGAGCGGGTGGCGCCGGTGTGGCTGACGGCGAGGCAGACGCCGGTGGGCGGCAGGACGGAGGCGGCGAGTTGGGCGGTGAACGGGTCGGCGGGGGCGTCCACGGGGATGCCGAGGGCGCGCAGCCGGTAGGAGAGGTCGAGCACCACCGCGCCGGAGAGCCCCATGCCGACCAGCACCACCTGGCTCGCGCCGTCCAGCAGCTCCGCGGCTGCTCGCAGGTCCTCGGGCGTGAGGGTGGCGGTCAGGCCGTCCAGCGCCGCGCGCGAGGTGCGCAGCGTCTCGGCGAGCGCCCGGGCGGCCGGGTCCCCGGAGTCGTCGAGGGCGGGGGTCGCGGCCGGGGCCTGCCGGGCGGCGGCGATCTTCAGCTCCTGGTAGCCCCGGAACCCGAGCCGTTGGCAGGCCCGGACGACGGAGGAGGGGGCCGTCCCGGCCAGCTCCGCGACGTCGCTGACGCTCAGGTGCACCAGCTCGGAGCCCCGGTCGAGCACCACCTGCGCGACGCGGGCCTCGCTGCCGCGCAGTTCGCCGAGCCGGGCCCGGATCCGCGCGGCGAGCCCGGATTCCAGCGGCGTGAGAAATTCGGAACGCTCTTCCATGGATCTAGGGTAGCGTGGAATCCGGTTCCAGGCCCGCCGGATTTCCGGCGGGCCCGTTCGAGGGGAGTCCTGTCATGCCCGGAGTCGCTGCGGCCGTGCCGCTGGCCGTCCTCACGGCGGCCGTGCTGCACGCGGTCTGGAACGGCCTGGCGCACCGCATTCCGGACAAGCTGGTCGGCTTCGCGCTGATCAACCTGACGTACACCGCCGTCGCGCTCGTCCTGGTGGTGCTCAACCCGCTGCCGGCGGCCGCCTCCTGGCCGTACCTGCTGGCTTCGGTGGCCGTCCAGGTGGCCTCGACGGTGCTGCTGCTGCGGGCCTACGAGCTGGGCGACTTCGGGCAGATGTACCCGATAGCGCGCGGTTCGGCGCCGCTGCTGGTGGCGGTGCTGTCGGTGGCCGTGCTGGGCCAGCACCTGGGCGTCGGCGAGCTGGCGGGCGTGCTGGTGATCTGCTGCGGCCTGATCGGGCTGGCCTTCGCCCGGGGGATACCCGGCCGGGCGCAGCTGCCCGCGCTGGGGGCGGCCCTCGGCACGGGCGTGATGATCGCGGGGTACACGGTGCTGGACGGCAGCGGAGTCCGGCACGCGGGGACGGTCGGCGGTTACGTGGCCTGGCTGTTCCTGCTCCAGGGCCCGGTCCTCGCCCTGATCGCCCGGCTGCGCCGTGGCCCGGGGCTGCTGGCCGGGGTCGGCCCGCTGGTACCGGTGGGCGTCCTGGGCGGGGTGCTCTCGCTGACGGCGTACGGGCTGGTGGTGTGGGCGCAGTCCCGGGGGAACCTCGCCTCGATCGCGGCCCTGCGCGAGACGAGCATCGTGATCGCGGCGGTGATCGCCACCGTGGTGTTCCGCGAGCGGCTGGGGCGGCTGCGGATGACCGCAGCCGCCACCGTGCTCACCGGGATCGCGGTGCTCGAACTGGCGAGACCCTAGCTCGCAAGGCCCTGGGCAGGCTCGGGGACGATCACCGTCAGCGAGGTCTCCACCAGGCCGAAGCCCAGCTTCTCGTAGAGCCGGCGGGCCGGATTGCCCTCCGACACCACGAGCGTCAGGTGCTCGCCGCCGCGTGCGGCGAGGTCGGCGATGGCGAGGCGGAGCAGGTCGCCGCCGAGGCCGGGGTAGCCGCGCGCCGGGTCGCGGAACACCTCGGCGACCCAGGGGAGGCCGTCGCGGTCGGTGAGGGTGAGGCCCGCGATCACGCGGTTCTCGGCGTCCACCGCGAGCAGGCTGGAGGGCAGCACGGGGCCGATCGCCTCCCCGGCGAGCAGCGGGCCGAGCCGCTCGGCCAGGGCCCGGGCGTCGTCGCCGGGGAAGTGGTCCACGTGGCCGGGGGCGAAGGCGGCGCGCCAGGCCTCCAGCAGTTCCTCGGGCGCGCGGTCGCTGGGCACGGCCCGGGCGCCCTCGCGCAGCGGTGCCCCGGCCCAGTCGGCGGGCGGGGGGTCGGCGAGCAGGTCGCGCCGCATGGTGTGGGCGTGCCGCAGGATGCTCGCGCCCTGTGCGACCAGCTCCCGCCCCAGTTCGGGGGTGCCGGAGACCACCCAGCCGGGCAGTTCGGCCCGGATGAGCGCCGCCGCGTCCGCCGTATCGTCCGGGGCGCCGTCCAGCACCTCCAGCAGGTCGGCCCACGGCCGGCCCTCCCGCTCGCCCGGGAGGTAGCTCAGCACGGGCACGCCCGCGCCGTTGTGCCTGATCACCCTGTCCGGTTCCGCCATGGCCCACCCCTGTCCTGTGAGATCGTTCGTCGGCGGTTCATGCTCACCACGAACGGGGGCGGGGCGCAACGGATTTTCAGCTGACCACCGCCGCGCGGACGCAGAGCACGTCCGGCAGGTGGGACTTGAGCAGCTGCCAGCTCTCGCCCTCGTCGCGGCTGCCGTACACGTCGCCCGTCCGGTTGCCGAAGTAGATCCCGGCGGGGTCGGCGTCGTCGGTGCGCAGCGCGTCGCGCAGCACGATGCCGTAGTGGTCCTCGCCGGGCAGCCCCTGGGCGAGCGGCTGCCAGCTGCTGCCGCCGTCGGTGGTGCGGAAGACCCGGCAGCGGCGGCCGGGCGGGATGCGGTCGTCCGAGCCGCCGAGCGGGAAGAGGTACGCGGTGTCGCCCCGGCGCGGGTGCGCGGCGACGGCGAAGCCGAACTCGGCGGGCAGCCCGTCCGCGACGGAGCGCCAGCTCGCGCCCCAGTCGTCGCTGCGGTAGACGCCGCCGTGGTTCTGCAGGTAGAGCCGGTCCGGGTGGACCGGGTCCTGGGCGATCTTGTGCACGCACTGCCCGAACTCGGGGTACTGCCGCTCCTCGGGGAAGAACTCGGCGCGCAGCCCGGTGTTGGACGGCTCCCAGGTGTCGCCGCCGTCCTTGCTGCGGTAGACGCCGCCGCTGGAGACGGCGACCAGCAGCCGCTGCGGGTCGCGCGGGTCGGTGAGGATCGTGTGCAGGCCCTGGCCGCCGTAGCCGGCGCCCCAGTCGGCGCGCTGCGGGTGGTTCCACAGCGAGTCGACGAGGGCGAAGCTCTCCCCGCCGTCCGTGGAGCGGAACAGCGCGGCGGGCTCGGTGCCGGCGTAGACGACGCCGGGTGCCTCGGCCCCGGCGGGCTGGAGCTGCCAGACCCGGGTGAGCGAGGCGCCCGTCGCCTCGGGGAAGCGGACGGCGGGGCTGGCGGGCTCCTGCCAGCTGGCCCCGAGGTCGTCGGAGCGCCAGACGGACGGGCCCCAGTGGCTGCTGTCGGCGCCGACCAGCAGTCGGGTGCGGTCCTCGCGGCGGTCGATGCCGACGGAGTAGATCGCGTTCATCGGGAAGTGCGGACCGGTGAACTCCCAGTTCATCCGGTCACCGCTGCGGCCGAGAAAGAGCCCCTTCTCGGTTCCGACTGCCAACAGCACCTCGGTCATGCCTGACACCACCTGGTCGCGACGCGGACGCCCCCACCCGGCCAGTGTCCCGCTGTCGACCGCCGGTCACATCTCGCCGCGCCGATCACCCGGACGGGCCGTTTCGGACCGCGGCGACAGTTCGGGGCAGCCCGGGGCACTCCGATGCAGCCCAGGGCGCTACCCCCGGCAGCCCTCCAGCAGCCGCAGCCACACCTCGCTGATCGTCGGGTAGGCGGGCACCGCGTGCCAGAGCCGGTCGATCGGCACCTCGCCGACCACGGCCACGGTCGCCGAGTGCAGCAGCTCCGCCACCCCGGGGCCGACCAGGCAGGCGCCGAGGATCACCTCGCGGTCGAGGTCGAAGACCACCCGCGCCCGCCCCCGGTACCCGTCCGCGTACAACGAGGCCCCGGCGACGGCGCCGATCTCGTGGTCCACGGCCCGCACCCGCAGCCCGGCCCGCTGGGCGGAGTCCAGGGTCAGCCCGACGGCGGCGACCTCGGGCCGGGTGAACACCACCTGCGGCGCGCCCGCGATGTCGGCGGACGCGGAGTGCGCGCCCCAGCGCGAGGTGTCCAGCGCACGCCCCTTCGCACGCGCGGCGATGGTCGCCCCGGTGATCCGGGCCTGGTACTTGCCCTGGTGGGTGAGCAGCGCCCGGTGGTTGACGTCCCCGGCGGCGTACAGCCACTCGCCGTCCACCCCGACCACCGTGCAGCTGTCGTCCACCGCCAGCCAGTCGCCCGGCCGCAGGCCGACCTGCTCCAGCCCGACGTCGGCGGTGCGCGGCGCCCGGCCGGTCGCGTACAGCACCTCGTCGGCGGTCAGCCGCTCCCCGTCGCCGAGGACGAGGGTCACCGGCCCGGAGCCGTCCGCCCGCTCCAGCGCCGACACCTCGACGCCGAAGCGCAGGTCCACCCCGGCCTCCCGCAGGCCGTCCGCGACCAGCTCGCCCGCGAAGGGCTCCATCCGCGGCAGCAGGCCCCCACCGCGCACCAGCAGCGTGACCTCCGAGCCCAGCGCCCGCCAGGCCGCCGCCATCTCCACGCCGACCACCCCGCCGCCGACCACCGCCAGCCGCCCGGGCACCACGGGGGAGCCGGTGGCCTCCCGGTTGGTCCACGGGTGCGCCTCGGCCAGGCCCGGCACTCCGGAGGGCAGCACCGGACGGCTGCCGGTGCACACGGCGACGGCGTGCCGGGCGGTCAGCACCCGCTCGGAGCCGTCCTCCCCCTCCACCGCGACGGTACGGACCCCGGCCAGCCGCCCGTGGCCGCGCACCAGCTCGATGCCGGTGTCGCGCAGCCACCCCACCTGGCCGTCGTCCTTCCAGTTCGAGGCGAAGGAGTCCCGCCGGGCGAGCACCGCGGCCGCGTCCAGCCCCCGGTCGCCCACCGCCTCCCGGACCCCGGCCACCGCGCGCGCCTCCTCCAGTGCCGCGACCGGGCGCAGCAGCGCCTTGCTGGGCATGCAGGCCCAGTACGAGCACTCGCCGCCGACGAGTTCGGCCTCCACGATCACCGTGCGCAGCCCGGCGGCGACCGTCCGGTCGGCCACGTTCTCGCCGGTCGGCCCGGCCCCCAGGACGATGACGTCGTACTCCTCGGCGCTGCTGGTCATGCCCGGTCCTCCGTGCTGTCGTCGGCCCCGCCGCCCGAGCCTGCCCCCGAGCGCCGGGCGCGGCCACTCGTTCGAGGGGCCGGCGTGGCGACCATCCTGGCCCGCCCCGGCCCGTACGCGCAGCCGAACACGCGCAACGGGCGTGCTTCAGGAGACCAGGAGATCAGGAGGCCAGGAGATCAGGAGACGGGCAGCGCGGCCAACTCGGCCAGCACCGCCGCCGTGTCGGCCGGCCGGGAGAACATCGGCCAGTGCCCGGTGGGCAGTTCGCGCAGCTCCCAGTTCGGCCCGTCCATCCCGGCGAACCACGGGTGGCCGGAGGCGATCATCGCGCGCACCTGCTCCAGCGGGAACGAGCAGCAGACCAGGGCCTTGGCCGTGGCGTCCCCGGCGCCGGTCAGCCGCAGCCGGTCCATGAACGCCCCCACCGGCTCCGGGGTGGCGCGCTCGAACACGGCGGCGAGCACGGCTTCGTCCAGGCCCTCGGTGCTGGCCCCCTCCGCGGACTGGACGTCCCAGGGCGGCATCGGCAGCCGGCCGTCCACCACCGTGGCCTCGGCGAACTCGCGGTAGGACGGCGGCCACATGTCGTACAGCGAACCGCCGTCCGCCACCGGCCCGCTGTCCAGGTACACCACCCGCCGGACGCGCTCCGGCATCCGGTCGGCCACCCCGCCCACCGGGGCGCAGGCACCGCTGTGCCCGACCAGGACCACGTCCCACAGGTCCTCCCGGACCAGCAGGTCCGCCAGGTCGGCGATCCGCGCCTCAAGGCCCAACTCGCCCGTCTCACCGGCCCGTTCGGCGATCCCGGGCGGGGTCACCGGGTACACCACGTGCCCGGCCGCGCGCAGCGGCCCGGCCACCCCCTCCCAGGCCCAGGCGCCGAGCCAGAAACCGGGGACCAGTACGAACGTGCTCATCGCGGATCACTCCCGTCGCACCGAGCGGCCATCGCCCTCCCCGCCGACTCTAGGACGCCCGCGGACACACAGCGAGGGGCCCGGGGGGCACCACGCTCCCCGGGCCCCTCGACCGCACGGCTCAGGCCTGCCGGTCCCCGGCCGCCTGCTCCTGGGCGACCTTGCGCTTGACCTCGGCCATGTCCAGCCCGCGCGCCTGACCGATCAGGTCCTCGAACACCGACTCCGGCAGCGCGCCGGCCTGGGAGAACACGAGGACGCCCTCACGGATGATCGCCAGCGTCGGGATCGACTGGATGCCGAACGCGGCCGCCAGCTCCTGCTGCGCCTCCGTGTCCACCTTGGTGAACACCAGGTCCGGGTGGCGCTCGGCGGCCTTCTCGTACACCGGGGCGAACTGGCGGCACGGGCCGCACCAGCCCGCCCAGAAGTCGATGAAGACGAAGTCCTTGCCCTCCGGGCCCGGGACGATCTCGTCGAAGTTCTCCTTGGTCAGCTCGACCGTGTTGCTCATCTCGTGATTCCTTCCCTTCCGGAGGAGCGGCGGCTCAGGGGCCGTGTGCCCCCGACAACCGCCCTCGGCGGCGCGGTATTCCGCAGGCCGGACGGGGGCGGATCCGGGCCCGGTTGAGCACTCGGGCGCCGCCGTCCGTACGGAAGGGCGTCCACCTCCGTCCACCCACCGCGGGAGGCGCCCCATGCGCACCACACCCCGCAGCCGCCGGGTCGCCCTGCTGGCCGCCTCCGGCGCGGCGGCCGCCGCACTGATCGCGGGCTGCGGCTCGTCCGGCTCGTCCGGTTCATCAGGTTCGTCCAGCCCGTCCAACTCGGCCAACTCGGCCAAACCGGCGACGCCCAGCGCCCCGGCCACGCCGAGCACCCCCGCGAGCGCGACCCTGCAGACCGCCAACGACCCCAAGCTCGGCACGATCGTCACCGACAGTGCCGGCTTCACGCTCTACCGCTTCGACCAGGACGAGAGCAACCCGTCCGAGTCCTACTGCAACGGCAGCTGCGCCGTGATCTGGCCCGCCGAGCACGACACCGGCAACGTCACCGTCAAGGGCATCGACTCCAAGCTCGTCGGCAGCGTCACCCGCGCGGACGGCACCAAGCAGGTCACCCTCAACGGCTGGCCGGTCTACCGGTACGCGCCGGACGCCAAGCCCGGCGACACCAAGGGCCAGGGAGTCGCCGGCACCTGGTTCGCGCTGACCCCCACCGGCGGCAAGGCGGGCACCGCCATGAACACCACGCCGATGCCGGCCACCCCGACCCCGATGCCCACCCCCAAGCCCACCACCCCGCCGCCGAGCAGCGGCTACGGCTACTGACCGGCACCACGGCCCGCCCTCGCCCGGGAGTCGCAGGTGCGCAACCATGAAACGGTGACCGAGGAGCACCCCGCCGGCGGCACCGCCGCGCACGGCGCGGGGCCGCCGGACGAGGAGCTGATGCGCGCCCTGTACCGCGAGCACGCCGGCCCGCTGTTCGGCTTCGTGCTCCACCTGGTCGCCGGGGACCGCCAGCGCGCGGAGGACGTCGTCCAGGAGACGCTGGTACGCGCCTGGCGCAACCTCCACCGCCTCGACCCGCAGGCCGGCTCGCTGCGCCCCTGGCTGGTCACCGTCGCCCGCCGGATCGTCATCGACGACCACCGCAGCGCCCTGGCCCGCCCGCGCGAGGTGGGCGACGTCCCGCTGGAACTGCTGCCCGCCGAGGACGAACTCGACCGCGCCCTAAGGATGATGACCGTCTCGGACGCGCTCGGCGACCTCTCGCCCGCGCACCGCGAGGTCCTCGTCGAGACGTACTTCAAGGGCCGCACCGCCGCCGAGGCGGCCACCGAACTCGGCATCCCGGCCGGGACGGTACGGTCCCGGGTGTTCTACGCGCTGCGCGCGCTGCGGCTCGCGCTGGAGGAACGGGGAGTGACCTCGTGACCGACCGCCCCGACCCGCCCACCGGGCCCGCCCCCGACGCCCCCGGCACCCCCGCCGAACCGGCCGAACCGGCTCACGTCGACGTCGGCGCGTACGTCCTCGGCCTGCTGGAGCCCGCCGAGCGCGCCGCCTTCGAGCGCCACCTCGCCGGCTGCCCGCGCTGCACCGCCCAGGTGCGCGAACTCTCCACCGTCGAGCCCCTGTTGGCCGAGTACGCGGCCTCCGCGCGCGCCGCCGGCCTGGACCCGGCCGAGCCCGCCCCGCGCCCGAGCGGCCGCCTGCTGGAGGCGCTGGTCGCCGAGACGGCCACGAGCCGCAGGCGCGGCCGGGTGCGCCGCCTGGTGCTGGCCCTCGCCGCCACCGCGATGCTGGTGGCCGGCCCGGCCGTCACCGCGGCCGTGATCACCGCCGAGTCCGGCCCCGCCGTGGTCGCCCTCGCCGACACCCACAGCGCCACCGACCCGACCACCGGAGCCCACGCCGTCGTCGGGGTCGGCGGCGCGAGCTGGGGCAGCCGGATCACCCTGCAACTCGCCGGCGTCCAGGGCCCGTTGACCTGCAGCCTGGTCGCCGTCCCGATCACGGGACAGGCCCAGACGGTGACCAGCTGGACCGTCCCGGCGGGCGGCTACCAGACCCTGAGCACCGAGGGCGGCACCGGCCTCCAGCCCGGCCAGATCGACCACTTCGAGGTCCGCGTCCAAGGCGGCGGCGCCCTCCTCGTCACGGTCCCCGCGCACTGACGGCTCCTACGCCCCGTACACGCCCAGCCGCCCGACCCGGACGGCCCCGGCCTCCACGGGCCACCGCGGAGCCGGCCCGCCGTCCTCCGCCCGGTGCTGCCGCCGCCACAGCGCCTCCCAGCCGCCGTCCCCGACCCGGCCCGTCGACCGGAACGGATGCGCCCGACCGCACGGGCACCCCTCCAGCACCCGCGCGCACCCCGGACAGAGCCCGACACCCCCGTGCGCGTTCGGCAGCACCACCACCGACCCGCGCGGCCCGCCACCCGATTCAACGGCCCGGTACGGCCCTGCCTGGTGTTCACCCAGCGTGCGGCGCACTCTGGAGGAGTAACCCGTGGAGGTGATCCGCCATGCAGACTCTGGTCGGTTGGCACATCGAGATGGAGTTCCGCGAGGACGGCGCGCGCACGACCGCCGCCGCCCTGCTCAGGCTGGGCGACGGGTCCGAGGTCCGCGGGCACGGCTACAGCAGCCGCCACCCCTCCGACCCGGAGCAACTGCGGGTGGGTGAGGAGATCGCCGGCGCCCGCGCGCTCAACGACCTCGCCTCGCAGCTGCTCACCAAGGCCCACGGCGAGATCCAGGAGGTCAGCCCCGTCCCGACCCACCCGCTGTCGTGACCTCCGCGCACCCGGGCGGCCGTCGCGCCGGGCCACAGACGCAGCGTCCGCGCGTCCCGCTGATCTGCCCGCGCTGCGGGCACGAGCAGCGGGTCGTGCCGGGCGGGCCGCAGCGGCCCGTCAAGGTCGTGCACGCGGGGACGGGACGGGAGGCCTGCGAGCCCGGGGACCTGGCCCGGGCACCGGAGGACACTGCCTGAACGGTGCCTGAACAGGCTTCCTGAAATGCTCAGTTGAGGCAGTACGTGGCCGGCGGCAGCCACTCCGGCCCGACCAGCCGCTGCTCCAGCTCGTTGAGCGTGATCCGGATGCCGACCGTCCCCGCCAGTCCGAGCCTCAGCCGGCTGCGGGCCAGGGCGAGCAGCGCCGTCAGGCCGTACTTGTTGATCAGCGAGATGCGGTAGCGCGCGGTCGCGTCCTCGTCGCAGAGCCGGGCGCGGGCCGGGAGCCGGCGGCCGGTGGGGCGGCCGTGCGCGTCGCAGGGGCCGATCAGCACGCGGGGGCGGCGGCGGATGCGCTCGGCCTCGCCGGAGTGCGCGGGCGCCCAGACGCCCAGCCCGGTGCCGTCGGCCACCACCCACAGCCGGATGTCGAGCCGGCTGCCGTCCTCGGCGAAGGTGGTCAGCAGGAGGTACCTGCTGTCGGCGAGTTGCTCGGTTCGATGCTCGGTTCGATGCCTGGCTCGATGCCCGGTTCGACGGTGCACGGCGACCTCCTCCTGGGCGCTGCGGCCGGTGCCTCCCATTCTCGTCCGGAACGGCCGCCGCTTCGAGGGCGGAAGCCGCCAATGCGAGCGGCCCGCCCGGTGTCCACGTGTGTGGACACCGGACGGGCCGCCTACGCACCCGGGTGAGCCCCGGTGGGGCCGTCCGAGGGCGTCAGTGGGCCATCACCGGCACCTCGTCGCGCGCCGCGGCGCCCGAGCCCGCGCCCGTGGTCGCGCCGGGGCGGCCGGCGTTGATCAGGGTGAAGGCGATCGCGGCGGCGGTCACCAGGATGCCGAAGGACACCCAGATCGCGGTGGTGAAGCCGTGCACCATGCCCTGGAGCTGCAGGGCCTGGGCCGCGGCCCCGGACTTCGCGTGCGAGGTCATCCAGGTGGTGGTGGCGCTGGCCGCGATGGTGTTCAGCAGCGCGGTGCCGATGGCGCCGCCGACCTGCTGCGAGGTGTTGACCATCGCCGAGGCGACGCCCGCGTCGCGCGGCTCGACGCCGTGCGTGGCCAGGCTCATCGCCGGCATGAAGGCGGTGCCCATGCCCAGGCCCATCAGGACGAGGCCGGGCAGGATCAGTGCCGGGTAGGAGGTGTCCAGGCCGATGTGCGTCAGCAGGAACATGCCGATCGAGGCGGTCAGGAAGCCGGGCGCCATCAGGTAGCGCGCCGGGACGCGGGTCATCAGCCGGGCGCCGATCTGCGTGGAGCCGGTGATCATGCCCGCCACCATCGGCAGGAAGGCCACACCGGTCAGGACCGGGCTGTAACCGCGCACGACCTGCAGGTAGTAGGTCAGGAAGAGGAACAGTCCGAACATGCCGATCACGGCCAGGCCCAGCGACAGGTACACCCCGCCGCGGTTGCGGTTCAGCACCACGCGCAGCGGCAGCAGCGGGGCCTTGACCCGGGTCTCCACCAGCACGAAGGCGGCGAGCAGCACGACGGCCGCGGCGAACAGCGCCAGGGTGCTGCCGGCCAGCCAGCCGCTGGACTCGGCGCGGGTGAAGCCGTACACCAGGGAGACCAGGCCGGTGGTCACCAGCAGCACGCCGGGGACGTCCAGCCTGTTGCGGTTGCGGCCCTCGGCGGGCTCGCGGATCACCAGCAGGGCGCCGGCTATCGCCGCGACGGCGAACGGGATGTTGACGAAGAACGTCCAGCGCCAGTTCAGGTACTCGGTCAGCGCGCCGCCGAGGATCAGGCCGATGGCGCCGCCACCGCCGGCGATCGCGCCGTAGATGCCGAAGGCCTTGGCGCGCTCCTTCGCCTCGGTGAAGGTCACGGCGAGCAGCGACAGCGCGGCCGGCGCGAGCAGCGCGCCGAAGACGCCCTGGAGGGCGCGGGAGCCGAGCAGCATCGCGGTGTTGGCCGCGGCGCCGCCGAGTGCGGAGGCGAGGGCGAAACCGGTCAGGCCGACCACGAAGGTCCGCTTGCGGCCCCAGAGGTCGGCGATGCGGCCGCCGAACAGCAGCAGGCCGCCGAAGGCCAGCGCGTAGGCGGTGATCACCCACTGGCGGTTGCCGTCCGAGATGCCCAGGTCGCGCTGGGCGGAGGGCAGGGCGATGTTCACGATGGTCGCGTCGAGCACGACCATCAGCTGGGCGAGGCCGATGAAGATCAGCGCCTTCCAGCGCCTCGGATCGGCTGACGTCGCCGGAAGGGCGTCGGTCTTGGGCATGGGGGTACTCACTTCACGGTGCGTGGTGTGTGCGAGAACGCTCGACCGCCGTACGGAGGCCGCACGGTCGTCGGGCACGGCGCGTCGGTGCGCCGGCTACGCGGTCAGGTCAGATTCGGATCAGGTCAGATTCGGATCAGGGCGGATCAGGTCAGTGCTGGGCCTGGAAGTCCTCGAAGGTCGCGGCCCGGCCGGGCAGCGTCGAGCGGGCGGGCGCCCGCAGGCCGTCCAGGAACAGCTGCAGGTGCCGGTGGACGAAGTCGTCGAGAAGCAGGCAGCTGGTGCCCGGCAGCGGCCGGGTCAGCTGGCTGATCGCGATGAACAGGTCTCCGTGGTCGACGTCCGGCCGCAGTTCCCCGGCCGTCCGGGCGTGCTCCATCAGCCCGCTCACGGCGGCCCGCAGGCGCTCCCGGATCTCGACCAGCTCGGGGTCGTTCTTGTCGACGTGGCCGGTGAAGATCGCGCAGAGCCCGCCGACCTTCTCCGCGACGGTCGCGTGCGCGAACCGCTGCAGAGCGTCGAACGGACCGTCGCCGTCGGGGTCCGCGGCCTCCGCCGTCGCCGTCTCGGCGAGGGCCAGGACACGGTTCTTGACGAGCACCGCCACCTCGCGGATCAGCGACGCCCTGTCCGGGAAGTTCCGGTACAGCGTGGCGTTGCCGACCCCCGCCCGCTTCGCGATCTCGTCCAGCGGCGCGTCCGCACCGTCCTCGACGAACACGTCCCGGGCCGCCACCACGATCCGCTCCCGGTTCCGGCTCGCATCCGCACGCAGCTTCGGCGCACGCACACTCCCCGCAACACGGTCCGGTCCAGCGGCGACGGTGGTCACGACGACTCCTCCAACATACCGGGGAACTTCTCCCCGCTTCTTCCAACGTACTCGCAAACGGGGAATCCGTCCCCGGAATTTCCCCCACCTCTGTGACGCGCATCACATTGACGGGAGTGGGTGCCGTGTCGGACCTGAGACCTGGGGTCACCGGCATGAGCCCCCCGATCGATGGCCTCGATCCCCCGCAGATGTCGGTCGACGAGTTCGAACGGCTCGCGAGCCTCGCGTTCCGCGAGATCGAAGGGCTCCGGTTGGAGTTCCTCGACGGGCGGCTGGGGGCCGAGCCCCGACCCGAGGGTCGCCACGGGCGCGTGATCCAGTGGCTCGTACGGAGCTGCGATCCCGGCGGGGCCCGTTACGGGACCGTCCGTACGCTCCCCTTCGGCAAGACCGTTCCCCTCCCCGCCCCGGTCGGCATCGTCCTGGACATCGAGCCGCTGAAGAACTGGGTCCGCTGAGCCCGGCCATGTCTTCACCGGGGCCGTGCGGGCGGCCCCCTAGGGTGGGGGCGTTCCCGGGCGGCCGGTGGGCCGTGGGAGTCGGGAGGGGCCCGGCGGCCGGGTGGGCGAGGAGGTTCGCGATGGGCGGCGGTGAGGCGAGTGCCCGGGTGCGGTGCGTGGCGGCGGTGCCGTGCTGGGTGAGCCTGATGGCCCAGGACCTGGAGGGGGCGCAGGAGTTCTACGGGCCGCTGCTGGGCTGGGAGTTCGACCCGGCCCCGGAGCGCCTCGGGCCGTACGTGCACGCCGTGGCCGGCGGGGAGGCCGTGGCCGGGTTGGGGACGGTGGAGAGCGGGGCGATCCCGTTCGCGTGGACGGCCTACTTCGGGACGGAGAGCGCCGACGCCGCCGCCGACGCGGTGCGCGAGCGCGGCGCCACCCTCGCCGTGGGGCCGCTGGCCTTCGACGCCGGCCGTGTCGCCTTCGCCGCGGACCCGGCGGGCGCGGTGTTCGGCATCTGGGAGGGCCCGCTCGGCCGCGCGCGGCGGCTGGAGGTGCCCGGCGCCCCGGTCTGGATCGAGCTGCGCACCCCGGACCCGTTCGCCGCGGCCCTGTTCTACGGCGAGGTGTTCCGCTGGGACGGCCGCGACCCGGAGCGCTTCGACGTCCGCTGGGAGCACGACCGCGTGGTGCTGCGCGCCGAGGGCCACAGCGTCGCGGCGCTGGCCAAGGAGGAGTCGGGCGCCCCGACCGGCCTGCCGCCGCACTGGGAGGTCTCCTTCGCCGTCCCCGACGCCGACCTCGCGCTGACGCGGGCCGTGGGGCTGGGCGGCGCGGCCCTGGGCGCCGCCTTCGACTCCCCGTACGGCCGGGTCGCGCGGCTGCGCGACCGCGAGGGCGCCCGCTTCGCCGTGATCAGCGCCAAGGAGTAGCGCCGAGGAGTAGCGCCCGCGAGGGCCTCACCCCAGCTCCGCCCGTGCCTCCCGCAGCCGGTCGCCCAGCTCCGCCCGGGCCGCCGCCGGCAGGGCCTTGCGGGCCGCGGGGAAGAGCACCTCGTCCTCCCCGGCCAGGTGCCGCCGCAGGGTGTCGGCCAGCCCGCGCAGCAGCGTGCCGAAGGCCGGGTCCCCGGGCCCGACGCCCTGGAGGTCGGAGAGGTACTGCCCGATCGCCAGGTGGTCGTGGATGCTGCCGAACACCAGGGCCCCGCCGCCGGGGACGTCGTGCTGCACGACGGGGAACAGCAGCTCCTCCTCGGCCGCGCAGTGGCTGAAGAGCAGGTCGGTGAGCCGGGCCAACAGCTCTCCGCGCTCGGCGGAGCCCTCCGGCGCGGCCTCGATCCGCTCCAGCAGCCCGGTGAGCTCCCGGTGTTCGGCGGTGAACTCGCCGAGGATGTCCGGCCTGCGGCTCATGGTGCTCCCGCCTCTCGCACGGTCCCCACTGGGTGACCGGGGCCGCCGACGACCGGTGGCCCCCGTACTGTCCAGTATCCGGCGCCGCGCGGCCGTACACCCGGGTCCGGCGATCAGCCCCGGTCCCGCCGCCCCGCGACGGCGAGCAGCCGGGTCTGAGGGTCGGCGTCCTCCGGTACGGCGACCGGCGCGTCGAACAGCCCGCTGCCGGAGAGGTCCCCGTAACCGGACATCCGCTCCAGCGCGAAGCCGACCAGTCCGGCCGGCAGCCGGGTCAGCCGCCCGACGCCCTCCGCGAGGTCCCAGCTGTGGATGACGAGGTCGGTGGTCAGCTGGTCCCGGTAGTACTGCCCGGAGACGTCCCCGAAGGAGAGGTGGACGGTCAGCTCGGCGGCGCCGGGTACGGAGAAGGCGTGTTCGGCGGCCGTGGCCGCGGCCGTCCAGGTGCCGAGCGGGTCCTCGCCGAGGACGTCGCCGTCGAAGCGGGCGCCGACCTCGGCGATGGTGGCGCCCATCAGCAGCTCGGGCACCCAGAGCTGTTCGCCGGTGAGGTGGTTGACGAGGTCGCGCACGGACCAGTCGGCGCAGGGGGTGGGGGAGTCCCACTGCTCGGGGGCGATCAGCCGGACGCGTTCGCCGAAGGCGGCCAGCGCCTCGGCGTACGGGGTGTTCGCGCCCTGGTTCTGGTCCTGCCGGTGTCGGGTCATGCCTCCACCCTGCCCCGCCCCGGCCCGGGGTCGCCACTTGCTCATGCACCGTCAGTTGTTCCAATTCGAACTTCAAGGTACGGTCGAAGAGCGGCCGGTTCAAATTTGAACAACAGCGCCGGCGGGACACCGCCCCGGCCCCGGCCGCGCACCGCACCCCCCCCCGAAACAGACGACCGACGACCCCGATCGATGGAGACGCGCATGCCGAGCAGCAGCCCGAGCACGACCGCCCCCACCGCGGCCGCCGCCGCCAGCACCACCCGCACCGACCGCCTCGCCGACGGCGCGACCACCTCCCCGCACGCCTACGACGCCGGACTCCTCCTCCTGCGCCTCGTCCTCGGCCTGACCATGGCTGCCCACGGCAGCCAGAAGCTCTTCGGCTGGTTCGACGGCGGAGGCATCGACGGCACCGGCCAGTTCTTCACCGCCAGCGGCTACCCGGCCGGCAACGCGATGGCCGTCGTCGCCGGCCTCACCGAGACCTTCGGCGGCCTCGCCCTGGCCGTCGGCCTGCTGACCCCGCTGGCCGGCGCCGCGATCGTCGGCACCATGGTCAACGCGATCGCCGTCACCTGGGGCGGCGGCTTCTTCGCCCCCAAGGGCGGCGAGTACGAGTACCTCCTGACGGCCGGCGCCGCCGCCCTCGCCCTGACCGGCCCGGGCCGCTACGCGGTGGACCGCTACCTGCCCGTGCTGCGCGCGCACCGCCTGGCGTACGGCGTGGCCGCCGTGCTGGTCGGTCTGGTGACGGCGGGCGTGATCCTGCTGCTCCGCAAGTAGCCGCGAACTCCCGCGACGGGGGCCGGAACTGACGAGGAGTCAATTCCGGCCCCCGCAGCCGTTTCAGGCCCCGATCCGTACCAGCGCCAGCGTGATGTTGTCCGGCCCGCCCGCCTCGATCGCCGCCCGCCACAGCTCGAACGCGGCCTTGCCGTCGGCCCGTTCGCCGTCGGCCTGATCGCCGTCCGCCCGTCCGCCCTCCGCCGACCGGGCGAGGGCGGCGTACAGCTCCTCCTCCGGCACCGGGTCCGTCAGTCCGTCGCTGCACACCAGGTAGCGGTCCCCGGCCGCCAGCGGCTCGGTGCGCACGTGCGGCTCGACGAAGGTGAGCCCGAGCGAGCCGCCGAGGGTCTGGGTGACCACCGAGGTGGTGCGCCGCCCGGGCGGCAGCGGCGGGCTGTCGTCCACGCTGACCCGGCGCAGCCCGTCCGCCGTGACGCGGTAGACCCGGCTGTCGCCGACGTTGAAGGCCAGCGCCTCGTCGGGCAGCAGCACCAGCCCCGCGACGGTGGTGCCCATCGCCGCCAGCTCCGGCTCCCCGGCGGCCGCCGCGTAGACGGCCCGGTTGCACTCCTGGAGCTCGGCCCGCACGGCCTCCTCGTCGCAGAGCGCGCCCCCGGTCGCCGCGAGCCGCCGGGCGACGAGGGCGCTGGCGACCTCCCCGCCGGGGTGGCCGCCGAGGCCGTCCGCCACCGCGACCACGCAGGGCGGACCGAGGGGGAAGAGCAGGGTCTGCGGGTTGGTGGTCACGGTGGCGCAGAGCGTCCACGGGCCGACCGTCAGGCTGTCCTCGTTGTGCTCGCGCACCAGCCCCTCGTGGCTCAGCGCGCTCACCGCGATGTACGCCGCCATCGCTCCGCCGTCCTTCCCGGGTCCTCCCTCCATTGTCGGGGGGAATACAAGTCGCCGCCCGGGTGCTAGTGTGGTTGAAAGTTGAACGACCTAGGCGAGGGCCACGGCCCGACCAGGAGTGTGGTGAGCAGCATGCAGTTCGGAATCTTCACCGTCGGTGACGTCACCCAGGACCCGACCACCGGCCGCACCCCGAGCGAGCACGAGCGGATCAAGGCGATGGTGGCCATCGCGCGCAAGGCCGAGGAGGTCGGCCTGGACGTCTTCGCGACCGGCGAGCACCACAACCCGCCCTTCGTGCCGTCCTCGCCGACGACCATGCTCGGCTACATCGCCGCGCAGACCGAGCGGATCATCCTCTCCACCTCGACCACGCTGATCACCACCAATGACCCGGTGAAGATCGCCGAGGACTTCGCGATGCTCCAGCACCTCGCCGAGGGCCGGGTGGACGTGATGATGGGCCGCGGCAACACCGGCCCGGTCTACCCGTGGTTCGGCAAGGACATCCGCCAGGGCATCCCGCTCGCGATCGAGAACTACGCGCTGCTGCACCAGCTGTGGCGCGAGGACGTGGTCGACTGGCAGGGCCGCTTCCGCACCCCGCTGCAGTCCTTCACCTCCACCCCGCGCCCGTTGGACGGCGTCCCGCCGTTCGTCTGGCACGGCTCGATCCGCAGCCCCGAGATCGCCGAACAGGCCGCGTACTACGGCGACGGCTTCTTCGCGAACAACATCTTCTGGCCCAAGGAGCACTTCCAGAAGCTGATCGAGCTCTACCGCGAGCGCTTCGCCCACTACGGCCACGGCACCCCCGAACAGGCGGTCGTCGGCCTCGGCGGGCAGGTGTTCATGCGCCGCAACTCCCAGGACGCGGTGCGCGAGTTCCGTCCGTACTTCGACAACGCGCCGGTGTACGGGCACGGGCCCTCGCTGGAGGAGTTCACCGAGCAGACCCCGCTGACCGTCGGCAGCCCGCAGGAGGTCATCGAGAAGACGCTGGCCTTCCGCGAGACCTTCGGCGACTACCAGCGCCAGCTGTTCCTGATGGACCACGCCGGCCTGCCGCTGAAGACGGTGCTGGAGCAGCTGGACCTGCTCGGCGAGGAGGTCGTGCCGGTGCTGCGCGAGGAGTTCGCCAAGGGCCGCCCGGCGCAGGTGCCGGACGGGCCGACGCACGCGGCGCTGGTCGCGGCCCGCGAGGAGGAGACGGACACGGAGAAGGCGGAGGTGGCCAAGTGACCCCGTACAAGCTGGTGGTGGTGAGCGCGGGCCTGAGCAAGCCGTCCTCGACGCGGCTGCTCGCCGACCGGCTCGCCGAGTCGACGGTCCGTCAACTCTCTCTGCGCGGGCGGGAGGTGGAGGTCGAGGTGGTCGAACTGCGGGACCTCGCCGTGGAGATCGCCAACAACCTCGTCACCGGCTTCCCCGGGGCGGCGCTGCGCCGGGCCGTCGAGGCCGTCACGGAGGCGGACGCGCTGATCGCGGTGACGCCGATCTTCACCGCCTCGTACAGCGGCCTGTTCAAGTCGTTCTTCGACGTGATCGACCACGACGCGCTGGCGGGCAAGCCGGTGCTGATCGCGGCCACCGGCGGCACGCCCCGGCACTCGCTGGCGCTGGAGCACGCCGTCCGCCCGCTGTTCGCCTACCTGCGCGCGGTGGTGGTGCCCACCGCCGTCTACGCGGCCACCGACGACTGGGGCGCGACGGGTGACGGCCTCGGCGAGAGCCTGCCGGGCCGGATCGACCGGGCGGCCGCCGACCTGACGGCGCTGCTCGCCGGCCGCGCCCCGGCGGCGCCGGAGCCGGCCGGCCTGCCGGAGCACGTGGTGCCGTTCGCCGAGCAGTTGGCGGCGCTCAAGGCCTGACCGTCAGGTGTTCGCCCGGGCGTCGTAGGACGCCCGGGCGGCCGCGATCTCCTGCTGGTGCGTCTCCGTCCACGTCACCAGCGACTGGATGGTGGCGTGCAGCGTGCGCCCGAGCGGCGTCAGCGCGTAGTCCACCCGGGGCGGCACCACCGCGTGGACGGTCCGCTCCACCATGCCGTCCCGCTCCAGCTGACGCAGGGTGACGGTGAGCATCCGCTGGCTGACCCCGTCGATCGCCCGGCGCAGCTCGGTGAAGCGCAGCGACTGCCGGTCCAGCAGGGCGATCACCAGCAGCGACCACTTGTCGGCGATCCGGTCGAGGATCTGCCGCACGTCGCAGTCCTCGCGCACGTGCCACTGGTAGACGTCGCAGTCGCCGCAGCCCTCGCACCCGCCCTTGGTACCCGCGCAGTGCGTCGGTTCCTTCGAAGTGCCTTCTTCCACGCTCCCTGATGCTGCCGCAGGATGGCGGTGGTTACAAGAGGGAACTGACCGGACGGAAGAGAACCGCCGGGGCCCCTCGCCACCCCCTGTCGCCCGAGGAGCCGTCCGGTGTCCGTGTCATCAGCCCTGCCCGAGAGCACCTCGGAGTCCGTACCGGACCCGGGTCACCGACTCGGTGGCCGCGCCACAGCCGTGCTGGCCGTGCTCTCGGGCGCGATCTTCCTGGAGGGCGTCGACGTCGCGATGCTCAACGTCGCGCTGCCCTCGATCCGCGCCGACCTGGGCATGTCCACCGGTGCCCTGTCCTGGGTGATCAGCGCCTACGCGCTCGGCTACGGCGGCTTCATGCTGCTCGGCGGTCGAACGGCCGACCTGTTGGGCCGGCGCCGGATGTTCCTGTTCTGGCTGACGGTCTTCGTGCTCTTCTCCGGCCTCGGCGGGCTGGCCAGCGACGGCTGGGTGCTGATCCTGGCCCGGTTCGTCACGGGCCTGTCGGCGGCCTTCATGACCCCGGCAGGGCTGTCGATCATCACCACGGCCTTCGCCGAGGGGCCGGCGCGCAACCGGGCGCTGCTGGTCTACGTCAGTACGTCCGCCGCAGGATTCTCGCTGGGGCTGGTGGTCGGAGGCCTGCTCACGGCGGTCAGCTGGCGGTGGGTGTTCTTCGCCCCGGTGCTGCTCGCGGCCGCCCTGCTGGCGGCGGCCGTCCCGCTGATCCCGCGCGAGGCGGCCCCCTCGCGGGCGCGCGGCGGGCGCTTCGACCTGGCCGGGGCCGTCACCGTGACCGGGTCCATGCTGCTGCTGGTGTACGGCGTGGTCCGCGCCGGCGAGCCGGGCGCGGAGCCCGGCCCGACCGCCGCCGTCCTGGCCGGCGGGCTGGCGCTGCTGGCGGCCTTCGTGGCGATCGAACGGCGCTCGGCCTCGCCGCTGGTGCGCCTGGGCATCCTGCGATCCGGGCCGCTGGTGCGGGCCAACCTGGGGGCGATGCTGTTCGTCGGCGCGTACTTCGGCTTCCAGTTCGTCGCGACCCTCTACCTCCAGGACCTGCGCGGCTGGACTCCGCTCCAGACGGGACTGGCCCTGCTCGTCGTCGGCGGGGACGTGGTGCTGGCGCCGACCCTCACCCCGAGGCTGGTCGAGCGCTTCGGCACCGTCCGGGTGATCCTCGGCGGCTTCCTGGTGGCGGCCGTCTCGTACGCCCTCTTCCTCCCGGTGGGCGCCGACTGGACGTACCCGATGATGTTCCCGACCATGCTGCTGACCGGGCTCGCCTTCGCACTCGCGTACGGGCCGCTGACCATCGCGGCGACGGAGGGCATCGCGGAGGAGGAGCAGGGGCTGGCCGGCGGGCTGCTCAACACCGCCTTCCAGTTCGGCGCGGCGCTGGGCCTGTCGGTGGTGACGACGGTGACGGTCTCCGCGCTCGGCTCGGGGGAGAGCACCCTGGAGGGCTTCCGGTCGGCGCTGGTGGTGCCGGTCGCGGCGGCGGTGCTGGGGGCGGCCGTGACCGCCACCGGCGCGGGCCGTCGGCGGGCCTGACATTCACTCGGACGGTCCTGCCGGGAGGGCTCCGGCGGGGCCGTCCGGATGCGTGTCGGCCGTGCCGATGTGTCCGCTATGCGATGTAATCATTCCCATGATCAGATTAGTGCCGATCCGTCCGATCATCCGTCCGGTCATCCAACCGCTCGTCCGTCCGGTCGCCCGTCCGGTCATCCGCCCGCTCGCCCGTGCCCTCGGCCGACGCCAGGAGCGGCGGCCGTGAACCTGCTGCGCGAGAACCCCGTCCTCGCCCTCTTCGTCTGCCTCGGGCTCGGCTACCTGCTCGGCAAACTGCGGGTCGGCCCGATCCAACTGGGCGGGATCTGCGGCACGTTGATCGTCGCCATGCTGATCGGCAGCCGGCACGTCAGCGTCCACGCGGACGTCAAGAACGTCGCCTTCGCCCTGTTCATCTTCTCGCTGGGCTACATCGCCGGCCCCCAGTTCTTCTCCAACCTCAACGCCAAGGGTCTGCGCTTCGCCGTGCTCTGCGTCCTGGAGGCCGTCCTGGTCGTCGGGATGGCGTACGGCATCGGCAAGGCCTTCGACCTCGACGTCGGCACCGCCTCCGGCATCCTGGCCGGGGCCGCCACCGAGTCCGCCGTGGTCGGCACCGCGCAGGAGGCCATCTCCAACCTCGCCGGGATCAGCCCCGAGCAGTCCACCCAGCTGCAGAACCACGTGGCCGCCGCCTACTCGGTCTGCTACCTCTTCGGCCTGGTCTCGATCGTGCTGCTGACCAGCCAGATCTTCCCGCTGGTCATGCGGATCAAGCTGCCGGACGCCTCCCGCGAGCTCTGGCAGAAGATGCGCGGCGGAAAGTCCACCCTCGCCGCCGACGAGCAGCCCGCCCTGCCCCCGCTGGTCGGGCGCACCTACCTGGTCTCCCAGGGCGAGGGCTCGACCGTCGGCCAGGTCGAGGAGGTGCAGCCGAGCCTGGTCACCGTCGAGGGCGTGCGCCGCGCCGGGCGCACCCTCCGCGTCGAGCAGGACCTGCGGCTGCGCCGGGGGGACCTGGTCCTGCTGGTCGGCCGCCGCGAGGCCGTCATCGACACCGGCCACGAACTGGGCCCGGAGACCTCCGGCGTGCCCGGCCTGGACAGCCCGATGGTGGTGCGCGACGTCGTCCTCACCAACCGGGACTTCGTCGGCCGGACGGCGGCGGACCTCGCCGCCGAACAGCCCTCCGCCACCGCCGGCGTCTACCTGACCGACGTCCAGCGCGTCGACCAGCACCTGCCGGCCGTCGCCGAGACCGAACTGCACCGGGGCGACACGGTCACCGTCGCCGGCGCCCGCTCGGCCGTCGAGCGCTTCGCCGCCAGGGCCGGGATCGGCATCCGCAAGGACGCCATCGACTACATCTACATCAGCCTCGGCATCTGCGTCGGCGTGCTGATCGGGATGATCACCGTCCACGCGGGCAGCGCCGCCCTCTCGCTCGGCACCGGCGGCGGCTGCCTCGTCTCCGGCCTGGTCTTCGGCTGGTTCCGCGCCCAGCGCCCCACCTTCGGCGCCTACCCGCCGGTGGCCGCCCAGACCGCCAAGGACCTCGGGCTCTCCGTCTTCATCGCCGTCACCGGGCTGGCCGCCGGGCCGGACGCCGCCACCCTGCTCAAGGACCACCCGGTGCTGCTGCCCGCCTCGGGCGTCCTGATGGTCGCCGTCCCGGCCGTGCTCTCCCTGGTCGTCGGCCGCAAACTGCTGAAGATCGAGCCGCCGATCCTCGTCGGCGCCATCGCCGGCCAGCAGTGCAGCACCCCGGCGATCACCACCGTCACCAACGTCGCCCAGAGCAGCATCCCGATGCTGGGGTACACCATCACCTACACCATCTCCAACTTCCTGCTCCCGCTCACCGGCCCGATCCTCGTCGGCCTGCTGGGCGCCTGACGAACCTCGCGAACCGCCGTACGGCGAAGGAGAGTTGACCTGCCATGACGAAGCCCGCAGCCAGCCGCGAGGAGATCCGCCGGCTCGCCCGGCTGAGCCCCTTCGAGCTCAAGGCCGAGTTCATCCGGCTCGCCGAGCTGTACCAGAGCGGCAAGCCCGGACAGAAGGGCCGATCCACCTCCCACATGCTCAACGCCGGTCGAGGGAACCCGAACTGGATCTGCACCGGCCCCCGCGAGGCGTACCTCGCCCTCGGCCACTTCGCCCTCGCCGAGAGCCGCCGCGTCTGGACGGCCGACGACCTCGGCGGCATGCCCGAACAGCGCGGCATCGCCGCCCGCTTCGACGCCTTCGTCCGCAGCCACCCCGCCCTGCCCGGCGTCGAGTTGCTCCGGCGCAGCGCCGAACTCGCCGTCGACCGCTTCGGGTTCGAGCGCGACGCCTTCCTCCACGAACTGGCCGACGCGGCCGTCGGCGACAACTACCCCGTCCCCGACCGGATGCTGGTGCACGCGGAGCAGATCGTCCGCGGCTACCTCCAGGAGGAGCTGATGGACGGCCGCCCGCCCGCCGAGCAGCAGCCCGAACTGTTCGCCACCGAGGGCGGCACCGCCGCGATGTGCTACGTCTTCGACTCCCTGGTGAAGAACGGCGTCCTGCGCAAGGGCGACCGGATCGCCCTGATGGTGCCGGTGTTCACCCCGTACATCGAGATCCCCGAACTCGAGGACTACGACTTCGAGGTCGTCGAGATCCAGGCGAACAAGCTGGTCGAGACCGGCGTACGGGGCTGGCGCTACCCGCCGGAGGAGGTCGCCAAGCTCGCCGACCCGTCCATCCGGCTGCTCTGCCTGGTCAACCCCAGCAACCCGCCCTCCCTGGCGCTCTCCCGGGAGGTCACCGAGCAGATCGAGCGGATCGTCGCCACCGACAACCCGAACCTGGTCATCGTCACCGACGACGTCTACGGCACCTTCGTCGACGGCTTCCGCAGCCTCGCCGCCGACCTGCCCCGCAACACCCTGCTCGTCTACTCCTACTCCAAGCACTACGGCGCCACCGGCCACCGCCTCGGCGTGATCGGCCTCGACCGGGACAACGTCGTCGACGAGCTGATCGCCGCGCTCCCGGCCGAGGAGAAGGCGCGCCTGGCGAAGCGCTACGGCCCGCTCAGCCTGGAGCCCGAGAGGATCCGCTTCATCGACCGCCTCGTCGCCGACTCCCGGCAGGTCGCCCTCAACCACACCGCCGGGCTCAGCCTGCCCCAGCAGGCCCAGATGGCGCTCTTCTCCTTGTTCGCCCTGCTGCCCGAGGGCAAGGCGTACAAGGCGAGGGTGCAGGAGATCGTCCACCGGCGCCTGGACCTGCTGATGGAGGGCTCCGGGATGAAGATCGCGGACGACCCCGGGCGGGCCGGCTACTACATCGAACTCGACCTGCTCGCCGAGGCCGAGCGCGTCGGCGGCAAGGACTTCGCCGCGTTCCTGGAGAAGAACTACGAGCCCACCGAGCCGCTGTTCCGCCTCGCCGAACAGACCGGCGTCGTGCTGCTCAACGGCGGGGGCTTCGACGGGCCGGAGTGGTCCGTGCGCGTCTCCCTCGCCAACCTCGACGACCTCGACTACCTCAAGATCGGCCACCACCTGCGCCGGATCTTCGACGACTACCGCGCCGAGTGGGAAGCGTCCCAAGCCTCCTGAGACCCCCAAGCCTCCTGAGACCCCCGAGACCTCCCGAGACCTCCGAGAGCTTCTGAGACCTCCGAGAGCTTCTGAGAAAGGCGATCCGCCACCGTGCAACCCCAACCGCAGGACGTCCTGAGCCCGCTCACCGACGCGGCCGTCTTCCTCGTCCTCACCGTCGAGCCCGGCGGCGAGCAGGCCGTCCGCGACCTCCTGCCCGACCTCGCCGGGCTGCGCCGCGGGATCGGCTTCCGCGCCCCCGAGGGTGGTCTCACCTGCGTCACCGGCCTCGGCTCGGACGCCTGGGACCGCCTCTTCGCCGGCCCCAGGCCCGCCGCCCTGCACCCCTTCCGGGAGGTGGCCGGCCCCCGCCACCGCGCCCCCGCCACCCCGGGGGACCTCCTGCTGCACCTGCGGGCCGAGCGGATGGACCTCTGCTTCGAGCTCGCCACCCGCATCACCGACCGCCTCGCCGGCGCCGCCACCGTCGTCGACTCCGTCCAGGGCTTCAAGTACTTCGACGACCGGGACCTCCTCGGCTTCGTCGACGGCACCGAGAACCCCGAGGGCGCCGCCGCCGTCCGCGCCGCCGTGGTGGGGGAGGAGGACGCCGGGTTCGCGGGCGGCAGCTACGTCGTCGTGCAGAAGTACCTGCACGACCTCGCCAAGTGGAACGGCATCGGCGTCGACGCGCAGGAGCGGGCGGTCGGGCGCACCAAGCTCGACGACATCGAGTTCGACGACGACGCCAAGCCCGCCGACTCCCACGTGGCGCTCACCTCGCTGGGCGCGGGACCGGACGGGCGGGCCCGGGAGATCGTCCGCTTCAACATGCCCTTCGGCTCCTTCGAGCGCGGCGGCGAGTACGGCACCTACTTCATCGGCTACGCCGCCGACCCCTCGGTGACGGAGGAGATGCTGACCAACATGTTCGTCGGCAGCCCGCCCGGCACCACCGACCGGCTGCTCGACTTCTCCACCGCCGCCACCGGCTCGCTGTTCTTCGTCCCGACCGCCGACTTCCTCGACGCCCCACCGCCCGCCCCGGCCCCCTCGGGAGCCGCGGAGGGGGCCGGCGCCGGGGACGGCTCGCTCGGCATCGGCAGCCTCAAGCGGAACCCCTGAAAGACCCCTTCGAACAGGACCGCGCCCATGAACAACCTGCACCGCGAACTCGCCCCCGTCTCCGCCGCCGCCTGGGAGGAGATCGAGGAGGAGGCCCGCCAGACCTTCCGGTTGCACATCGCCGGCCGCCGGGTCGTCGACCTGCACGGCCCCGAGGGCGCCACCCTCGCCGCCGTCGGCACCGGCCACCTCGGCGGCATCGAACCGCCGGTCGAGGGCGTCCGGGCCAGGGCCCGTGAATCCCGGCCGGTGGTCGAGCTGCGGGTGCCGTTCACCGTCACCCGCGCGGCCGTCGACGACGTCGAGCGCGGTTCCCGCGACTCCGACTGGCAGCCCGTCAAGGACGCCGCCCGCACCCTCGCCTCGGCCGAGGACCGCGCCGTCTTCGAGGGCTACGGCGCCGCCTCCATCGAGGGTATCCGGGCCGCCGCCGCCAACCCGCCGGTGCAGCTGCCCGGCGATGTCCGCGAGTACCCCGAGGCCGTCAGCCGCGCCCTGACGGCCCTGCGCCTGGCCGGCGTCGGCGGCCCGTACTCGCTGCTGCTCGGCGCGGAGGCCTTCACCGCCGTCAACGAGACCAGCGACCACGGCTACCCGGTGCACAGCCACCTGGCCCGGCTGCTGGACGGCGAGATCATCTGGGCCCCCGCCGTCGAGGGCGCCTTCCTGCTGTCGGCCCGGGGCGGGGACTTCGAGCTCTTCCTCGGCCAGGACGTCTCGCTCGGCTACCTCTCCCACGACGCCGACTCGGTGCGGCTCTACCTCCAGGAGTCCCTCACCTTCCGCGTGTACACGGCGGAGGCGGCCGTCGCCCTGCACAACTAGGGGCGATTCGCCTCTTTCCCTTGGCATGACCGCTTCGTTCGAGTACGGCGTACCCCTGATCCCGGCAAGGGTACTGAGTTCCTTTACGGGGGGTACTGAGTGCCGTATCCTTTCGATGGGGCCTCTGACGCCAGTCGACGAGAGCCCGGGGCTGGCACTCAGTACCCTGGGCTTGACCTGAGGCCGAGGATCAGTGCACCCGCGCACCCGGGACAGGAGAGACCGCATGAGCTTGAGGATCGTTGTCTGCGTGAAGTACGTGCCGGACGCGACGGGTGACCGTCGTTTCTCGGACGACCACACCACCGACCGGGAGGGCGTGGACGGCCTGCTGTCGGAGCTGGACGAGTACGGCGTGGAGCAGGCGCTGCGGATCGCGGAGGCGAACGAGGGTGCCGAGGTGACGGTGCTGACGGTCGGTCCGGACGATGCGAAGGACGCGCTGCGCAAGGCGCTGTCGATGGGTGCGGACAAGGCGGTGCACGTCAATGACGAGGACGTCCACGGCTCGGATGTGATCGGGACGTCGGCGATCCTGGCGAAGGCGCTGGAGAGCACGGGGTTCGACCTGGTGATCGGTGGGATGGCGTCGACGGACGGCACGATGGGGGTGCTGCCGGCGCTGCTGGCGGAGCGTCTGGGTGTGCCGCAGCTGACGCTGCTGTCGGAGGTGTCGGTGGAGGGCGGCGTGGTGCGGGGCCGTCGTGACGGTGACGCGGCGACCGAGCAGGTCGAGGCGTCCCTGCCGGCGGTGGTGTCGGTGACGGACCAGTCGGGCGAGGCCCGCTACCCCTCCTTCAAGGGGATCATGGCGGCGAAGAAGAAGCCGGTGCGGTCGCTGGACCTGGACGACCTGGGCATCGAGGCCGGCGAGGTCGGCCTCGCGGGCTCCTGGACGGCGGTCGAGTCCGTGGCGGCCCGCCCGGCGCGCACCGCGGGCACGGTCGTCAAGGACGAGGGCGAGGGCGGGAAGCAGCTCGCGGCCTACCTCGCCGACCAGAAGTTCATCTAGTCCGACCTTCCCCTCGATCCTGCGACTCGCGAAACACGGAGACTTCGAACAATGGCTGAGATTCTCGTCCTGGTGGACCACGCCGACGGTGTGGTCCGCAAGCCGGCCCTGGAGCTGCTGACCCTGGCCCGCCGTCTCGGTGAGCCGTCCGCCGTGGTCCTCGGCGCGGGTGCCGCGGCCGCCGGCATCGCGGCGAAGGCCGGCGAGTACGGCGCGGCGAAGGTGTACGTGGCCGACGGCGCCGAGTTCACCGACCAGCTGGTCGTCCCGAAGGTGGACGCGCTGGCCCAGATCGCCGGGGCCGCCGCCCCGGGCGCCGTGCTGGTGACCTCCTCCGGCGAGGGCAAGGAGGTCGCCGCCCGCGTCGCCCTGCGCCTGGGCTCCGGCATCATCACCGACGCCATCGACGTCCGCGCGGGTGAGAGCGGCCCCGTCGCCACCCAGTCCGTCTTCGCCGCCTCCTACACCGTCGACTCGCGCGTCAGCAACGGCGTGCCGGTCATCACGGTCAAGCCGAACGCCGTCGCCCCGGAGGCCGCTCCGGCCGCCGGCGCCGTCGAGAACGTGTCGGTGGAGTTCACGGGCAACGCCGCCAAGGTCACCTCGCGCACCCCGCGCGTCTCCTCCGGCCGCCCCGAGCTGACCGAGGCCGCGATCGTGGTCTCCGGCGGCCGCGGCGTCGGCGAGGCCGCCGGCTTCGGCGTCGTCGAGGAGCTCGCGGACGCGCTCGGCGCGGCCGTCGGCGCCTCCCGCGCCGCCGTGGACGCGGGCTGGTACCCGCACAGCAGCCAGGTCGGCCAGACCGGCAAGCAGGTCTCCCCGCAGCTCTACGTGGCCAACGGCATCTCCGGTGCGATCCAGCACCGGGCCGGCATGCAGACCTCGAAGACCATCGTGGCCGTCAACAAGGACCCCGAGGCCCCGATCTTCGAGCTCGCCGACTACGGCGTGGTCGGCGACCTCTTCGAGGTCCTGCCGCAGCTGACCGCCGAGGTCAAGTCCCGCAAGGGCTGACCCGGCGGACCGACCGACGAGCGGAGGGCGTGGCACCCGGTACCCCCGGGGCCACGCCCTCCGCTCTGTCCGTACCCGGCCCCGCCTACTCCGCGAAGGCCGCGAGGTGCTGGGTGAACCCGCCCCGGGACGGCGGCAGCGGGCGCGGCTCGACGTCCACCGGGTGCGCCGCCTCCTCCATCGGCAGCAGCCGCAGCTCGGTCTGGTCGCCCTCGGGGGAGGGGAGCAGCCGCACCCGGGTGCCGACCGGGACGGTGCTGCGGAGCCCGTCCACGATGCACCAGACGTCGAAGCCCTCCTCCATCCGGATCAGCGACTTCTGACGGACCAGCGGCGTCCTGGCCTGTTCGACCTCGCAGCGGCGGACGACGCCCGTCCCCTCGCTCGGCTCCAGTTCCAGGTCGGTGGAGCCGCAGGTGGGGCACAGCAGCCGCTGGAAGGTCGGGTTGCAGCACCAGGCGCAGCGCTGGAAGTACAGCGTGGCGCCGGGGCTGTCGGCGTCGATGGCGGGGTGGATCACGCTCTCATCTCCCTGCGGCAGAAGTACGGCAGAAGTTCGGCAGGAAAAAGGATAGGGAACTCAGTGCCGTCATGTGAAGGCACTGAGTTCCCTTTTTGCTGTGCGCGTGCATAATGAAGGGTACTGAGTACCGTCGCACAACAGGAGAACCGACCATGGGCCAGGAGTTCGATCTCTTCCGTATCTCCGAGGAGCACGAGATGCTCCGTGAGGCGGTGCGTTCGTTGGCGGAGGCGAAGATCGCTCCGTTCGCGGCGGAGGTGGA